>NZ_LNSK01000009.1:0-110511 GCF_001468495.1 Sphingopyxis sp. A083 | reverse complement strand
GAGTTCACCGCTGCCCCAGCCGCCGCCATAGAAGAAGACCACGACCGGCTGCCGGTCGTGGTCTTCTTCTATGGCGGCGGCTGGGGCAGCGGTGAACGGCAAAGCTACGGCTTCGCCGGCCGGGCGCTGGCCAACCAGGGCTTCGTCGTCGTGATCCCCGATTACCGGCTGGTCCCCAAGGCGCATTGGCCCGACTTTCTGGAGGACGCCGCGGCGGCGGTCGCGTGGACCCACCGCCACGTCGGCGAACTGGGCGGCGATCCCGATCGCATCGCGCTGATGGGCCATTCGGCGGGTGCCTATAATGCGGTGATGCTCGCGCTCGATCCGGTATGGATGCGCGCGGCCAAGAGCGACGCGTCGGTGATCCGCGGCGTTGCGGGCCTCGCGGGCCCCTATGATTTCCTGCCGTTCGAAAAGGGCGGCATGGCCGACCGCGCGATGGGCAAGGTGCGCCCGCGCGAAAAGACGCAGCCGATCCACTATGCGCGCGGCGATGCGCCCCCGCTATGGCTGGCGAGCGGCGACGAGGACGAAACGGTGCGCCCGCGCAACAGCCGGAACCTTTCCGCGGCGATCGAACGGCTGGGCGGATCGGCGACGCTGCGCGTCTATCCGGGCATGGGCCACACCGGCATCGTCATGGCGCTTGCGGCACCCTTTCGCGCGAAAGGCCCGGTGCTCGACGAGGCCACCGACTTTCTGCGCGGCGTGACGGCGCGCCGGGTCGCGCCTGCGGCGGGGGCGCCATGACAGCTCCGACGCCCGGTCCGATCTCTGCCATCGTCCTCGCCGGAAGCCGCCCCGGTCCCGACCCGCTGCTGACCGGCAGCGGCGTATCGACCAAGGCGCTGCTGCCGGTCGGCGGACGGCCGATGCTTGTTCATGTCATCGCCGCGCTGCGTGCCGCGCCCGAGGTGGGCGCGATCCGGGTGCTTGCGCAGAACAGCGCCGAACTGGCGCGCGAGCCCATGTTGGCGGCCGTGCCCGACCTGCACTTTGCCGATTCGGGACAGGGGATCAGCGCTTCGCTCGCTGCTGCACTGCCCGAAGGCGACGCGCCGGTGCTGGTGACGACGGCCGACAATGTGCTGCTGACGCCCGCGATGATCGCCGAATTCCTCGCCGGCGCAGCGGGCAGCGATGTCGCAGTTGCGATGGTCGAGCGGCGCGTGCTGTTCGCGCGCTACCCCGAATCGCGGCGGACCTGGCTCAAATTTCGTCGCGGCTGGTGGTCGGGCGCCAATCTCTTTCGGCTGCGCGGGCAGCGCGTGCTGCCGCTGCTCGACTTTTGGGGACGGATCGAACGCGACCGCAAGAAGGGGCTGAAGATCGTTGCCGCCTTCGGACCGTGGCTGCTTGCGGGCGCATTGCTGCGACTGTTCACGATCCAGGGCGGCGTCGCCCGCGCCGGACGCCGCTTCGGCCTCGCCGCGCGCGTGGTGCCGATGTCCGACGCCGAAGCCTGTATCGACGCCGACAAGCCGTCGGACGTGACGCTGATCGAGCGCATTCTGGCCCGGCGCGGCTAGGGCCGGGCTCCTAAGCTGCCAGACGCACAAAAAGCGCCAGAACGAACCAGCGCCCGAATTTTCGATGCTGTCGGTGCGTGCGGAGCAGCGCCACAAAAGGCAGCGGCGACGCCGCCTCGGTGAGATCGCGGTAGCGTCGCAGCTCGCGGCGCAGCGCCTGCCACGGCATCCGGCCGGCGCGCGTGCTGACGAGACGCCAGCCGATTTTCGTATATTCCTTCGCGCAAAATTGGGCGAGGCAGTAGCGCATGTCATCGTGCATGGCGGGCAGACCGGCCGTCACCGCCGCCATGATGTCCGCCAGGACCGCTGTCAGCGCGTCATTGCCAGCCGTGTCGAAATGTCCTGCCGTGCGGGTCGCGAGCCCGGTCAGGCTGCCCTCCCGCACACGGTAGTCGATCCACGGCGCGGGCTCGTAATAATGACTGCGCACCGTCAAGAACAGATGCGGGACGACTGCCATATCCTCAAAGCAGGCGAGGGGCGGAAAGCGAAGATCATGCCATAGGTTGCGGCGCGCGATCTTGGTCCATAAATGCATCCGGCGGCGAGCGAACAGGCCGTGAAGCAACGCTTCGCGGTCGGTCACGATGCGGCGCGCAGTTCCCGTGAAAGCCGCCTCGTCGCGGCCCCGCTTGCGATAATCGCAAAGGACCAGATCGGGCGCATCGCGCATGACGATCGCGTGCAGCGCGGCGATCGCGCCAGGAAGCAGCAGGTCGTCGGCATCGATGAACCAGACATAATCGCCCCTCGCCAAGTCGAGCAGGCGATTGCGTGCTGCGGCGACGCCGCCGTTTTCTGCCTGCCGATGCAAGCTTGCCGCGGGGCCGATCTCAGCACAGATCCGCGCGCCGATGGCGTCCGATCCGTCGGTCGACCGATCGTCCAGAAGCAGCAGTTCCACTCCCGCCGCCGGAAGCTGCGCGACGATCGAGGCAAGCGTCTCGGTCAGATAGGGCGCGACGTTGAAGACCGGCATGAGAATGCTGAGCCACGGCTCTTTGCTGTCCGCCGCGTCGTCGTTCACCCGGCATCGTCCGCTTGTGCCAACCACAGGCAGGCTGAGAGTATCGCCGCGCGCGGCAAGCGCCCGCGGCTTCGGTAAAGGCGCGCGAGCGCCGCAAAAGCGATCGGCGATTCGGCGTCCATCAGGCCGCGGTAGCGGGCGAGCTTGCGGCGCAGGTCGCGCCAGGGCATGCGAAAGGCGCTGCTCGACAGCAGCCGCCAGCAGATTTTGGTGAACTCCTTCGCCCAGAAATGCGCGATATGGTGTCGGGTGACGTCGCTCATGGCGGGGAGCGCCTCGCGCGTCGCCGCGTCGAAGCCGGCCAGGCTCATTGCCAGATCGTCGTTCCGGCAATCGTCGAAGCGTCCCCGCGACCGGCGCAGCGCCCCCATGATGCTGTCGGGACGGTCGCGATAGCGCACCCAGGCCTCGGCCGCGTGATAATGGGTCCGGGCACGAAGCAGCAGCCACGGCGTCGTCGCAATATCTTCGAAGCATCGCCCGGCGGGAAAACGCAAGTCCTCGTTCCAGAGCGAACGGCGCGCAATCTTGCTCCAACTGTGCAGCCGCCGACGCGCAAAAACGCCCTGCAGCAACGCCTCGCGGTCGTCGCTGGGTTGACCGGCCGGGCCGGAAAAGCTGCTGAGATGCCGGCCGCCGCGCTCGTAATCGCAAAGGACAAGATCGGGCGCATGGCGCTCGACGATAGCCCGGAGCCTGGCGATCGCACCCGGCAGGACTTCATCGTCGGAATCGACGAACCAGATATAGTCGCCCCGCGCCGCGTCGAGCATCGTATTGCGCGCCGCGCTCAGTCCCGCGTTGCTGGCATGGCGCATAAGCCGGACTTGCGGGTGCGACTGCGGGCAGATTTCGCTGCATAGCCCGAGCGAGCCATCGGTCGACGCGTCGTCGAGCAGAATCACTTCTACCCCGTGCGGCGGAAGCTGCGGCAACAGCGACGCGAGGCAATCGCGCAGATAAGGCTCGACATTATAGACGGGGATCAGGATGCTCAGCCACGGGGGCTCGCTGCAAGGCGCACCGCCTGCGGTTCCCCCTTCCACCTGTGCGGACAGACCCACGCGCATTCCCGTTTCAATTCCCGAACGCCTCTGCCCCGCCCCGCGTTACTAGATCAGCTGGGCGAAAGGGAAGTCGTTTTTCCGTCGATTTGGCTGTGCAAATGGATGGAAAACGACGCCAAAGGCGATATAGGCCGCGCGCATGGAACCCGCTCCACCCCCGGCCGACCGCCGGCCCCCCTTCTATCGCACCTGGATCGATAAGGGTATTGCGGCGGTACGGCGCCTCGGCGCACCGGCTGCCGACACGGGCGATCAGCGGCCTTTCCGGCGCATCATGACCCACCTGAGCTGGATTCTCGGGGGCAAGGGTTATGGCGCGATCCTCAGCCTCTTCTATCTTGCGATCGTCACGCGCGGTCTGGGGCCGGCCGCCTATGGCTCCTTTGCCCTGATCCTCAGTTCGACGCTGGTGCTGCAGGCGATCCTCAATTTTAACATCTGGCAGGTGCTGGTCAAATATGGCCAGGAACATATCCACAGCGGCGATCATCCGGCCCTGGCGCGCCTCATCCGCTTTTGCACCGCGGTCGATCTGGCGATGGCGCTGCTCGGCATTGGCGCGGCGGCGATGATCCTCTGGCTGGGGCGAGGGTTGCTGGGCATGCCGGCCGAACTCGTCTGGACGGCGTTCGCCTATGTCGTGCTGTTCATGCTGTCGATCCGCAATGTGCCGCGCGGGATATTGCGGCTTCACTCCGAATTTTCGCAAACCTTCCTCGCCGAAGCGGTGGTGCCCACGCTGAAGACGCTGGGTGCCGTTGTCGCCTTTTTCACGCACCCGTCGCTCGAGATTTTCCTGATCGTGTGGGCGGGTTCGGAGATGGCGAGCACGCTCGTCTTCTGGTGGCTCGCCAACCGGTCGTGCCGCCGCGCTTATGGCCGACCCGACGGCCGGCATTGGTGGCGCGTGTGGCGCGAGAACAAGGGTCTTCCCGAATTGATGGTCGCATCCAATTTCGGAACCATGGCCTATACGGTGGCGCAGCAACTGCCGGTCTTGCTGGTCGGCTCCTTCGCGGGCGCTACCGAAGCAGGCATCTATCGCCTTGCGCATCAATTGACCCAGTCGATCACGATCATGGCCGGCTTCATCGGCCTCGCCAGTTACACCGAGATGACGAATATCTACGTCAAACACGGGCTGCGCGGCGTGGCGTCGCTCTATGTCCGGTTGACGCTGATCGCGCTCGGCCTGTTTCTTTTGCTCGCGCCCGCGATCGTGCTGCTCGGCAAGCCGCTGCTGCTGCTCATGTCGGGTCCGGCGTTTCTGGGCGCCTATCCGTTCCTGCTCGTTCTCGGCCTCGCGGCCTGCCTGCAAATGGCGACGGTCAGCTGCGAACCGATGCTGATGGCGGCGGGACGATCGCGCCTGATCATCGGCATCAGGCTGGCGGGCACCGCCACGCTGATCGCCGCCATTTATCTGATGCTGCCGACGATGGGCGCGATCGGCGCCGCCTGGTCCAAGGTGCTGGCCGAAACCGTGACCTTGCTGCTGCTGTTCAGCGCCAGCTTCCTGATCCTTCGCGAAAGCCGGATGCCGTCATGACGAAGCGTATCTTGTTCCTGTTCAACCATGATGCGGCGCATCAGGCGGCGCATATCGCAGGCATAGCGGGCGAACTCGCGCTGCACGCGCCGACGGTTCAGGTCGTCGTCGCCTGCGGCGTCGAGGCGATCCGGCACAAGGTGGCCGAGATCATTCCGGCGGCGGCGCACGACCGTATCGAATGGCGGATGCTCGACCTGCCGACGGCGGAGCAGCGGTTGCTGGCGCCGATCAACAAGGTGGCGCCGGTGCTGCGCGTCGCGCGTCTTTACCGGCATCTCGATCTGTTCCGCGGCGTCGACCTGGTGGTATCGACCGAACGCACCTGTCTGCGCGTCCGCCGCCGATTGGGGGCGGCGGGGCCGCGCTTTGCCTATGTGCCGCACGGATCGGGCGACCGGAATGTCGCCTATCACCCCGAACTCGCGCAGTTCGACCTGATGCTGCTCAGCGGACCGAAGCTGGTCGACGAAATGGTGCGCCACGGCATCACCACCGCCGACAAATGCCGCGTCATCGGCTATCCCAAATTCGACACGATCGATCCGGCGGTGCGCAAGCGCTTCTTCGACAATGATCGCCCGGTCTTTCTCTATAATCCGCACTTCGATCCGCACCTGTCGTCCTGGTACGGCATGGGCGAGGCGGTGATGGATTTTTTCCTCGCGCATCGCGACTATAATCTGATCGTCGCGCCGCATGTGATGCTGTTCCGCAAGCGGCTGCACTATTCGCTCGAATATCGGACCGCCAAGCTCCGGCCGGACATCGCCGACCGCTTCCGCGCCGCCGACAATATCCTGATCGACGTCGACGGCCCCAATCTCTTCGACATGAGCTACACGATGGCGGCCGACGTCTACATCGGCGATGTGAGCAGCCAGGTTTACGAGTTTCTGCTGCACCGCGGCGCCTGTTATTTTCTCGATCCGAACGGCAAGCCCGCCGACGGCGTGGCCGAGCGCTATGAATTCTGGCGCAACGGGGAGGTCTTGTACGGCCCCGCTGAGCTTGCCGAGCGGATTCCGCACTGGCGCGAAAGTGCCGCGCTGCACCGCGCCGAGCAGGATCGGTTGTTCGCCTACACGATGGACCACCGGGCGGGCGAGACGTCGGTTGCGCGGGGCGCCGCGGCGCTGGAGGCCTTCGTCGAGGGGCGCTAGCCCGTCCCGAAATCCGTCAGCGTCCAGCCGTTGTCGCGTGCCGCTTTGGCAATGCGGCCGCCACGCCCGATCGCAAAGGCTTCGTCGGCGAGCGCGAACAAGGGGGCGTCGCTCGCATGATCCGAATAGGCGCGCATATGGTGCGCGGCGCGTTGCGGGTCGGCGGCAAGCCATTCGGCGACGCGGCGCGCCTTTTCCGGCCCATAGCAATTGGTGCCGTCGAGCGCCGCGAGCCAGCTTCCGTCGGCGGCGCGCCGATGCCGGGTGGCGATGCAGGCATCGAAGCCCAGCGCCTCGGCCAAGGCAGCGGCGTAGAATTCGGGGGCCGCGGTTGCCAGCAGTAAATGATAGCCGGCGGCGCGGTCGCGGGCGATCGCCGCTCTGGCCCCCGGTTGAACGTCGGCGGGAACGCGCCAGGCGGTAAAGTCCGCAGCCAGATGCGCCATTCGCTCCGCCGGCACCCGCCGCCCGAGCATCAATCCGATCGCCGCGGGCTTCAACGCATCGCGGCTGTAGAGGCCCAGCGCATGCCCCGCGAGCAGCCCGAGGAAAACGGGCGCTAGCAGAAGGCGCCATGGCGCGCTGCGCGCGGCCGCCCACAGAAGGAAGAGCGTGAACGTCGGCGTCCGCAGCACGGTGCGGTCGAGATCATAGACGGCAAGGCGAAAGGAGGCGGCGGCGTCGCTCATCGCCATCGGGCCTAGCCGCTCGCAGGGCGTGCTGCCACCGCTTTCGCGCGTGCGCCGCCGCACACCCCCTTGTCGCGGCGGTTCAATGGGGCTACGCAGCCCGCGATTGCATAGGGAGCCCGCGATATGGCCGAATTTCGTCTGCCCAAGAACAGCCGCGTCCAGAAGGGCGGCACGGTCCACAAGGCCGAGGGCGCGAGCAACGTCAAAAAATTCAAGGTCTATCGCTACAATCCCGACAGCGGCCAGAACCCGCATTTCGACACGTTCGAGATCGACACCGACAAATGCGGCCCGATGGTGCTCGATGCCCTCATCAAGATGAAGAGCGAGCAGGATTCGACGCTGACCTTCCGCCGTTCGTGCCGCGAAGGCATTTGCGGCAGCTGTTCGATGAACATGAACGGCAAGAACGGCCTCGCCTGCACCACCGCGATCGAGGATCTGAAGGGCGACATCCAGATCACGCCGCTGCCGCATATGGAGGTCATCAAGGACCTCGTCCCCGATTTCACCCATTTCTATGCGCAATATGCCTCGATCGAGCCGTGGCTGAAGACCAAGTCGACGACGCCCAGCGGCAAGGAGCGGCTTCAGTCGCCTGAAGAGCGCGAGAAGCTCGACGGCCTTTACGAGTGCATCCTGTGCGCCTGCTGTTCGACGAGCTGCCCCAGCTATTGGTGGAACAGCGACAAGTTCCTTGGGCCCGCGATCCTGCTTCAGGCCTATCGCTGGCTCGCCGACAGCCGCGACGAATATACCGGCGAACGGCTCGACGATCTCGAAGATCCGTTCCGCCTCTATCGCTGCCACACGATCATGAATTGCGCCAACGCGTGCCCCAAGGGGCTGAGCCCCGCACGCGCGATCGCCGAGATCAAGAAGCTGGAAGCCGAGCGGCAGGTTTGATGCAGCGCTGGCTGCCGGCGCTGGTCGCGCTGGCGCTGGCCGGCTGCGCTGCTAATCCGAAGGTCGAATATGCCGAAATGCCGCGCACCTATGCGCATGGCATCGGCGGTGCGACCTTCCTGATCGGCGGCAACTTCAACCCCTTCAGCCAGCCCGACGGCAACAGTCTGATCCTCTATGGGCCCGAAGGCGCCTTCGTGATCGACACCGGACGGCACGCCGACCATGTCATCGCGGTCAAGCAGGGGTTGAGCGGGATCGGCATGACGCCCGTCGCGATCGTCAACACCCATTGGCATCTCGATCATGTAAGCGGCAACCCGGCGCTGAAGGCTGCATTTCCCGGGATCAAGGTCTATGGCACCTCGGCGATCGACGGGGCGCTGGCGGGCTTCCTCGCCCGGACGGCCGACACATATCGCAAGGCGATCGCCGAGGGCAATATTCCGGTCGGCGCGCGGGCGGACATCGAGGGCGACCTCGCGACCATCGCGCGCGGCGCCGAGCTGCGGCCCGACGTGATCGTCGACGAATCGCGCGATATGACGATCGCCGGGCGCCCGCTCTCGCTGCGCGTCGCGCACAACGCGGTCACCGAGCGCGACCTGTGGATTTACGATGCCGCCGAGAAGCGCGCGATAGTTGGCGACCTCGTTACCGTGCCGGTGCCCTTCCTCGACACCGCCTGTCCCGACGGCTGGTTGAAAGCGTTGGGCGACGTCGCGGCGTCGGGCGCCCGCCAGGTCGTCCCCGGACACGGCCCGGTCATGGGCATCGCCGAGTTCGGCCGATGGAAACGCGCCTTCACCGATTTTATCGCTTGCGCGCAGGGGCAGGGCGCGCTTGAGGCCTGTTCGGGCGGCTGGCTGAAGGACGCGGCGCGCTGGATCGGCCCCGACCCCTCGCGCGCCGAGGCGATGGCGATTTATTATGCCGAGCAGATACGCTCGGGGAAACTGGACGGATATTGCACGGCATGAACGACGGAATAGAGGACCCCAAGCGCGCGGATCATTTCAGTGCCGAGGCGCTGGAGGGCGGCTGGATCAGCTGGAACCTCAAGGACGCGAGCCGGTTCAACGCCTTTATCGAACCGCTGTCGGTGCGCCTCGAAAGCCCGACCGAGGACGGTCGGCCGCGCGCTCGCGTGCGGATGCTGCCGACGCGCAAACACAGCAATCTGGGCGACAATGTCCATGGCGCGGTAACGCTGGCGCTGGTCGACATTGCTCTCTTCGCCGCCTCGCACCAGTTCGGATCGCTCGAGGCCGGCCATTCGGTGACGCTCGACCTGTCGACGCAGTTCGTCGGCGGCGGCCGCCTCGACGAACCGCTCGATGCGGTGGTCGAGCAAGTGCGCGAGACGGGGCGGCTGATCTTCCTGCGCGGGCTGGTCGTTCAGGGACCGGACGACGAGCATATCGTGCTGAGCTTTGCGGGGACGATCCGCAAGGCAAGCCGCAAGTGACAGGATTGCTTGCCGCCTATGACGCGCTGGTCGCTGCGGGCGAGCTGAAGCCCGACGCCGAACAGCGGGCGGCGGCAGAACGCCTCGCCGCGCTGCAATCCGATCTGCAGGCGGCGCCGCCGCGCGGCAGCATCTTGTGGCGGATCGCCGGGCGCAAACCCGACGCGCCGCGCGGCGTCTATCTGTGGGGCGCCGTCGGCCGCGGCAAGTCGATGCTGATGGACCTGTTTTACGACCATCTGGCCATCCAGCGCAAAAGGCGCGTCCATTTCCACGCCTTCATGCTCGACGTCCACGCGCGGATGCGCGAGGTGCGCAAGAGCGAGAGCGGCGATCCGATCCCGCAGGTTGCGGCCTCTCTGGTCGAAAATGTCCGCTGCCTCGCCTTCGACGAAATGGTGGTGAACAATAGCGCCGATGCGATGATCCTCTCGCGCCTGTTTACCGCGTTGATCGCGCATGGGGTGACGGTGGTCGCGACGTCGAACCGTCCGCCCGCGGATCTCTACAAGGACGGCCTCAACCGCGAGCATTTCCTGCCCTTTATCGCACTGATCGAGGAACGGCTCGATGTGATGGGCCTTAACGGCCCGACCGATTACCGGCGCCACCGGCTCGGCGACGGCAAGCGCTGGTTCGTGCCAGCCGACGCGGCGGCGACCGAGGCGCTGTCGGCGGCCTTCTTTCGCCTGACCGATTATCCGCCCGAGGACCGCGCGCATGTGCCCTCGCTCGATCTGGACGTCGGCGGCGGGCGGACGCTACATGTACCCAAGGCGCTGAAGGGCGTGGCGGTCTTTTCGTTCAAGCGCCTGTGCGCGGAGGCGCGCGGCGCATCGGACTATCTGGCCGTCGCGCGGCATTTTCACACGGTAATCATCGTCGGCATCCCGCGGATGGGGCCCGAGAACCGCAACGAGGCCGCGCGCTTCGTGACGCTGATCGACGCGCTCTACGAATATAAGGTCAAGCTGCTCGCCAGCGCTGCGGCCGAGCCCGATGCGCTCTATGTGGCCGGCGACGGCGCCTTCGAGTTCGAGCGCACCGCGAGCCGCCTCGCCGAAATGCAGTCCGGCGAATATCTGGCGCTAGGCCACGGCCAGGATGACGCCGCATAGCACTTTGCCCCACCGTGACGAGTTGATCGTCAGGGCGACGACATCGCGGACATAGCGGATTTCGTGCGCGATATGTCCGACCGTCTGCTCTGCGACGCGCCGCAGCGTGCGGAGCGGCTTGGGAGCAGCGGCCGGGATGCGGCCGGGGCGGGTCGGCGGCGCGGGCAGGGTTGCAAAGCCCCCGCTGCTGACTCGCGGATCGTCGGCGACTGCCCGGCACAGCGCCTCCATCCGCGCGATCGCGAGCCCGTTCGGAACCTGACGGTCGCGGCTGAGCAATTCGAAACTGTGGCTGAAGGCCGAAAACTGGATCGCGCCGCTCGCCGCCGAATGATCGAGCGCGTCGCGCATTTCCTCTTCGGACATGGCGCATAGCTGCGCGGGGCGGAAGCTGTTCGCGCGGTCGCGCAGGCCGCTGACCGGCACTTCGCAAATGCCATGATGGACGCGCATGCCCAGATTGGCCGGATCGAGCGTGATGTCGCATCCCAGTCCCTGCCAGGCGGCGTTGAAGCTGCTGTCGAAGCGGAAACCCAGCGCGGCGAGGGCGCGCAGCGTGTCGTCGTTGGCGCCGAAGTTGCCCGCGCGAAACGCGGTCGGCCGCGGCGCCCCGGCGCCCGTCAAAATGTCGCGGGCGAGCGCGATCAGCTTCTTTTGCGCCGCGAACGGGAAATCGCCAATATTGCGGCCGCGCAGCTTGCCGACCGGATTGAACCGCGCAAACTCCAGCCATTCGGTATGGAGGTGCAGTTGCACTTCATGCCCGCGCGCCAGGATCGGACCGACGATCGCATCGATGATTGCGGGGCCGTGGACGAGCGCGGGCATGGGGTCGACGAAATAGACGCCCTTCAGGCCGAAACGGTCGAGCATATCCATCTGGAAATGGATGCCGAAATCGCCGTCGCGGCAGCGCCCGAGGACCGAGCTTTCGAAATTGGCGCGCGCGCTCGCGCCGCGGCGATGAAGCCCGGCGGACAATTCGGTATCGAAGCTGATGATCGCGCGCGTCACCCGCCCGCGCTATCAACATCGGCGTAACGAAGCGTTAAGCGGCGGCTGTGGCCGTCCCGCAGCGATCGTTCAGAAGCGCATCGTCATCGCGACGCCCCCGCCCCCGGCATCGGCCCACGGAAAGACCTGGACCCGACCGCTCGCGCGGCGCGTGATCAGAAAGCCCGATGCCTCGCCGATCGCGGCGCCGACCAGCACATCATGGACATGATGTTTTCGGGCTTCGACGCGGCTCAATCCGACGAAGGCGGCAAGCGCCTGCGCGGGGAGACCCACTTTCCAGCCATAACGGTTTTGCAGCGTCGCCGCCGCTGCAAAGGAAACCGATGTATGGCCCGAGGGGAAGCCCTTGTTGTCGCTGCCGTCGGGGCGTCGCTCGGGAAAGGCCTGCTTCAGACCGGCGGTCACGCCTGCGGCGACGACGAGGCTGCCGCCGGCTTGCAGCGTTCCGTCCCAGTCGCTCTGGGCAAGCGGAACGCCGAACGCGGCGATCACCAAGGCGTCGCGCGTGATCGATCCCGCTTCGTTCCATGTCTTTTCGCCGGCATGGGCGGGCGGCGTTGTGGCGGCGGTCAGGAAGATGGCGCAGGACAGCGCAGGGACAAAAGCTCTCTTGGTCATGGTGGCGTCGATCCTTTTGCAGGCGCAGGGCGCACGGCCCCGCCTGGCGACGCCCCAAGATCGCCACCGCCTGTCTTACGCCTGTGGCCGGCCGGCGCAAGCGATGTTCACGCGGCCGGTATGACTCGCTTAGGATCGTCCGCGCTCAGGGTCTGAATCGTGCCCGATCTTGCAATAACGCTATTGCGAACTATTTGCATAAAAACGCGGTTTTTCGTCCTTTTCGCGGTTGTTTCGTTAACGGAATCGGCGTAGGGCGTCGCGAGTCTTTGGGATCGGCAGGCGGCTTTGGCCCGTGGCCCCGCCGGTCTGGAAATCACTGCCGGGCTTTGCCAGGAAGGGAGTGCCGCGCGCCATGGGACGCAAGAAGATCGCTTTGATCGGAGCCGGGAATATCGGCGGGACGCTGGCGCTGCTCGCCGCGCAGAAGGAACTGGGCGACGTCGTCCTGTTCGACGTCGTCGAAGGCGTGCCGCAGGGCAAGGCGCTCGACCTGTCGCAGGTCGGCCCGATCGCCGGCTTCGACGCAAAGATCACCGGCTCGAACGATTATGCCGACATTGCAGGCGCCGACGTCATCATCGTCACCGCCGGCGTCGCCCGCAAGCCGGGCATGAGCCGCGACGATTTGCTCGGCATCAACCTCAAGGTCATGAAGGCGGTGGGCGAAGGCATCAAGGCGAACGCCCCCGACGCTTTCGTCATCTGCATCACCAACCCGCTCGACGCGATGGTGTGGGCGCTCCGCGAATTCTCAGGGCTTCCGCACAACAAGGTCGTCGGCATGGCGGGCGTGCTCGACTCGGCGCGTTTCAGCCACTTCATCGCCGACGAATTCGACGTATCAGTGAAGGATGTGAACACCTTCGTCCTCGGCGGCCATGGCGACACGATGGTCCCCGTCGTTCGTTACTCGACGGTCAACGGCATCCCCGTCCCCGACCTTGTGAAGATGGGCCTGTCGTCGCAGGACAAGATCGACGCGATCGTCAAGCGCACGCGCGGCGGCGGCGGCGAAATCGTCGCGCTGCTCGGCACCGGTTCGGCCTTCTACGCTCCCGCAGCCTCGGGCATCGCGATGGCCGAAGCCTATCTGGGAGACCAGAAGCGCATCCTGCCCTGCGCCGCCTATGTCGATGGCCAGTATGGCGTCGATGGCCTGTATGTCGGCGTGCCGGTGATGATCGGTGCGGGCGGCGTCGAAAAGATCGTCGAGATCGAACTCGATGCCGAAGACAAGGCGGGCCTGCAAGTGTCGGTCGATGCGGTCAAGGAACTGCTCGACGCGTGCAAGAATCTGGATCCCAGCCTCGCCTGAATCTTTTCTGGCCCGCTCGGTCAAGCAGGCCGGGCGGGCCGACTCTCCCCGGGAGACTTAGAATATGTCTATCCTCATCGACAAGAATACCAAAGTCATCACGCAAGGGATGACCGGTGCCACCGGCACTTTCCACACCGAACAGGCGCTTGCCTATGGTACGCAGATGGTCGGCGGCGTGACGCCGGGCAAGGGCGGCACGACGCACATCGGTCTGCCGATGTTCGACACCGTCGCCGAAGCGAAGGCGACGACCGGGGCGAGTGCGTCGGTCATCTATGTGCCGCCGCCGTTCGCGGCCGATTCGATCCTCGAGGCGATCGATGCCGAGATTGAGCTGATCGTTGCGATCACCGAAGGCATTCCGGTGCTCGACATGGTCAAGGTGAAGCGCGCGCTGTCGGGTTCGAAGTCGCGGCTGATCGGCCCGAACTGCCCCGGCGTGCTGACCCCCGACGAATGCAAGATCGGCATCATGCCGGGCAGCATCTTCAAAAAGGGCAGCGTCGGCGTCGTCTCGCGCTCGGGCACGCTGACCTATGAAGCGGTGTTCCAGACCACCAACGCCGGCCTGGGCCAGACCACCGCGGTCGGTATCGGCGGCGACCCTGTCAACGGCACCAACTTCATCGACGTGCTCGAACTCTTCCTCGCCGACGAAGCGACCAAGTCGATCATCATGATCGGCGAAATCGGCGGCGATGCCGAGGAGCAGGCGGCGCAGTTCCTGATCGACGAAGCCAAGCGCGGCCGCAAGAAGCCGATGGTCGGTTTCATCGCGGGCCGCACCGCGCCGCCGGGCCGCCGCATGGGCCACGCCGGCGCGATCGTGTCGGGCGGCAAGGGCGATGCCGAAAGCAAGATTGCGGCGATGGAAGCCGCCGGCATCACCGTGTCGGCCAGCCCGTCGGAACTCGGCACGACGCTTGCCGAAGTGCTGAAGGAACGCGTCTGATCGGACGGCCCGCCGGCGCCTGATGCCGGCGGGCTTCCCTTCCCCGAATATCCCATCCCTTCCTCCCCGTGGAATCGCAGATGAACCTCGAACGACAAAGCTTCGACGTCGATGAAGTCCAGGCCGGCCCGAGCTGGGCGCCGAAGAACTGGCCGCTGATCGACAGCGATGATCTGACCGCCGCGCTCGACCCGCAGCAGATGCAGGTCGCGGTCAAGGCGGCCGCGGCGAAGGCGGGGGCCCCGCTCTCTAACGCCGAAGTCGAGCGCGCTGCCGACGATTCGATCCGCGCGATGATGCTGATCCGCACCTATCGCGTGCGCGGGCACCTTGCCGCGACGCTCGATCCGCTGGGCCTGACCCACCGCGAATTGCCGGCCGATCTGACGCCCGAATATCACGGCTTCGTCGGGGCCGACCAGGACCGACCGATTTTCCTCGGCGGCACGCTGGGGCTCGAGAAGGCGACGATTCGCGAGGTGGTGTCGATCCTGCAGGCCAATTACTGCGGGCACGTCGGCCTTGAATATATGCACATCGCCGATGTCGAGGAGCGCCGCTTCCTTCAGGAGCGGATGGAAGGCGCCGACAAGTCGATCGACTTCACCGCCAACGGCAAGAAGGCGATCCTCAACAAGGTGATCGAGGCCGAGGAATGGGAGAAATTCCTCGCGCGCAAATATGTCGGCACGAAGCGTTTCGGGCTCGACGGCGGCGAATCGATGATCCCTGCACTCGAGGCGATCATCAAATATGGCGGCCAATATGGGGTGAAGGAAATCGTCTATGGCATGGCCCATCGCGGCCGTCTGAACGTCCTCGCCAATGTGCTGGCGAAACCGTACAAGGTCATCTTCCACGAATTTCAGGGCGGTACCGCGAACCCCGAAGATGTCGGCGGTTCGGGCGACGTCAAATATCACCTGGGCACCTCGACCGATCGCGAGTTCGACGGCGTGTCGGTCCATATGTCGCTGGTCCCGAACCCGTCGCACCTCGAAGCGGTCGATCCCGTCGTGCTGGGCAAGGTGCGCGCGCAGCAGGTGATGCGCGACGATCTGGCCGAACATAGCCAGGTGCTGCCGGTGCTGATCCACGGCGACGCCGCCTTTGCGGGGCAGGGGATCGTGTGGGAATGCCTCGGCTTTTCGGGCATTCGCGGCTACAATACTGGCGGCTGCATTCACTTCATCGTCAACAACCAGATCGGCTTCACGACCAGCCCGCAGTTCGCACGCTCGTCGCCCTATCCGTCCGACGTGGCAAAGGGCGTGATGGCGCCGATCCTGCACGTCAACGGCGACGATCCCGAAGCCGTGACCTTCGCGTGCAAGCTGGCGATCGACTTCCGCCAGCAGTTCAAGCGCGACATCGTCATCGACATGTGGTGCTATCGCCGCTTCGGCCACAATGAAGGCGACGAGCCGAGCTTTACCCAGCCGCTGATGTACGCGATCATCCGCAAGCATCCGCCCGTGTCGGACCTCTATGCCACGCGGCTGGAGGCAGAGGGCGTCGTTTCGGCTGGCGATGCCGAAGCGCACCGCGCCGAGTTCGTCGCGCGGCTCGAAGACGAATTCGAAGCGTCGAAGACCTACAAGTCGAACAAGGCCGACTGGTTCGCCGGTCGCTGGTCGGGCTTGCACGCGCCCGCCGACCCCGAAAATGCCCGGCGCAACATTTCGACGGGCGTATCGGAAAAGCTGTTCGACGCCATCGGCCGCACGATGACGACGATCCCTGACGATCTGGAGGTGCACAAGACGCTGCGCCGCGTGATCGACGCCCGCGCCGCGATGTTCGCGAACAAGGACGATGCCGAGGTGTTCGATTGGGCCACCGCCGAAAGCCTCGCCTTCGGCACGCTGCTCAGCGAAGGCTATCAGGTGCGCCTCTCGGGACAGGATTCGGGCCGCGGCACGTTCAGCCAGCGTCACGCCGTCTGGGTCGACCAGAAGGACGAGCATAAATATATCCCGCTGACCACCGTGCCGCACGGCCGGTTCGAGGTGCTCGACAGCCCGCTGTCCGAATATGGCGTGCTCGGCTTCGAATATGGCTATGCGATGGCCGATCCGAAGAGCCTCGTGCTGTGGGAAGCGCAGTTCGGCGACTTCGCCAACGGCGCGCAGATCATGATCGACCAGTTCATCGCGGCGGGCGAAGCCAAATGGCTGCGCGCCAACGGCCTCGTGCTGCTGCTGCCGCACGGCTATGAAGGGCAGGGGCCCGAGCATAGCTCGGCGCGTCTCGAACGCTTCCTTCAGCTTTGCGCCGGCGACAACATCCAGGTGTGCAATATTTCGACCCCGTCGAACTATTTCCACGTCCTGCGCCGCCAGATGCTGCGCCCCTTCCGCAAGCCGCTCATCATCATGACGCCCAAGTCGCTGCTCCGCCACAAGCTGGCCGTGTCGCAGCGCTCGGACTTCATCGGCGAAGCGCATTTCCGCCGCATCATGTCGGACCGCACCCCGCCGGAAGATGCGAAGGTCAAGCGTGTCGTCCTGTGTTCGGGCAAGGTCGGTTACGACCTGATGGAGGCGCGCGACGCCGCCGGGCTCGACGACACGACGGTGATCCGCATCGAACAGATTTATCCCTTCCCGGGCGAGGCGCTGGCCGTCCGCCTGAAGAAGATGAAGAATCTGGAAGAGGTCGTTTGGGCGCAGGAAGAGCCGCGCAACAACGGCGCCTGGTTCTTCGTCGAGCCGCTGATCGAGGAATCGCTGATCGACGCCGGCCACAAGGGCATGCGCGCCCGTTACGCCGGCCGGGCTGCCGCGGCTTCGCCCGCCACCGGCCTGATGAGCCGCCACCAGACCGAACAGGCGGCGCTCGTCGCCGACGCGCTGGGCCTCAATGTCCGCGCCGAAATCCGTCGCAACAAGAATAAAGCCTGAGCCAGAGCTTAAGCCCTAAGGAACTGCATCAATGAGCACCGAAGTCAAAGTCCCGACGCTGGGTGAAAGCGTGACCGAAGCGACGATCGGCGAGTGGCTGAAGCAGCCCGGCGAAGCCGTCGCGCTCGACGAGCCGATTGCCAGCCTGGAAACCGACAAGGTCGCGGTCGAAGTGCCGTCGCCCGTCGCCGGCGTGATGGGGCAACAGGTCGTCGCCGTCGGCGATACCGTCAATGTCGGCGCGGTGATTGCGACGATCGAGGCCGGCGACGGCAAGGCCGTCGCCCCCGCGCCTGCGCCCGCGGCGAAGGCCGAAGCGGCGACGCCCGCTCCTGCGACGACCGGCGGCGAGGATGCCGTCGTCACCCTGTCGCCCGCGGTGCGCCGCCTCGTCCTCGAGCACGGCCTCGATCCGAGCAAGATCAAGGGCACCGGCAAGGACGGCCGCCTGACCAAGGAAGATGTGCTGGCGGCCGCCGAAGCCGCCCCCGATGTGGCACCCGCGCCCGCGGCTGCCCCGGCACCTGCCGCCGCACCCGCTGCAACGGGTGCGCCGGGCCGTCAGGAAGAGCGGGTCAAGATGACCCGCCTGCGGCAGACGATCGCCCGCCGCCTGAAATCGGCGCAGGATACGGCGGCGATGCTCACCACATTCAACGACGTCGACATGACGGCGGTGATCGAGGCGCGCGGCCGCTACAAGGATCTGTTTGAAAAGAAGCATG
This sequence comes from Sphingopyxis sp. A083, assembly GCF_001468495.1. Classification (NCBI taxonomy): domain Bacteria; kingdom Pseudomonadati; phylum Pseudomonadota; class Alphaproteobacteria; order Sphingomonadales; family Sphingopyxidaceae; genus Sphingopyxis; species Sphingopyxis sp. A083. The sequence goes on along the minus strand of NZ_LNSK01000009.1, from coordinate 92,450 downwards.
GCGTGCGCCTGGGCTTCATGGGCTTCTTTACCAAGGCCGCCTGCCTTGCGCTCAAGGACATTCCCGCGGTCAACGGCCGTATCGACGGCGACGAGATCGTCTATAATAATTATATGGACATCTCGGTCGCGGTCAGCGGTCCGAGCGGGCTTGTCGTGCCGGTGATCCGCAACGCCGAAAGCCTGTCCTTCGCCGGCATCGAAAAGACGATCGGCGATTTCGGCAAGCGCGCCAAGGAAGGCACGCTGACGATGGACGACATGAGCGGCGGCACCTTCACCATCTCGAACGGCGGCGTGTTCGGCTCGCTGATGTCGACCCCGATCATCAATCCGCCGCAATCGGCCGTGCTGGGCCTCCATCGCATCGAGGACCGCCCGGTCGCGATCAACGGTCAGGTCGTGATCCGTCCGATGATGTATCTGGCGCTGAGCTATGACCACCGGCTGGTCGACGGCCGCGAGGCGGTGACCTTCCTGAAAACGATCAAGGAAGCGATCGAGGATCCGACGCGGCTTTTGATCGACCTCTAAGAGATTTCTCCCCATCCCCCGAGGGGTAAAGGAACAACAAATGGCTGATTACGACTACGACGTCCTTGTCATCGGTGCCGGTCCCGGCGGTTATGTCGCGGCGATCCGCGCGGCGCAGCTCGGGCTCAAGACCGCGTGCGCCGAAGGGCGCGAAACGCTGGGCGGCACCTGCCTCAACGTCGGCTGCATCCCGTCGAAGGCGATGCTGCACGCGTCGGAATATTTCGAGGCGGCGGCGGGCGGCGCGATGGCGGCGATGGGCATCAAGGTGACGCCCGAACTCGACCTTGGCGCGATGCACGGCCAGCGCAAGGATGCGGTCAAGGGCCTGACCGGCGGCATCGAATTCCTGTTCAAGAAGAACAAGGTCGACTGGCTGAAGGGCTATGCGCAGTTCACCGGCAAGGACAGCGTCGAGGTTGCGGGCAAGGCCTATCGCGCCAAGAACATCATCATCGCCACCGGATCGTCGGTGACTCCGCTTCCGGGCGTCGAGGTCGACAACGACAAGGGCGTGATCGTCGATTCGACCGGCGCGCTCGAACTTGCGAAGGTACCCGGTCATATGGTCGTGATCGGCGGCGGCGTGATCGGGCTCGAACTCGGTAGCGTCTGGCGCCGGCTTGGCGCGAAAGTCACCGTGGTCGAATTTCTCGACCAGATCCTGCCCGGGATGGACGGCGACGTTCGCAAGGAAGCGAACAAGATCTTCAAGAAGCAGGGCATGGACTTCAAGCTCAAGACCAAGGTCACCGGGGCCGAAGTGAAGGGCAAGAAGGCCGTGCTGACGCTCGAGCCCGCCGCGGGAGGCAACGCCGAAACGCTCGAAGCCGATGTCGTCCTCGTTTCGATCGGCCGCCGTCCGAACACCGACGGCCTCGCGCTCGACAAGGCGGGGCTGACCACGAACCAGCGCGGTCAGATCGAGACCGATCATGATTTCCGCACCGCCGTCGACGGCATCTGGGCGATCGGCGATGTCGTTCCCGGCCCGATGCTCGCGCACAAGGCCGAGGATGAAGGCATCGCCTGCGCTGAAAATATCGCGGGGCTGACCGGCATCGTGAACCACGACGTCATCCCGTCGGTGGTCTACACTTGGCCCGAAATCGCCGGCGTCGGCCTGACCGAAGAGCAGGCTGTCGAGAAGGCTGGTGGGGAAAAGGGCGACGTCAAGGTCGGCAAATTCCCGATGCTCGCCAACAGCCGTGCGAAGACCAACCACGAACCCGACGGCTTTGTGAAGGTGATCGCCGATGCCAAGAGCGACCGCGTCCTGGGCGTCTGGATCATCGCAGTGCCGGCGGGCACGATGATCGCGCAGGCGGCGCAGGCGATGGAATTCGGCGCGACGTCCGAAGACATCGCCTACACCTGCCACGCGCACCCGACGCACAGCGAGGCAATCAAGGAAGCCGCGATGGCGGTGACCGGAAAGCCGATCCACATCTGAGTTACCCGTCCACTGGGGTAGGGCATGGGGCGGCGGCGACGTCGCCCCATTTCCGTTGCGCCGCGCCGCCGATGATCGCATGACGAAGCGGTTGCCGGCACCGGTGCCGGCCTGCGGGACGAAGAAGCATCGCCGATCCATGGACACCCAGACGCTCGTTCGCCTTCTCGATCTGACCGGCATCGCGGTCTTCGCGCTGTCGGGCGCGTTGATGGCGGTGCGCCTGCGCCAGACGCTGGTGACGGCGAGCTTCTTTGCGCTCGTCACCGGGGTCGGCGGGGGTAGCGTGCGCGACCTGCTGATCGGCGCGCCGGTCTTCTGGGTTCAGGACGGCGCGATCGGCGCGGTGTGCATCGCGATTGCGCTGGTCGTGTGGGTGACTCCCGAACGCTGGTGGCAGGGGCAGCTTCTGGAATGGGCCGATGCGGTCGGGCTCGCCGCTTATGCGGTGTTCGGGACGGCCAAGGCCCTCGCCTGGGGCGTGGCGCCGGTTCCCGCGCTGATGATGGGCGTCATCACCGGCTGCGTCGGCGGGACGATCCGCGATATATTGGCCGGGGTGCCGTCGATCATCATGCGGCCCGAAATCTATGTCACCGCGGCGGCGCTCGCCTCCGGGCTGTTTCTGGTCCTGACCTGGCTCGGCGTCGCAACCTCGGTCGCCGCTGTCGCGGGGGCCGCATCGGGTTTCGTCCTGCGCGGCGCAGCAATTCGCTGGTCTTTGGCGCTTCCGACGTATAGGGGGCGCCCCGAATCGCGGTAAATAGCGGCAGTGGGAGCCGCAACGCTCGCTTAACGCTGATCCTGTAAAGGATCCGGTGACGCGCGGAGAGGCGCGTCGTGGGGACCAGTTTCGACCTTGAAGACATTGCTGATTCATTTCGGCGCCGGGGTGGCGGCGTCCGACTGCGTGGACGCGTGTCACGACACGGCGCACACCGGACGATGGATCATCGGCCTGTCGCTGGTGATCTTTGCGCTGCCGTTTTGCGCGCATGCGGCGCGGCGCGTCCTTCTGTCGCGCGCGCGCGCCGGCTGGCGCATCCGGCGTGGCGCGGTTCCGACGAAGCCGGCCCGGTTTCGCTTTCGCCGACGGGCGCCCTCTTGACCGCGCCGCGCGCAGCGGCACAGTGGCGGTTTGACCATCGGGGAGCGGCGACGGCATGACGACAGAGCAGGCAGCGGTAAACGGGATCAGCATCACCTTCGAAGACAAGGGGCCACGCGATGCGCCGGTGATTCTGCTGGTGATGGGGCTGGGCGGACAGCTGACGCTGTGGCCCGACGAATTTGTCGACGCGCTGAACGCGCGCGGTTTTCGGACCATCCGGTACGACAACCGCGACGTCGGCCTGTCGACGCGCTTCGACGCGGCCGGTGTCCCCAATCTCAAATGGATGTTCGTGAAGTCGCTGCTGCGCCTGCCGGTGCGGAGCGCTTACACGCTCGCCGACATGGCGGCCGACGGCGTGGCCTTGCTTGACCATCTGGGCATCGCGCGGGCGCATATCGTCGGCCTGTCGATGGGCGGGATGATTTCGCAGCATATCGCCGCGCGCTATCCGGACCGCGTGCTGTCGCTGACGTCGGTGATGTCGACGACCGGCAACCCCCGCCTGCCGCGCGCGCAGAAGGAAGCGATGCAGGTGCTGACCAGCCGGCCGATGAGCGGCGATCCCGAAGATCTGATCGCCTATTCGGTGCGCGCCGCCAAGGTGATCGGCAGCCCCGGCTACCCGCCCGACGAGGAGCGGTTGCAGCGGCGCGTGCGCAGCGATTTCGAACGTGGCTGGTATCCGCAGGGCGTCGCACGCCAGATGGCGGCGATCGTCGCCGATGGCGACCGGCGGCCGATGCTGAAGTCGATCAGCGCGCCGACGCTGGTGATCCATGGCGAGGGCGATCCGCTGGTGCCGCTGGCGGGCGGGCGCGATACCGCAGACAATATTCCGGGCGCCCGATTGCTCACCATCCCCGGCATGGGGCATGATTTGCCGCTGGGATTGGTCGATACGCTGGCCGATGCGATTGCCGGTCACGCCGGGGCGGTTGCCGCGGCCTGAGCTATAGGGCGGCTTTTCGCCTTATAGCTCGCCGCCGAGGGCACCATATTTCGCCTCGAACCCCGCTTTGTCGCCCTTCGCCAGATAGCCGGCCTGGTCGACGATATTGTCGCGGGCGATGCGGCCCTGAAACGCGCCGAGCTGCGGATCGATCGCGGCGATATCGGCGTCGGTCCAGGCGGCGATCTGCGCAAAGCTGGTCACGCCCAGACCGCCGAGCAGCGTCGCCATTTTCGGCCCGACGCCTTTCAGCAATTGCAGATTGTCGGCTTTGGCGGCGGCAGGGGCGGGAGCGGCTTCTGCCGGCGGGGCAGGGGCGACCGGTGGAGGCGCGGTCGGTTCGGGCTCGGGCGCTTGCGCGACGGGCGCGGGCGGGACGGTGGGTTCCGCCGGAATATCGGAGGCTGTGGGCGGTGCAGCCGGCACCGGAGGCAACGACGCGGGCGCGGCTTCCTTTGGTTTGAAACGCGCTGGTTCGGCTTTGACGATGTCGGGCTTCGCCGCTTCGAGCGGCTTCTTCGGCTCGGCCGGCATCGCCGCGGGCGGCGCTGCTTCGTCGGGGCGCTTGCGGCCGAACAACCACCACAGCAGGACCACCGCGACGACCAGTCCGACGACCGCGATGATCCAATTTTCCTGAAGCCACGTCATGATGATCTCCCTGTTTCACTGTCAGCCTAAGCCGACGGGGGTGGCGCGTCCAGCACCGCTCAGCGCGCCTCGCGGGTGACCTCGCGCCAGCCGATGTCGCGGCGGCAGAAGCCGCTCGCGAAATCGAGCTTGTCGACCGCGGCATAGGCGCGCGTCTGCGCTTCGGTGACGCTCTTGCCCGTCGCGGTCACATTGAGCACGCGTCCCCCCGCGGCGACGATCGCGCCGTCCGCGCGCGCGGTGCCGGCATGGAAGACGCGCACGCCGCCCGCTTCGGCCGCGGCGATGTTGCGGATCGCGCCGCCCTTTTCGGGGGTGCCCGGATAGCCGTTCGCCGCCATCACGACGGTCAGCGCATAGCCGCCGGTAAAGGTCGGCGCGGGCACGTCGGCCAGCCGCCCGGTTGCGGCGGCATGAAGCAGCGCGGCAAAATCGCCGGTCAGACGCATCATCAGCACCTGACATTCGGGATCGCCGAAACGGCAATTATATTCGATCAGCTTGGGACCTTCGCCGGTCAGCATCAGTCCGGCGAATAGCACCCCCACATAGGGCGTGCCTTCGGCGGCGAGCGTCGCCACGGTGGGACGGATGATGCGGTCCATCACCTCGGCTTCGAGCGTTTTGGTCAATACCGGGGCCGGGCTGTAGGCGCCCATGCCGCCGGTGTTGGGGCCGGTGTCGCCGTCGCCGACGCGCTTGTGATCCTGCGCGCTGCCGAAGGCGATGACATTGGTGCCGTCGGACAGCGCGAAGAAGCTCGCCTCCTCGCCGGTCATGAAGTCCTCGATCACCACCTCTGCCCCGGCGCCGCCAAAGGCGCCCGCGAACATGTCGGCGATCGCGGCTTCGGCCTCGGCGCGCGTCTCGGCGATAATCACGCCCTTGCCCGCGGCGAGCCCGTCGGCCTTGATGACGACGGGGATGGCGAAATCGGCGAGTGCGGCCAGTGCGGCTTCGGCGCTGGCGCAGCGCACATAGCCGGCGGTGGGAATCGCGGCGCGCGCGCACAGATCCTTGGTAAAGCCCTTCGATCCTTCGAGCTGCGCGGCGGCGGCGGACGGGCCAAAGACCGGAATGTCGATCGCGCGCAGCCGGTCGCCCAATCCGGCGACGAGCGGTGCTTCGGGGCCGACGACGACGAAATCGATCGCATGGGTGCGCACGAAGGCGACGAGCCCGTCGACATCGTCGGCGGCGATCGGCACACATTCGGCATAGACTTCGATCCCGGGGTTTCCGGGTGCCGCATAGAGCTTGGCGCAACTCGGCGAATGTGCCAGTTGCCAGCTCAGCGCATGTTCGCGCCCCCCAGATCCGACCAGCAGGATATTCATGAGCGTCCCTTTTCCGTCCGACGATGGCACCGAAGCGCGGCTGTTAGCCGAGGCGACGGCGGGCGACAATGCACCCGCACTGTCGGTCACGCAATTGTCGGCGGCGATCAAGCGAACGGTCGAGGACGGCTTTGCGCGCGTCCGCGTGCGCGGAGAGCTGTCGGGCGCGAAGCGTGCGGCATCGGGGCATTTCTACGCCGCGCTCAAGGACGACAACGCGCTGATCGACATGGTGATGTGGAAGGGGCAGGCGGCGCGCCTCGCCTTCCGGCCCGAAGATGGCATCGAGGTGATCGCGACGGGCAAGCTCACCACCTATCCCGGCCGCTCCAAATATCAGCTCGTCGTCGAAAGCCTGGAGGTAGCGGGCGAAGGCGCGTTGATGCTGTTGTTCGAAAAGCTGAAGGCGCGGCTTGGCGCCGAAGGGCTTTTCGACCGCGAAGGCAAACAGCCCTTGCCCTATCTGCCGCGCGTCATCGGCGTCGTCACCTCGCCGACCGGGGCGGTGATTCGCGACATTCTCCATCGCCTCGCCGATCGCTGTCCGACGCGGGTGATCGTGTGGCCGGTGCTGGTGCAGGGCGAAGGCGCGGCGGCGCAGGTTGCGAATGCGGTGCGCGGTTTCGATGCGCTCGCGCCCGGCGGACCGGTGCCGCGCCCCGACCTTGTCATCGTCGCGCGCGGCGGCGGTTCGATCGAGGATTTATGGGCGTTCAACGAAGAGATTGTGGTGCGCGCGATCGCCGATTGCCGCATCCCGACGATCAGCGCGGTCGGCCACGAAACCGATGTGACGCTGGCCGATTATGCCGCCGACATGCGCGCGCCGACGCCGACCGCAGCCGCCGAAATGGCGGTGCCGGTGCGCGCTGAACTGATCGCGCAGCTTGCGACGTGGCGCAGCCGGATGACGGGCGCGGCAACGCGCCACCGCACGCTCGCGGGCGAACGGCTGACCGCGCTCGCGCGGCATCTGCCGAAGCGCGAGGCGCTCTATGCCCCCCAGCGCCAGCGGCTCGACGACGCCGCCGACCGGCTCGACCGCAGTCAGCGCCACCGGCTCGCGATCGCCGGCGAGCGGTTGGCGACGCGCGGCGCGGCGCTGCGTCCGGCGCTGCTGGCGCGCGCCTGGGACCGCGATCGCGCCAAGCTGGCGGGGCTTGCACGGCTGCTGACCTCGCTCGATCCGCGCGCGCTGCTCGCTCGCGGCTATGCGATGGTGCGCGATGCCGAGGGGGCGATCGTGCCGAGCGCCGTGCGCGCGCGGGGCGCGGGCCATCTGCGGCTTGCCTTCGCCGATGGCGAGGTGCCGGTGACGGTGGCGGACGGCGATGTGCCGCCCGCACCTTCCGCAGCGCCGACCCCAAAGCCCGCGCGTAAGCCTCCCGCCGCGCCGGGGCGGGGACAGGGCGAGCTGTTCTGAGCGTCGCAGGGGTGGCCGAAATCGCGCAGGTCGCTATATTGACCCCGATATCTTGGATAATTTGATGGACCCCGCCATGTTGATCGCCAGCCGCAACCGCCTTGCCCGCCTGCAATATGGCCCGAACGGATTTCGCATCCTGTCGCCGGGCGACCATGTGCTGTGCGCGGTAAGCGGGGTGCCGATCGGGCTCGACGAGCTGCGCTATTGGTCGGTCGCGCGGCAGGAGCCCTATGCGACCGCGGCGATTTCGGTGCAGGCCGCACTGGACGCGGCGCGCGGCGCATGATCGCGCGCGGGGCAGCGCCCCGAGCGATTGCTTCGCTGACCTTGGCCCTTGCGGCCGCAGGCTGCGTACCCGCCGTGGCCGACAGTCCCCCGGCGCCCAAGGCAGCAGCGGCGCCCGCGGCCGTGGCGCCTTCGGTGCCGAACGCACCCCCGGTCCCGAAGCCGCTTCCCGGTCCCGCCGATTTCGCCTTTCGCGGCAGCATGATCCAGGGCGGGACGCTGATCGGCCAGGTGCCGGGCGGAACGCGCACGTTGACGCTCGACGGCGCACCCGTTCCGGTCGCAGGCGATGGCGCTTTCCTGATCGCCTTCGATCGCGATGCGCCGGCGAGCCAGCAACTGGTAGCGACCCTTTCCGACGGGCGCACGGTCGCGCGGACGCTGAGCATTGCGGCGGGGAATTGGCGGATCGAAAATATCAACGCGCCCTATCGCGGCAGTGCATCGAGCGATGCCGAGTTCGAACGCCGCCGCCCCGCCGAACTGGCGCAGATCGCCGCCGCGCGCGCGAGCCATGTCGAATCGGACGGCTGGCGGCAGCAATTTCGCTGGCCCGCGACGGGGAGGCTTTCAGGCTTCTTCGGTTCGCAGCGCGTCTATCAGGGCAAGCCGGGCAGCTATCATAGCGGCACCGATATCGCCGTGCCCGCGGGCACGCCCTTTTTCGCGCCCGCCGACGGGGTCGTCGTCCTCGCGGCCGATGCGCCCTTCACGCTGGAAGGCAATTTGCTGATCGTCGATCACGGCATGGGGCTGACCAGTGCCTTTCTCCATTGCCAGCGCCTCGATGTGAAGGTCGGCGACCATGTGACGCAAGGGCAACGGCTCGGCACGGTGGGCGCGACGGGACGGGCGACGGGACCGCATATGCACTGGGGCCTCAAATGGCGCGACGCGCGGCTTGACCCGGGCACGCTCGCGGGGCCGATGACGCGATAATCGACGGGTTTCGATCTGAAGCGTAATTTAATTACACGCCAAGGCCGTTGATTATTCGAAGTGTGTGAACGCTCATTTGCGTTGTTGCAAATTCGTCACAATCGCTTGCGAAACCGCGTGATGCGCGGGGAATTCCCTTTACTCGACATGAATGAACGATCATCCCGCACGCTATCGGGGTGTCTGTTCGCTGGCTTTGCGCTGCGAAAATAGGGGCCCGGGTATAACCACCACCAGTAGCAAGGGACTGCACTGTGAAGAAAACCCACTATTCCAAGCTGAAGCTTGGCGCTGCGCCGATCGTTATCGGCGTTGCCCTTGCTTCGGTTCCTGCCTTCGCGCAGGACGCCGAGGAAGGCGCCGCTGCGCCGGGTTCGGAGATCGTCGTTACCGGCACCCTGATCCGCAACCCCAACCTCGAACAGTCGACGCCCGTCAACGTCACCACTTCGGACGCGATCGAACTGAAGCAGTCGAACGTCGCTGAGGAAGTTCTTCGCGAATTGCCCGGCGTCGTTCCGAATATCGGTTCGGCGGTGAACAACGGCAACGGCGGTGCGTCCTACGTCGATCTTCGCGGTCTCGGCTCGACCCGTAACATCGTCCTGCTCAACGGCAACCGCGTTGCGCCGTCGGACGTGAACGGCCGTGTCGACCTCAACAACATTCCGCTTGCCCTGATCGAACGCGTCGACGCGCTGACCGGTGCGGCGGTGACCACCTATGGCGCAGATGCCATCACCGGCGTCGTCAACTTCGTCACCAAGCGCGATTTTGCCGGCTTTGAAATGACCGCGTCGGAACAGATCACTGAAAAGGGCGACGGCAACATCTTCCGTGTTGACGCGACGATCGGTGCGAACTTCGACGATGGCCGCGGCAATGCGGTGCTGAGCATCGGCTATCAGCAGGCCGACCCTGTCTATCAGGGTGCGCGCGGTTTCTCGGACAACACGCTCGACAGCTATTCGGACACGTTCATCGGTTCGGGTACGTCTGTCCCCTCGCGCTTCTCGGGCACGCGTCCGCTTACCGGCGGCGTACCGAACACCCTCGCGCAGTATACGCAGACGGGCACCGTGCCGAATCCGAACTTTGACCCGACCCAGCCCGTCAGCGCAACGAACCCGGCGACGCTGCCGGTTCTCGCTCTGACGCCCGGCGGTGCTGCCAACGGCGGCGTTCGTCAGGTCAATGGTGCTGGCCAGGCGGTCGGCACGTTCCAAACCTACAACTTCAACCCGTTCAACATCTTCCAGACGCCGTTCGAGCGCTTCAACATCTATGGCCAGGCCAATTATGAAGTGTCCGATGCGGTGGAAGTGTACACCCGGGGCATGTTCTCGAAGAACACCGTGTCGACGATCATTGCACCGTCGGGTTCGTTCGGTGGCTCGGTTGCGATCAATCTGAACAACCCGAATCTGCCTGCGGCGCTGCGCAACCAGTTCTGTGCGTTCAACGTCGCTCCGGTGGTCAATGGCGTCGATGCCAACGGGGATCCGGTTTCGGGCCAGGCTGCTTATACGCCGCGCTTTACGCCGGCCGAGTGCGCAGCGGCAGCTACGGCTACTGGCCGGAGCGATCCCAACTACCGCGAAGTCACCGTCACGCTGAACCGTCGTACGCCCGAAGTGGGCCCGCGTATCAGCAACTATCAGACGACCTTCTTCGATTATCGCGTCGGTGCGCGCGGCGGCATCACCGACACGCTCGATTGGAGCCTCGAGGGCGCCTATGGCGAGTCGGAAAATATCCAGAGCATCAACGGCTACACGCTGCAGTCGCGTTTCCGCGAAGCGTCGCTGTCCGATGATGGTGTGACCTGTCAGAGCGGCAATGCTGATTGCGTTCCGGTCAATCTGTTCGGCCCCGAAGGGTCGATCACGCCGGAAGCCGCGCGGTACCTCTCGGAAAAGAGCACCTCGACAAACCGCACTTCGCTTGCGCAGGTCCGCGGTATCATTTCGGGTGATCTTGGCTTCTCGTCGCCGGGTGCGGTCCAGCCGATCGGCTTCGCGATCGGTGGCGAATATCGCAAATACACCGCGCAGCAGTCTTCGGATCTCCTCGCCAAGACGGCGGGTGAACTCGGTGGCGCTGGCGGTGCGGCTCCCGACATCGACGGCGCTTACGATGTCTATGAAGCCTATGCCGAAATTGTGGCCCCCCTGATCGAGGACAAGCCTTTCTTCGAGAGCCTGACCCTCGAAGCGGGCATCCGTTATTCGGATTACAGCATCCGCGGCGCTGGTGGCTACAATGCCACCACGTGGAAGGCTGGCGGCAGCTGGGAACCGGGTGCGGGTCTGAAACTTCGCGGCAATTACAGCCGCGCGGTTCGCGCTCCGAACATCGGCGAACTGTTCACGCCGCAGACGGTTGGTCTGACCAACCTCGGTATCGACCCCTGCGCCGGTGGCGCTCCGGTGGCCGACGCCAATCTGCGCGCGGTCTGTATCGCGCAGGGTGCTCCTGCCGGTACGATCGGTTCGATCACCAACCCGACGGCGGCGCAGGCCAACATCACGGTGGGCGGTAACCTGAACCTGAAGCCTGAAAAGGCAGATACCTGGACGCTGGGCCTTGTCTGGCAGCCGGACTTCCTGCCGCGCTTCAACATGTCGGTCGACTATTACAACATCAAGGTCAACGACGTGCTTGGCACGCCGCTGCCGGGCGATATCATCAACGCTTGCTTCGACGGTCTGTCGGCTTCGAGCGCGACCGATCCGGCTTGTACCTCGATCCGTCGTAACCCGATCACCGGCGGCCTTGACGGTGACCCGTCGACGACCCCCGGCCTGTTCGGTCTGACCAACAACCTCGGCCGTCTGTTCACCGACGGTGTCGACCTGTTGATGAACTACAACACCGATGTCGGCTTCGCGAACCTCAGCTGGTCGTTCGTCGGCAACTGGACGCACAGCTCGAAGTATAACGCCAACGTCGCCGATCCGGCTTCGCTCAACCGCGAATGCGTCGGTTACTACAGCGTGAACTGCTCGTTCACGGGTTCGATTCAGCCGGAATTCCAGTTCTCGCAGCGGTTTACGCTGGGCTTCGACAAGGTCGACGTCTCGCTGCTGTGGCGCTGGATGGACTCGGTTGACTTCGAGCCGGCGCAGCTCGCGGCGGACATCGCTGCAGCACAGGCAGCTCCGGGCGACTGTCCGAACCCGACGACGACCGACGATGGTGGTTGCGTGGTCGATCCGAAGTTCCGTCACATCAAGGCGGCACATTATTTCGATCTCGCTACCCGCTTCAACGTCAGCGACAATCTGGTCATCACCATGACGGTCCAGAATCTGCTCGACAAGAAGCCGCCGATCGTTGGCAACACCATCGGTTCGACGACCTACAACAGCGGCAACACCTTCCCGTCGACTTACGACGCGCTGGGTCGCCGCTATGCGATCTCGGCCAAGCTGAAGTTCTAAAGAACTCTCTGCTTGGAAGGAAATTGGGGGCGGGCAGCAATGCTCGCCCCTTTTTCTTTGGCAGTCAGAACCATAAGGAGCGGCAGCTTCCGCCGACCTTATTTAGGCCGGCCGCCAAGACCTTGCCTCGGGCTTGGCGCGCAACCTTCTCCGCAAGCTGTGCTTATGACGGCATGGCTAACCCGACCACTGGTGCCCGATCGCAATAGTGTATCAGTGTATAGGTAGCGCCCCTGGGAGGACTAGCGGGATACCGGCCTGATCGGCGACAGCTTCTGCCCATCCGAGGACTTGATTGATTTCGTCTCCGTACGCCGCTTCGGCGGCAGCGAGATCGCGCTGACGCTCACCGGCTGCAAACGGCGCCCCCGACTTGCTATTGCGTGCCAGCGCTGGATGATCTGCCAGGACCTCTCGGTCAGCGGTAAGGCCATAATGGTCCATTGCCCCGGCAACTGCCCGAACGGGGTCGCGGGTCAGTGCCTCGCTGTCGAGTGAAGCTATCCGGCCGGGCGCCCAAGCTATGAGGGTCGCGAAAGCCCGCTGCTGGGCAAGCCACCCCATGGCGGCAATTTGTAGGTCGGACTGGCGGAAATAGTCGCGCGCATCGAAACCGAATTGCAGGAAGTCGTCTGCCAGATAGCCTTCAAACAATTCCCTGCACCACAGCCGACACCATAAACCCTTCCGCGCGACCGACAGAAGAAAGACGCGCAGCGGCGCATATAGCAGAATGGCGTGTGCCCCCGGACGCAGGGTTAGCGCACCGCGCGCGAGCGGATTGAAAATGTTGGAAGGCTTGATGATTACGGCTTCACCAGCGGTCAAGGGCCGCGCGAGCATCGCGAGCGCATCGTCCATAACCCGCGCGTGATCGCGCGGCGCCGCGCCGCGGCGCCGCCATCCGACCATGTCATTGAGCAGCACGGGTTCGGACAATCCGGACGCAATGCCCGGCTGGTCAATCGCCTGGACCAGCATGGTGGAGGCACAATAGGCCGAATGAAAGAGGAAATGAACGGGCGCCGGCTCTACGCTCTGACGAGACGCGGTGCGGGACAGGACGAGCGGTGCTGCTTCCTCGCCCAAATGCATGTCTGTAAGAAAGGGGACCTCCCGGCGGATGACGCGCGGCACGCGGCGGAAATGAAACGCGTCGTGATTTGAATCGTACCGATGCGCGAGCCATTCGGGATCACGTAAGGCAGCGGCAGAAGCGGGATGCAACATCGTTCGACCTTGCCGATTGCTGCAGTCGATGGCAAGCATCGGTCATGGCCAGTACACAACCGCCCGCGCCCGCCGTGGAAGCCAATCGTCTTGGTATTGCGGCTTTGCAGGCCAACGATCCGGCGGCGGCGGCGGCGCACTTCGGCCGAGCGATTGCGTCCGATCCTAGGTCCGGTGCGCTCCAGAGAAATCTCGCGTCGGCATGGCGAGCGCTGGGAGAGGAAGAGCGTGAACTTGATGCACTTGCAGCGGCTCTAGCGATTGACCGCCGCGATCTGATCGCCTGGATCCGCAAGGCCGAACGACATGAATCACGAGCGGAGCGCGGTGCGGCGCTGGAGGCGTGGAGCGCGGCGCTCGCGCTTGCGGTGCAACTCGATCCTGTGCCCGATCCGCTCTTGCCGCTCCTGGCACACGGACAGGCCTTCGTGGCGCAGGCGACCGATACTATGTTTGCCGCGGCCTCCGGCGCGATCGCATCAATGGGTGATATACTCGATGAAACCGACATGCGACGTGGAAGAGCATTCGTCGAGAGCAATCTTGGTCGGCGTAGAATCTATCGAAATGAATGTGCGGGCATCTATTACCCATTTTTGCCCGCCGATGAATTTTTTGACCGGCGGCATTTTCCTTGGTTCACTGAAATTGAGGCACATACCGACGCCATTCGGAGCGAACTACTCTCACTGCTCGACGACCCGGGAGATGCGTTGCGTCCTTACGTGCGAATGGATGCCGGAACCCCCGATTCGATCTGGACCCCCCTCGACAATCGACTTGACTGGGGCGCCTGCTTCTTGTGGGAATATGGCGCCGCGAACCAAGTGGTGCTCGACCGCTGTCCGGCAACCGCTGCCGCGCTAGCAGCCGTTCCCGGCGCTCGTATCCCGGGCCGAGCGCCGAGCGCCTTTTTCTCGATGCTCAAGCCGCGCACACGCATCCCGCCCCACACAGGCGTCACCAACACGCGTGCAATTGTCCATCTGCCGCTGATCGTGCCGCCTGGATGCGGCTTTCGGGTGGGAGGTGAGACGCGCAGTTGGGAGGAGGGCCGCGCCTTCGCCTTTGACGACACCATCGAGCACGAGGCTTGGAACGATAGTGATGAACTGCGCGCTGTGCTGATCTTCGACGTATGGAACCCGCATCTCAGTCTGGCCGAGCGTGACTTGCTGGTGCGATATTTCGCATCGGCCGATTCGTCAGGCTACGCCGTACCGAGATGAGCTATAGCGGTGGAGGAGCATATTTCGCTTGGGAATGAGAGACGTGCATCATATGGTCTGGGGATAAATGCCTAAATTTGAAGGGCCGAGGAGATTTTTGGATGTTTAGGATCATGACTTGGGCAGTGGCGGCAGGCCTGCTAGCGGCGCCAGCTGCGGCCGAGGAATTGGCCGACCGTGCGCCGCCCCCGAAGAAGCCGTCGTTGATGACTCCGACGGAAATCGAAGCCTATAACAAGGGCTTGGCACAGACGCATCCTTATTACATCAAGTGCCGCAAGACGTTGGAGCTCGGTTCGCTGGTCAAGAAGACCCGCGTTTGCCACACCAATGCCGAATGGAAGGACGTGATTGCGCGCGGCAACCAGGATGCGCGCGATACAGCCGAAGCCATGACGAGCAAGGGGAGCACCTCCAACTGACGCTGGTGCCCATACGAGCCGTTATGTGGGAGAAATGGCGATGCGAGGATGGATTACTTTGGTTGCAGCATTGAGTGCGGCAAGTGCGGCCAGCGCCAGCGAACCGACCAATCTTGCGCGAGCACCTTCGGACATGAGCGGTGCCGAGATTGACGCATATAATGAGGGCCGCTCAGCAAACGATCCGGAGTATATCCGATGTAGGCGCATCGCTGAACCCGGATCTCTGGTGAAAAAGAACCGCATCTGCAATACGAATGCGCAGTGGCGGGTGATTACCGATCGGGGCAATCAGGATGCACGCGATTCGATGGAAATGCTTGCCCGAGGTTGGAGCAATTCGGTCGAGCCGAAGGATAGCCTGATGACCGAGATCAAGCCAAAATAGCGCGCTGCGCCGGGACAGGGGTTGGTACAATGCCGATTTTCACGACCACCGTTGCGATAATGATGGCAGTCGCATCCGCGCCGGGGGCGGCTGATGCGTACACCGACCGCAAACCTCCCGATCGCCCGGCCTCGACGATGACCAACGCCGAAATCAAGGCGTTCAACCAGGGCATGGCATCGACCCATCCCTATTACATCAAGTGCCGCAAGATTGAGGAAATTGGATCTTGGGTAAAAAAGGCGCGGGTTTGCCACACCAATGAGGAATGGAAGCAATTGTGGGCGCAGGGTAATCAGGACGCGCGCGACACCGCCGAAGCGATGACGCGCGCGCCCGTCAACCAAAGCAATTGACCGATTTGTAGGTCGCCGGGTCGACCCGACTTATGCCGGCGTCAGGACAAGGCCGCCGTCGCCTTCGTCCACTTTGACCGTCGATCCGTCCTTGACTTCGCCTTTCAGGATCAGGTCGGCGAGCGGGTCTTGCAGATATTTCTGCACCGCGCGCTTGAGGGGGCGCGCGCCGTAGACGGGATCGTAGCCGACCCGGCCGAGCCACGCGCGCGCGGCGTCGGTGAGGTCGAGCGTGACCTTGCGGTCGGCGAGCAGTTTCTGGACGCGTGCGACCTGAATATCGACGATTCCGCCCATATGCGCCTGCGCGAGGCGGTGGAACAGCACGATCTCGTCGAGCCGGTTCAGGAACTCGGGCCGGAAATGCGCGCGCACCACTTCCATCACCGCGGGTTCGGCCTGCTCGACCGGCGCATCGTCGGGAAGCGCGGCGATCGCCTGGCTGCCGAGGTTCGAGGTCAGGATGATCAGCGTGTTGGTGAAATCGACCGTGCGGCCCTGCCCGTCGGTGAGGCGTCCGTCGTCGAGCACCTGAAGCAGGATATTGAAGACGTCGGGATGCGCCTTTTCGACCTCGTCGAACAGCACGACCTGATAGGGCCGGCGGCGCACCGCTTCGGTCAGCGTACCGCCTTCCTCATAACCGACATAGCCCGGGGGCGCGCCGACGAGCCGCGCGACGCTGTGCTTTTCCATGAATTCGGACATGTCGATGCGGACCATCGCATTGTCGTCGTCGAACAGGAAACGCGCGAGCGCCTTGGTGAGTTCGGTCTTGCCGACACCCGTCGGGCCGAGGAAGAGGAACGAGCCCAAGGGCCGGTTCGGATCCTGTAGCCCTGCGCGCGCGCGGCGGACGGCGGTCGAGACGGCGCGCACCGCCTCGTCCTGTCCGATCACCCGCTTGCCGAGCGTCTCTTCCATGCCGAGCAGCTTCTCGCGCTCGCCTTCCATCATCCGGTCGACGGGAATGCCGGTCCATTTGCTGACCACCGCGGCGATATCGTCGGCGGTAACCTCCTCGCGCAGCATCGCATTGCCCGCCGCCGCTTCGGCGTCGGCCAGCCGCTTTTCGAGGCCGGGAATGGTGCCATAGGACAGCTCGCCCGCCTTCGCGAGATCGCCGGCGCGCTGCGCCTGGTCGAGCGCCGAGCGCGCGGCGTCGAGCTCTTCCTTGATCTTCGCCTCGGCGTGGATCTTGTCCTTTTCGGCCTGCCATTTTTGCGTCAGTTCGGCCGACTGCTGCTCGAGATTGGCGAGCTCACCCTGCAAAGCGGCAAGCCGCTCCTTCGACGCGGCGTCGCTTTCCTTGCCGAGCGCTGCTTCCTCGATCTTCATCTGGATGATGCGGCGGTCGAGGGTCTCGATCTCCTCGGGCTTTGATTCGACCTCCATGCGGATGCGGCTCGCGGCCTCGTCCATCAAATCGATCGCCTTGTCGGGCAGGAAGCGGTCGGAGATGTAGCGGTTCGACAGCGTCGCGGCGGCGACGATGGCGCCGTCGGTGATCCGCACCCCGTGATGCAGCTCGTATTTCTCCTTGATCCCGCGCAGGATCGAGATCGAATCCTCGACGGTCGGTTCGCCGACGAACACCGGCTGGAAGCGCCGCTGGAGCGCGGGGTCCTTTTCGACATGCTTGCGATATTCGTCGAGCGTCGTCGCGCCGATGCAGTGGAGCTCGCCGCGCGCGAGCGCCGGCTTGAGCAGGTTCGACGCGTCCATCGCGCCCTCGCCCTTGCCCGCGCCGACGAGCGTGTGCATCTCGTCGATGAACAGGATGATCTCGCCCTCGGCCGATTTCACTTCGTCGAGCACACCCTTCAGCCGCTCCTCGAACTCGCCGCGATATTTGGCGCCGGCGATGAGCGCACCCATGTCGAGCGCGAGCAGGCGGCGGTCCTTCAAACTGTCGGGGACGTCGCCATTGACGATGCGGAGCGCCAGACCCTCGGCGATCGCGGTCTTGCCGACGCCGGGCTCGCCGATCAGCACAGGGTTGTTCTTGGTCCGGCGCGCAAGGATCTGCACGGTGCGGCGAATTTCCTCGTCGCGGCCGATCACGGGGTCGAGCTTGCCCTCCCGCGCGACTTCGGTGAGGTCGCGGGCATATTTCTTGAGCGCCTCGAAACTGTCCTCGGCACCCGCGCTGTCGGCGGTGCGGCCGCGGCGCAGTTCGTTGATGACGGTGTTGAGCGCGTCGGCCTTCACGCCCGCGTCGGCAAACGCCTTTCCGACCGGAGTCGAGGAGGCGAGCACCATCGCGAGCAGCAGCCGTTCGACGGTGACATAGCCGTCGCCCGCCTTGGTCGCGACCTGTTCGGCCTGATCGAGCAGGCGCACCGCGTCATTGTCGAGCCCCGGCGTCGCCTGCGCGCCCGATCCCGACACGGCGGGAACCTTGGCGAGCAGCGCGTCGATGCCGGCGACCGCGCGCGGCACGTCACCGCCCGCGCGCTGGATCAGGCCCGCGGCCATGCCTTCATTGTCTTCGAGCAGCGCCTTGGCGATATGCTCGGGACTGATCCGCTGATGATTCATGCGGATCGCAATCGTCTGCGCCGCCTGCAAAAAGCCCTTGGCGCGATCGGTAAATTTTTCGAGGTTCATGTGGATAAGCCCCTTTCTCGTCACCAGAGATAGTGTTGCCCATTTGCAACACAAGAGCATGGCTTTTCGCGCCGCAAATTTTCCGCCATGAGGTCGCCCAGTCGCCATAGTATATGGAGCGGGAAAGCGGATGCGTAAATTTTTCCTTGGCCTCGTCCTCCTGCTCGTCGCGGTGGCGGTGGGTCTTGCGGCGTGGGACCCGTTGACCGCCGAGGCTTCGCCCGCACCGGCGTTCCGGCCGACCGATGTGCAGATCGCGCGCGACAAGTTCGGGGTGCCGCATATCTTCGGCAAGACCGATGCCGACGTCGCCTATGGCGTCGCCTACGCCCATTCGGAGGATGATTTTGCGACGCTGCAAGAGGTGATCGCGATGACGCGCGGGCGCACCGGCGCGCTGCTCGGTGCCGATGGCGCCAAGATCGATTATGTCGCGGAACTGCTGGATATCCGCAAGACCGCGGCACGCGACTGGCCGCACCTGCCCGCCGACGTGCGCGCGCTGTTCACCGCCTATGCCGCGGGGCTCAACCATTATGCCGACAAGCACCCCGACGAGGTGCGCCTGTCGGGGCTGTTCCCGGTGACCGGCGAGGACGTCGTTGCCGGTTTCGTGCTGCGTTCGCCCTTCTTCTTCGGGATCGATTCGGTGCTGGGGCGCCTGACCGAAGGCAAGCCATTGTTCCGCGAAGGCGGTCCGGCGCTCGATGCAGCCGGCAAGCTCGTCCCGCGCGAGCTGACCCCGGTCGGCCGCGATCCCGACCATAATGGGTCGAACGGTATGGCGGTGGCGCCGGGCCGGGCCCCCGATGGCGCGACGCGGCTCGTTTCCAATTCGCATCAGCCGTGGACCGGCGGGGTCGCCTGGTACGAACTGGTCGTCCATTCGGGCGAAGGGTGGGATTTTGCGGGCGCCAACTTTCCCGGTTCGCCTTACCCTTTCCTTGGCCACAATAAATATCTGGGCTGGACCAACACGGTGAACCGGCCAGACCTGATCGACGTGTACAAGCTGGTGCTCGACGAAAGCGGCGAGAAATATCGCTTCGATGGCAAATGGCTGCCGCTGGAAAAGCGGCGCGTGTGGCTGCGCGTCAAATATGGTCCCTTCGTGTTGCCGGTGCCGCAGACCGTGTGGCGATCGGTCCAGGGCCCGGTGATCAAGAATGCCAAGGGTGCCTTTGCCATTCGCTATGCCGGCATGGACCAGTCGGCGATGGTCACCCAATATTACCGGCTGAACAAGGCGAAGGATTTCGCCGAATGGCGCGCGGCGATGGCGGGGCAGGGGGTTCCGGCGACCAACTTCATCTATGCCGATGCCAAGGGCAATATCGGCCTGTTCTACAACGCGATGTTCCCTGACCGCCCGGCGGGTTTCAACTGGCGCGGCGTGCTGCCCGGGGACACATCGGCCGACGTCTGGACCAAGACATTGCCGTTCGAACGGGTGCCAGCGCTGGTCAATCCGCGCTCGGGTTTTGTGATGAACGCCAACAATACGCCGTGGGTCGCGGCGGGGCCGGGCAGCGAACTCGATCCGGCCGCCTTTTCGCCGCTGATGGGGATCGAGGACGACATGACCAATCGCGCGGTGCGCCTGATCGACCTGTTCGGGGCGCCAGGACCGATCGACGCCGCGCGGCTGAAGACGATCAAATATGACACCGCCTACGCGAAGAGCGGCTATGCCAAGGTCTGGATCGACCGGCTGCTCGCTCTCGATGCCAAGGGCGATACGCAGATCGCGGCGGCGCAATATCTCCTGCGCGCGTGGGACTGGAATCTGGACGGCAAGGGGCAGGGCGACGCGCTCGCGCTGCTCGTGCTGCGTCCTGCGAATGGCAGCCACTATCAGCGCAAGGCCGACCCCGATCCGATGACGGTGCTGCGCGACAGCGCTGCGCATCTTCAGACATATTTCGGGACGCTCGACCCCGCGCTGGGGACCGTGCTGCGGCTGCGCCATGGCGAAGGCGCCCACCGGGTCGACCTGCCGCTCGACGGCGGCAACGATACGGTGCGCGCCTCGACCCTGTGGGACGTCGAACCCGACGGCCGTCTGAAGGTGCGGCACGGCGACAGCTTCATCATGTTCGTGACGTGGGACAAGGCGGGACGCGTCCATTCGGAATCGGTGCAGCCCTTCGGTGCCGCGACGACGCGACCGGAAAGTCCGCATTACAACGACCAAGCGCCTCTGTTCGTCGCGCATCGTTTGAAGCCGGTGCTTTTCGATCCGGCGGCGCTTCGCGCGAGCGGAGCGCGATTCTATCGGCCTTGAAAGCGCAGCAGAGCTGTCCTAAACCGTTGATACAGTGCCGTCCGGCATGCTCGTCACCGGCGCGTTTCGTGCCCCCGGTTTCAAGAGGATATCCATGACCCGCTTCCATCGCTTTGCCGTCGCCCTGGCTGTATCGACGTCGCTCGTCGCGGCCGGCCCCGCCCTTGCCAAAGCCAAGGAGGCGCAGCCCGCGCCGATTTCCGAACTGGTGAAGGCGGTCGATATTCCGTACCAGAGCTTCACGCTCGACAACGGACTGCGCGTGATCGTGCACGAAGATCACAAGGCGCCGGTCGTCGCGGTGTCGGTCTGGTATCGCGTCGGATCGAAGCACGAACCCGCGGGCAAGACGGGTTTTGCGCATCTGTTCGAACATCTGATGTTCAACGGTTCGGAAAATTCGCCGGGCGACTTCTTTGAACCGCTGCAACAGGTCGGCGCGACCGATTTCAACGGCACGACCAATACCGACCGCACCAACTATTTCGAAACGGTGCCGACCGGCGCGCTCGACCGCGCGCTGTTCCTCGAAAGCGACCGCATGGGCCATCTGCTCGGCGCAGTGACGCAGGAAAAGCTCGATAACCAGCGCGGCGTCGTCCAGAACGAAAAACGCCAGGGCGACAATAATCCCTATGGCCTGCTGCGGTACGAAATCTTCGAAAACCTCTTCCCGAAGGGGCACCCCTATCATCACAGCACTATCGGTTCGATGGCCGACCTCAACACGGCGAGCCTTGCCGATGTGAAGAAGTGGTTCAGCGACAATTACGGCCCGAACAATGCCGTGCTCGTGCTGGCGGGCGACATCGACCTTGCCACTGCAAAGACCAAGGTCGCCGAATGGTTCGGCGACATTCCGCGCGGCCCCGAAGTGAAAGCACCGCAAACCGCAGTTCCGACGCTCCCCGCGCCGCTCGCCAAGGAGGTCAAGGATCTCATCCCGACCACGCGCATCTATCGCATGTGGGCGATCCCCGGCCTCAACGACCCCGAATCGGTGCCGCTGCAAATGGCGACCGCGGTGCTCGGCGGGCTGTCGTCGTCGCGGCTCGACAATGCGCTCGTCCGCAAGGACCCGGTCGCGGTCAGCGTCGCGGCGTTCGCACAAACGCTGGAGGATGCAGGCTTCCTGATCGTTCAGGCCGACGTGAAGCCGGGCGTCGATCCGAAGGTCGTCGGCGAAAAGCTCGACGCACAGATCGCCGATTTCCTGGCGACCGGCCCGACTGCGGACGAATTGCAGCGCGCCGCGGCCAGCTATCTCGGCGGCACGATTTCGGGGCTGGAATCGGTCGGCGGCTTCGGCGGCAAGGCGGTGACGCTGGCGGAAGGCGCGCTCTATTCGAACGATCCCGCCTATTACAAGACCGAGCTCGACCGGCTGGCCAAGGTGACCCCCGAGCAGGCGAAGGCGGTGGCCGACAAATGGATGTCGCGTCCGGCCTTCTCGCTGACCTACTCGCCCGGCGAGCGCACCGAAGGCGGTGAAAATCGCGGCGGCGCCTTCACCGACGGCAAGCCGGCGGCGGCGGTATCGCCCGACCGTTACTGGAATGCGGCGCTGGGCGATGTCGGCCCCGACACGGGTGTCGGCACGGCGACCTCGATCGCCGATCGTTCGCAGCTTCCTGCGGTGACGGACCTCAAGGCGCTCGAATTTCCGGCAATCGAACGCGCCAAGCTGAAGAACGGAATGGAAGTCGTCTTCGCGCGCCGGGCCGCGGTGCCGACGGTGCAGGTCGCGGTGAGCTTCGATGCCGGCTATGCCGCCGATCCGCACAATGCGCTCGGCACCCAGTCGTTGATGCTCAGCCTGATGGACGAAGGCACGACGAGCAAGGATTCGATCGCCTTCGCCGAAGCGAAGGAACGCCTCGGCGCCCAGATCGACGGCTCGGCGAACGCCGACGAAACGGTGTTCAGCCTGTTCGCGCTCAAGCCGAACCTCAGCGCGTCGCTGGGCCTGCTCGCCGATTATATCCGTAACCCGGCCTTCGACGGCAAGGAACTGGAGCGGGTGCGCGCGCAGCAGCTCAACCGCCTGAACGCCGAACTCAACAATCCCAATGCGATCGCCAGCCGCGTGCTGATGCCGGTGCTTTACGGCGCCGATCATCCCTATGGCATCCCGCCGTCGGGCCTCGGCAACGAAGCGGCCGTCAAAGCCGCGACGCGCGACCAGCTCGCGGCATTCCATCAGACGTGGATTCGCCCCGACAATGCCCGCATCTTCGTCGTCGGTGACACGACTCTGAAAGACGTCACGAAGCAGCTCGACGCCGCTTTCGGCGACTGGAAGGCGCCGAAGACCGCGAAACCCGAAAAGCATTTCGAGATCGCGATTCCCAAGCCGCAGCCGCGCATCCTGCTCGTCGATCGGCCCAAGTCGCCGCAGTCGATCATCATCGCGGGCAAGGTGCTCGACGTGAAAGGCGGCGACGATCTGGAGGTTCTGCGCCAGGCGAACGATATTTTCGGCGGCAGCTTCCTTTCGCGCTTCAACATGAACCTGCGCGAGACCAAGGGCTGGTCCTATGGCGTGCGCTCGCGCGTTTCGGGCGAAGCCGACCGCGTGACCTGGGTGGCGGTGGCGCCGGTGCAGGCCGACCGCACCGGCGACTCGATCCGTGAATTCCAGAAGGAATTGACCGCGTTCATCGGCGACAAGGGCGTAACCGCCGAAGAGCTGGAACGCACGACGAACGGCAGCGTACGCGAACTGCCGGGCAGCTTCGAGACATCGGGCGACGTGCTCGGCGGCTTGCGTGCGATCGCCAAATATCACCGGCCCGACAATTATTATGAAACGCTGCCGGCGAAATATGAGGCGATGACGGCCGAAGAGCTTGATGCCGCAGCGCGCAAGGAGCTGAGCACCGGCGACCTCGTCTATGTTGTCGTCGGCGATGCCGCGGTGGTGAAACCGCAGCTTGACGGATTGGGCCTGCCCGTGGAAACAGCGAAGCCCGCTAACTAACATTAGTTTCAGTAGGAGAGTTTCGATGTCTCAGGTCGATGGCAATTATGACTGCGTTACCAAGTCGCCGATGGGCGACCAGAAGTCGGTTTTCACCGTGAACAGCAATGGCGACAGCTTCACCGGCCAGAATGCCGGCGCGATGGGCTCGCTCGATGTCGAGAATGGCAAGGTCGACGGCAACAAGCTGACGTGGACGATGAACATGAAGGTGCCGATGCCGATGACGCTCGAATGCGAAGCGACGATCGACGGCGACACGCTGACCGGCACGATCAAGGCCGGCCCGTTCGGTTCGATGGCGATGACGGGCACCCGTCAGGCCTGATCGTCCGGATATCGGAAATGAGAGGGGCCGCTCTGTTGGAGCGGCCCTTTTTTTGTGGGCAGATGGGGCGTCATAGACCGCCCACTGCGCCGATGTTGCTGCATTGCATAGCTTTTCGGCGGCGCGGGGCTATCCAAAACCGTGTCGGAGGCGCATAGGCCTTTCGCAATGCACAAAATGACCGAATCCGCCCCGCGGTCCCGCATGCCCGGCGACCGGGAAATGGTGTTCATGATGGCGATGGTCATGGCGCTCAATGCGCTCGCCATCGATTCGATGCTGCCCGCGCTCCCCGCGATTGGCGAGGGGCTGGGGGTCGCGGTCGCGAACGACCGGCAATATGTGATTTCGACCTATTTGCTCGGCATCGGCATCGGTTCGCTGTTCTACGGGCCGCTGTCCGATCGCTTCGGCCGCAAGGGTGTGCTTGTGCCCGCCCTGTTCGCCTATGTCGCCTTTTCGATCGGCTGCGGGCTGGCGAACAGCTTCCCGCTGCTGCTCGCGCTGCGCTTCGGGCACGGCATGATCAGCGCAGCGCTCGGCGTGATCGTCGTCGCGGTCATTCGCGACCTCTTTTCGGGCGACGCGATGGCGAAGCGGCTGTCGATGATCTTTCTGGTGTTCATGATCGTCCCCGCGATCGCGCCGACGATGGGCGCCGGCATCACGGCGGTCGCGAACTGGCGCGCGATTTTTATCGTGCTGGCGGTGATGGGCGTCGTGATGCTGCTCTGGCTGCGCCGCCTGCCCGAAACGCTGGATCCGGACGATATCCGGCCGCTCGATGCGCGCACGATGATCGCGGGCTGGGCGACGGTGACGCGGCACCGCCGGGCGGCGGGCTATATGATCGCGTCGGCGATGATGCAGGGCGCGCTTTACGGCTATCTCAACAGCAGCGAGCAGATCATCGCCGAGGTGTTCGGCGCGCAAAGTTGGTTTCCGCTCGTCTTTGCCTGCGTTGCCGCCGGTATCGCGATCGCCAATTTCTCGAATGCGGCGATTGTCGAGCGCTTCGGCGCGCGGCGCGTGTCGCAGAGCGCGGTCTTTGCCTTCATGGCGACCGCGACGGTGCAGATCGTCGTTGCGCTGAGCGGCGCCGAGACGCTGTGGATGTTCACTGCGCTGATGATGGTCAACGTGGGTCTGATCGGCTTCATCGGCAGCAATTTCGGATCGATCGCGATGGAGGATTTCGGCCATATGGCCGGGGTCGCCTCCTCCTATCAGAGCTTCTGCAAGACGCTCTTGGCCGCGGTGATGGGCGCGCTGATCGGGCAGCTTTATAACGGTACGACCCTGCCGCTTGCGTATGCCTTTCTGGTGTCGGGCATCGCCGGGCTGGCGCTGGTCTTCTGGGCCGAGCGCGGCAAGCTGTTCACGCGGCCTGGGACTGCCCCCAAAAGCCCTTATTGATCCAACCAAAAGAAAGGGGGCCGAAGCCCCCTTTCCCGTTAGCCTGTCGATGCCGCGTCAGTCGAACGACGGCGCCGGGGGCACCGGCGGCGGCGGCGCATCGGCGTCGTCCTCATGCACCTCGACGATCCCGCGGCCGACGTGGCTACGCGAACGGCTGTAGGCGAAATAGACCACCAGGCCTACCGCCGCCCAGATCAGGAAGAGATTGATGCTCTTCTGATCGAGGTTGTAGAAAAGATAGAGACAGCCTGCGATCGCGATCGGCGCCGTGACGTTGATGAACGGCGTGCGGAACGGCCGGTGGCGGCCCGGATCGGTGCGACGAATCACCATCACCGCGATCGACACCGCAGCGAAGGCGAAGAGCGTCCCCGAGTTCGAGATATTCGCCAGCTGTCCAACGGGGAAGAAGGCGGCGAACAGGGCCACTGCGATCCCGGTCAGGATCGTGATGACATGCGGCGTGTTGA
Source organism: Sphingopyxis sp. A083 (assembly GCF_001468495.1). NCBI lineage: Bacteria > Pseudomonadati > Pseudomonadota > Alphaproteobacteria > Sphingomonadales > Sphingopyxidaceae > Sphingopyxis > Sphingopyxis sp. A083. The sequence continues at coordinate 66,604 of NZ_LNSK01000009.1, read as the reverse complement.
ACTTGGGATGGATCTTCGAGAAGGTGGCGGGCAACAGGCCGTCACGGCTCATCACGAAGAAGATGCGGGTCTGGCCGAACATCATCATCAGGATGACCGAGGGCAGCGCCAAGCCGGCGGCGAGGCCGATCAGATTGCCGATCTGGGGCCAGCCGATTTCACGCAGCGTCCAGGCGAGCGCTTCTTTCGAACAGACCACGGCCTGATCGCCGATCGCGCCGCACGCGGCGGCCAGTTCGCGGCTGCCGGGTTCGAGGGCATGTTTCGCAGCGGCGTCGATACCGACCGGCTGCGCGCCCACAGAGCCGATGACGCCGGCGGCGACGAGCAGATAGAAGACGGTGCAGATCGCAAGGCTGCCAATCAGGCCGATCGGCATGTTGCGCTGCGGATTCTTGGTCTCCTCGGCGGCGGTCGAGACCGCGTCGAAGCCGACATAGGCGAAGAAGATGGAGGCGGCCGCGGCGCCGATACCCCCGATGCCGAGCGGCGCGAAAGGCTCGAATTTCTCCATGTTCATCACGGGAACGGCGAGCGCGATGAACAGCGTCAGCGCCGCGACCTTGATGACGACCAGGATCGCATTGACCGTCGCGGATTCGCGCGTTCCGATTACCAGCAGGAAGGTGACGACACCCGCGATGAACATCGCCGGCAGATTGATCAGCCCGCCGTCGAACGGCCCGAGCACGAATTTGGCGGGTATGTCTATCCCGAAACTATGCTCGATCAGGCCGACGACATAGCCCGACCAGCCGACGGACACCGCGCCCGCGGCGACCGCATATTCGAGGATCAGCGCCCAGCCGACCATCCACGCGATGAGTTCGCCCATGACGGCATAGCTGTAGGTATAGGCCGATCCCGAAACGGGGACCATCGATGCCATTTCGGCATAGCAGAGTGCGGCGAAGGCGCAGACGAAACCGGCGATGACGAAGCTGACCATCATGCCCGGACCCGCCTTCTGCGCCGCCTCTGCGGTCAGGACGAAAATCCCGGTGCCGATGACGGCGCCGATGCCGAGCATGGTGAGCTGAAAGGCACCGAGCGTTCGGTGCAGCGACTTTTTCTCGGCCGTGGCCAAGATGGCGTCGAGCGGTTTGACGCGACCAAATATCATGCAAATATCCCCTTTGAGGCCCCGGACGGGCCCGTCTCCTGGCGGGGCAGACTAACCGCTCCTCGCGGCAGCGCAACTTAATTTCAGAGGTGTGACAGTCCGCTTTATCGCACGGTGAAGCGGACGCGGTCGATCATCCGTCCACCGGGGTCGACGAGGGTCAGGATATGGCTTCCGGGGCGCGGCAAAAGCTGTTGGCCCGCGTCGGCGTCGCCGAGCACCGCCTTGTCGAGCAGCAGGCGGTACCCCGCCACGTCGCCGCTGACGATCACCGCCATGCGCTGCCGATCGATCGGAATATCGGGATCGAGCGCATAGACGCTGCCGCTGACCGGGCTGGTGATGCGCGGGCGGCGCGCGGCGGCCGGGGCGGCCGCCATTTCGCTTTGCGCGGTGCCGCGCAGAAAATATTCGCGTCGCGGCGGTTCGCGCGTGCCGGGAAGGCTGATCCGCCGCGCCTCCACATTGCTCGGCATCGCCAGCGGTTTGCCCGGCCGGCCCGCGTGGAGCGCGAGCATCACGTCGCGCCAGACCGGCGCCGCGCCCGACGTGCCCGACACCGCGCGCATCGAATCGCCCTCGAGATTGCCGACCCAGACGGCCACCGTGTAGCGATCCGAAAAGCCGATACACCAATTGTCGCGCATCCCCTTCGACGTGCCGGTCTTTGCCGCGGCCCAGAAGGGAAGACGCAGCGCGCTGTCGGCGCCGAAGGCATCGGTGCGCGCCGACGCGTCGGCCAATATGTCGCCGACGATGAAGGCGGCACCGGGGTTGACGATCTGGCGTTCCTCGCCGCGCGGTTCTCCCATGATGAAGTGGACGGGCGACCAGCGGCCGAGATTGGCAAGGGTGCGAAAGGCGTTCGCCTGTTCGACAAGGCTGACTTCCGCCGAGCCGAGGGCAAGGCTGAAGCCATAATATTCGCCGTCCTCGACCAGCCCGTGATAGCCGAGCGCCCAGAGCCGGTCGCGAAATTCCTGCACATCGTCGATGACGAGCGTGCGCACGGCGGGGACGTTGAGCGACGAGGCGAGCGCGCTGCGCACGCTGACCGGTCCCTTGAAGCTGTGATCGTAATTTTTGGGAACATAGAGGCCCGAGGCGGTGTCGAGCTGAACCGGACTGTCGTCGAGGATCGAAGCGGCGGTCAGCCAGCCATGCTCGATCACCTGCGCATAGAGATGTGGCTTCAGGGTCGAACCTGCCTGCCGCCGCGCATTGGCGCCGTCGACCTGCGCCGCGGTGGACTTAAGGCCGACGCCGCCGACATAGGCGAGCACCTCGCCGGTGGCATTGTCGAGGACGACGACCGCGCCGTCGCGGACGCGATCGGGACCGAGCCCGGCGAGCTGGCGGCGCATCGCGACGGTCGCGGCGGTCTGGACGTCGCGGTCGATGGTCGAGGTCACGCGCTTGCCCGGTTTGTCGAGCAGGCGCACCGCGAGGTGCGGTGCGAGCGCCGGGTCGGAACGCGCGGCGCGCTCGCCCGAGGTCAGCACGCCTGCCGCCGCGCGGATCGCGCCGCAATCGGCGGCATGCGCGATGCGGCAGGCGCGTGCGCCGAGCGCGTCGGGACTTGCCGCCGGATTGGGGAGCAGGCCAGCGAACAAAGCGGCGTCGGTTCGGTTCATGTCGGCCGGACGCTTGCCGAACAGATTTTCGGCACCAGCACCGATGCCCTGAATTTCGCCGCGGAGCGGGACGAGGTTAAGGTAAGCTTCGAGCATCTGGTCGTGCGTCCAATGCGCCGCGAGTTCCTGTCCCGCGCGCATCTGGCGCAGCTTGGCGAGCCAGCCGCGCTGGCCGGGCTGCGCGAGTTCGGGCGCCAGAAAGGCCGCAAGCTGCATCGGCAACGTCGAGGCCCCACGCGAGCGTCCGCCGGTCCAGCGGGCGCGTACGGCACTCGCCATCGCCAGCCAGTCGACCCCGGCATGTGACCAGAAGCGCTTGTCCTCCGCCGTGACCACCGTGCCGCGCACCGCCGGGCTGATGTCCTTCAGCGGTGCCCAGGCAAGGCGGCGGCGCTCGAAATTGACGCGTTCGCTGTCGAGCAATCGCCCCTCACGGTCGTAAAGCCATGCTTCGCTCGGCTTCCATGCAGCGCGCACCGCATCATAGTCTGGCATCGCTGGCGGGCGCGTGACCAGATGCGCGGCGGTGGCGAGGACGAGCGCGGCGAGCGCCACCCACGCCAGCATATCGAACCAGCGGCGGCTCGGGGTTGTCGTCATCGATCGAAACGCCTGAAAAATCCTCCCCGTGCCAAGGGCATGGGGAGGGGGACCATCCGAAGGATGGTGGAGGGGCCGCAAGGGTGCGTCAAAAGCCCCTCCGTCAGCGCTGCGCGCTGCCACCGCCCCATCGCTGCGCGACAGGGAGGAACATGTTGGGCTGCAGACCCATCACTGCGCCGCGGCCGCGACCGTCATCGTACCGTTCGGCCATTGGCCGCGGATTGCGGGCGAATACATCGCCTCGACGCGCGTTGGGGGCAGGGTGAAGCGGCCCGAGCCGTTGAGGCGCAGGACATATTCCACCGCATGGGTGCCGGCGGGCATCCAGCCATAATAGCCGCGCCAGCTGTCGCGGCCCCGCTCGACATAGCTCGGCTGCCAGTTCGACCCGGTTGCTTGGGCACCGAGCATCTCGGACTGTCCGCCCAGATTGCCGACGATCGTCGCGCCGGGCGGGACCGGATCGTTGACGACGACCCAGGTGCGGCCCGCACTTGCGACGATTTCGATCCGTACCTTGATCACGTCGCCGCGGGCCAGCCGGTCCTTGTTCGCCGCCTTGACGATGCTGACCGACCGCTTGATCCGGTAGCCGGCGTCGAGCGGCTCCTTGAGCGGGACGGCCGCACGCACGCTGACGGTGGCCCACGGATTGCCGGTGCCTTCCTGCTTCAGGCTCATCGCGCCGCTGACCAGCGGAAGGCTGAGCGGCGCGGCGTCGGCGGGAAGCGGCCAGCTCTGCGCCGCACTGCCGCCGCCGAGCGCGATACGGGTCACGCCGGTGATTGCGCTTGCCGGATAGAGCTCGGCGAAGCGGCGCACCGCAATGGCGCCCCAGGCATTGGCAGGCGTCGTATCCCAATGGCCGCGCCGCTGGCGCTGTGCGACGCCGACCATCATCTTGCCCGCATCCTCTTCCCAGCCCTTGCGGCTGAGCACGGCTTCGAGCGCCTTGATCGCCATTTCATCGCCGCTGGTCATCATCCACCACGGCGCCTTCGCATCGTCGACGAGGTCGAGCCGCGTGCCTTCGTAGACAAGCCGCTTGTGCAGTTCGGCTTCGGCCGCGGTGCGCAGCGCGGCGGCGCCGCGGACCCCCGGCGTCCGTTCGATCGCGACGAGCCAGTCGGCAAGCGTGCCGGTCGCCATATCGACGGGCTTGACGTCGATCGCGGCGACGAGCTGCGCGCTCGAGGCATTGTTGCGGGCCAGCGCGGCCAGCGCGGCGATGCGGACCGGGCGCAGATCATAGGGACCGTAGCCGCGGCGCGTCAGCCGTCCTTCGACGACCGCCTGCAGCGCCTTGATCATCCGTGCCTTGGGCTCTTCGGGGATCGCAAAGCCGTTCGCCGCGGTCACCGCCATGACATAGGCGGTAAGCTCGGCCGAACCTTCGAGCCGGTCATTCGGCCAATAGCGCAGCAGCCCATCCTTATCGAGATAGGTGGGCAGGGCGCCTGCCAGCGCCTGCCAGCGACCGAGGTCGCCGAGCGCGATCGCACGCGAGGTCGATTGTTCGAAGCAATTATAGGGATAGATCGCCATATAATCGCGCACTCCGGCGAGCGGCGGTGCGAGCGTTCCCGCGAGTGCGACATCGACATAGCCGCCGGGCAAAGCGCCCGCGGGCACGCCGATCGGCAGGCTGCTGGTCGGGCCGACGCGAACAAGGCTGGCGGCCCAGGTTTCGATCGGTACCGCCGGTTCGACCTGTTGGTCGAAGACGAGCCGGTCGCGCTTCTTGCCATTTTTCGACACCGCTTCGACCGTCCATTGCAGCGGGCCGGGCTGGGCGGGCGCGGTCATCGACCAGCTGATTGGCACCGCACCGCCCGCCGGGATCATGACGGTGAGCGGCGGCGCGGTCGCGATTGCGGGCGACAGCGTGGCATTGGCGACCACCTCCATCGGTTGATCGGTGCCGTTGCGCAGCGTGAACCGCGCATCATAGGTGTCGCCGGTGCGGACAAGGTCGGGCAGGCCCGCAAAGACGCCCAGATCCTGAACGGTGCGGACGCTCGTTTCGCCGGTGCCGAAATATTGGGCGCCGTCGGTCGCGATCGCGACGAGGCGGAAGGCCGAAAGATTGTCGGAAAGCGGCACGTCGACGACGGCGCGGCCCTTGCTGTCGAGCGCGACATGGCCCTTCCACAGCAGCACGGGACGAAAATCCTCGCGCGTCAGGCCGCTGAGGTCGCCGCCCCCGCCGCCACCGGGCGCCAGCGCCTTGCGGCCATAATGACGCTTGCCGACGACCTGCATCTGCGCGGTCGAGGTGAGCACGTCGAGCGGGCGTTCGCCCATCATCGCATCGAGGAGTTCCCAGCTCTTGTTCGGCGAAAGCTGGAGCAGCGCTTCATCGACCGCGGCAAAGGCGACGTCGGCGCCCGCCGCGGGTTTGCCGTTCGGGGTGCGCACCTCGATCGCGACCTTGGCATTGTCGCGGATCGCATATTTTGCCTTGTCCGCCTTGACCTTGACGTCGAGCTGATGTCCTTCCCAGCCGACCTTGATGCGCGCGATGCCGAGGCGATAGCTCGGCTTGGCGAGATCGACGAGCGCGGTCGGCGGCGCGCCTTCGCTATTCTCGATCTTGAAGCCGACGGCGCGCTTCATCTTGCGAAACCAGCTTTCGCCGCCGGTTACGCGGCCGCGCACCGCCATCACCGAAACATAAACGTCGGGTGCATAGGTCGCGGGTAGCTTGACCTTCACGACCGGGTCGGTGCCCTTCAGCGGCACGACGAAGCTCGACAGCACGCCTTCGCGTTCGACGGTGACGAGACCAGTGGCCTCGCGGAAGGGCATGCGGACCTGGAAGACCGCCGTGTCGCCAGCGGCATAGCGCGGCTTTTCGGCGATCACGTCCATGCGGTCGCCATTGTCGCCGCCGAACCACCAATCGTCATCGCCCGCGAGCCAGACCGAGCGGACCGCGCGCGCTTCGTTGCCATCGGCATCGACCGTGGTTGCGACCACCGTCACCTCGCCCGACACGCCGGGCGCCATTGCGCAACTCGCCCGGCCGAGCTTGTCGGTCGTTGCGGTGCAACTGGTGCCGAGCCGGGTCGTGCGCATCTGGTTGTCATAGGCATAGAAGCCGCCGATCAGGCGCCGCCGCGCGGTCAGTATCTCGCGATTGTAGAGCGCGACCTGGATGCGCTGGCCCGAGATCGGCTTGCCGTCGAGATCGAGCGCAATGAATTTGAGCCGCAGGTCGTTGTCGCGCATCAGCCAGCCGTCGGTCTTGAGCCCGAGGCGCACCGCCGAGGGGTAGAGCATGATGCCGCGGCGGCTGGTCAGCGTTTCGCCATTGGCATCCTCATAGTCCATCTCGACCGCCATCTGCGTCGGTTCGACGATCGGCTGATCGACGGTGATGCTGGTCTGCGCGCTGCCGTTGGCATCGAGCACGAGCGGCGTCGAGCGCGCGAGCGGCATGTCGGGTTCGGGTTCGTCCCCGCTGTCGTCGAGCTGGACGATGCCCTCCTTCACCGGCTTGCCGTCGAAATCCCAGTCGCGATAGTCTTCGGGCGGTGACCAGCGCGGGGTGAAATCGGTGCGGATCTCGATCGGCAGATTGGCCGCCGGGCCGCCCGACAAATAGCCGACGAACAGCGACAACGGCACCTGCGTCGGCCGTACCGACGCGGTCTTGGGGCCGGTGATCGCGGCCTTCATCGTCGGCAGGCGATATTCGTCGACGCGGATCGATTCGGACGACCAGATCGTCTTTTCCTCGCCCTTCTTGTCCTTGGTGACGAAGACGAGGTCGTAATCGCCCATCGGCGCCGATGCGGGCACATTCCAGACATTTTCGCCGCTGCCGTTGGCGTCGATCGCGAAAGGCATGTCGAATTCGGTGTCCGAACCGCGATGGACGAGGCGCAGCTTGCCCGTCATCGCCGCGGGGATGGCGAAGCCCTGGCCGACCTGGCGGCGCAGGACATGCTTCATGTTGACGGTTTCGCCGGCCTTGACCAGCGAGCGGTCGAACAGGGTGTGCAACAGATCGTCGCGTTCGGACCAGCCATAGGGCAGGTCGAAATCATAGGGACGGATGCCGTCGCCCCAATCGGTCAGCGTGAAGCTGTAATCGTCGCCCGATCGCGCCGACACCATCAGCGCATGACCTTCGCTGTTCGCGGGGTCGGCATCCTCTTCGCAGCTCGAATAGGTTTCGGGCTCGGGCAGGCCGGTGGGGAAGGCGAGCCGGCCGGCCTTGTCGGCGGTGCCGCGCGCGAGCAGGCGCCCGGTGCAACTGTCGGTGATCCGGACATCGGCGCCGCCCACGGGCAAGCCGGTGTCGAGCGCGGTCACCCAGGCGAGCGAGGATTCGCGGCCCCATTTGAAATGCACCGCCATGTTGGTGACGAGCGCAGCGGTTGCGACATAGCGGGTCGCCTTGCGCCCTAGCAGTGCGGCGCCGAGTTCGGGGCTGGCGATTTCGACGACGTGAAAGCCCTTTTCGGCGAGCGGGATACCGACGACCTCGAACTCCTTGCCACCACCCGGCGGGGTCAGTTGCAGGTCGCGCCGCTCGCCGCCTGCGGGCGCGCCATCGAATACCGACGTCGTGCCGGTATAATTGACGCTGATATCCTCGCCCTTCGCGTTCTTCTCATCGCGAAAGTCGGTCTTGCCGGCATCCTCGACGCGCTTCAGCCAGCGCGCGACCGCGGCGTCGTCATCGCCGACGCGCAGGGTCGCAGCGGGCATCTTGATCCCGCGCTGGACCAACGACGCCTCCACGCCGCGCACGGTAACCGGCAGGACGCCGCCCTCGCTTGCCTCCAATATGCCGAAGTCGGCCGCGAACTTGACCAGCGGCGGAGCGCGGTCGATGTGGAATTTCAGCGGAAAGTTCGACTGATTCTGCAGCGCACGGCCGCTCTGGTCGCGAATGTCGGCGGGCAGCACGATCGTCGCGTCGACATTCTGTGGCAGCGGCCCCGCAAAGCGCACCTGCGTCAGCCAGGCATCGTTCTTGTCGTCGTCGCTCGCTTTGGGCGTCAGCTGTTTGCCGTCAGAGGTCTTCAGCGTCGCGGCGAGCGCGGCCGCGCGTGCGACCGGGGCGGCGAAGCTCAGCACGACATCCTTGATCGGGTTGCAGCCCGCTTGCGGATTGACGCGGCTGCATGCCATCTTGGCGGTGAAGGCGGGGCGCACATCATAGTCGAAGCGCTGATCGCGGCCGGCGGTTCGGCTCGGCGCACCAAGCTGGGCGATGCGGGCATCCCAGACGAGCGCCATTTCGCGGCCGGGGGGCAGCGGACGGCGGCATTTGACCGGGACGATCCGGTCTAGCATCGCTTCGCGATCGGCGCCTGCTGCGGGCAGCCGCAGCGGCAGGCCGGCATCGTAGCTGAACTGCTGTCGCCGCCAGTCGCCGTCGCCGACGCCGGTCAGGATTTCGGTGGTCGTTTCGCGCGGCAGCACGTCGAGCGGAATCTTCTCTCCGATGCCATCGACGGCGCAATAGCCATAGCGGCCCACCGAGGCGCGATCGGCCGCGACGTTGGTGGCGACGAGGAATATCTGGTCTTCCTCGATCCCGTCATAGCGGTCGCCCGACAGGACGGCGCGCGCCGACGGACCGCCGGTGTCGATCTCGAACCGGTCGTTGCCGACGACGCTGACGCCGCGCGCCGTGCGCAGGTCGGCGCGCAGTTCGAGATGGCAGCTGACACCGCCGGGGAGCGATTTGGCAAATTCCAGAACCCAGGTGCGCGTATCGACCCAGCGTCCGGTCGACGGCACTTTGCAGTCGTTCGTCGCGGGTGCCTTGGCGCGCGGATCGCCGAGCGGCACCATGTCTTCGGAAAAGCGCAGGGTGAAGCGGCTGATCGTGCCGTCGCCGTTTCCGGCGCTGCCCGGCGTGGCGAGCGTGACCTGCGGGACGGTGTCGCCGCCAGCGGCCGCAAGCGCGACCGCGACGGGCACGATGAGCGCGAATCGCATCTTGCCGGCCAGCCGGTTCGCCAGCCCACGCCATCCCGTCGTCATCGAGTCGTCTCCCCGTCTGGACCCGCCATTATCCTGCTGGAAACAGGTGCAACTGTCCAGCATGCCCCGCGTACCGGTCCCGCCTAGCCGGAGGGCGGGGCATCGCTGTGACATGGGTCACAGCAGCATGGGAAAACTCAGCGCGCGAGCATCGGGCCGAGCCACTGACCGCCGAAAATATGGACGTGGAGATGCGGCACTTCCTGCCCGCCATGGCCGCCGATGTTGGCGAGCAGGCGGTAGCCGGGTTCGACGAGCTGCTGGTCGCGCGCAACTTTGCCGACGGCGCGGATGAAACCCGCGATTTCGGCATCGCTGGCGCGCGCCGAGAAATCGTCCCAACTGACATAGGCGCCCTTGGGGATCACGAGGATGTGGAGCGGCGCCTGCGGATTGATGTCGTGAAAGGCGAAGGCGAATTCGTCTTCATAGACGGGTTTCGACGGCAGGTCGCCGCGCAGGATTCGCGCGAAGATATTATTCTCGTCATAGGGCAGGGTGGCGTCGATGGGCATGGGGACTCCTGGGCTCGTACCGTTTGGGGCTTACAGCTATTGCGCGCGCGCGGCCTTTTCGGCGTGGCCCGAAATGCCGTGGCGGCGGGCGAGTTCGGCGGCAACCGCATCCCAGCCGATGCCGCGCTCGGCCAGCAGGACGGTCAGGTGAAAGACGAGGTCGGCGGCCTCGCCGGTCAGCGCCGCATCATCTTCGGTCAGTGCCGCGATCACCGTTTCGGTCGCTTCTTCGCCAAGCTTCTGCGCAATCTTTCCGCGCCCCTTGGCGGCGAGGCTGGCGACGTAGGAGGTTCCGGCGTCGCCCGCGGCGAGGCGGGAGCGCACCACGGCCTCGAGCAATGTCAAGGCATCGCCGATCGCGTCATCCCGTTCCTGCGTCATTCGCCCACTCCTCCGGCGCCTTGCCCGTTGCAGACCGCCTAGCGACGGAATGGGCGCTGGACAAGGCGGCGCGGCTCTGGTCAAGCGCCCGCATGGCCGATGTCAAATTGCATCCCAACTGGCTCGCGCGCATCGGCGGCGAGTTCGACCAGCCCTATATGGCGCAGCTCAGGGCCTTTCTGGGCGAACAGCGGGCGAAGGGGAAGACAATCTTTCCCCGCCCCCGCGACTGGTTTGCGGCACTCGACGCGACGCCGCCGCAGGATGTCCGCGTCGTCATTCTGGGTCAGGATCCCTATCATGGACCCGGACAGGCGCACGGGCTGTGTTTTTCTGTCCAGCCGGGCGTGCGCACGCCGCCCAGCCTCGTCAACATCTACAAGGAAATGGCGAGCGACCTCGGCATCCCGCCGGCGCGGCACGGATATCTGAAGCATTGGGCCGAACAAGGCGTGTTACTGCTCAACAACGTGCTGACGGTCGAAAGCGGGCAGGCGGCGTCGCATCAGGGCAAGGGGTGGGAGAAGTTCACCGACGCCGCAGTCGCGGCGGTCGCTGCCGACCCCGCGCCCAAGGTCTTCATCCTGTGGGGCAGCCATGCGCAGCGCAAGGCTGCGAACGTACCGGGACTGGGCGCCGACGGCCCGCACCTGATCCTGCGCGCGCCGCACCCGTCGCCCTTGTCCGCGCATAACGGCTTTTTCGGGTCGCGGCCGTTCAGCCAGGCGAATGCCTTTCTGGAGGCGCACGGCCGGGGCGCGATAGACTGGCGGCTGCCCGACCCGGTCGACCCGCCGGCCGCATGAGCATCCTCGCCGATCCGCTGACGCTCGCGGTGCTGATCGTCGCGGTCATCCTGCTCGGCATGGCGAAGGGCGGGCTGGCCGGGGTCGGCGCGCTCGCAACACCGCTGGCGGCGCTGGTGCTGCCGCCGGCCACCGCGGCGGCTTTGTTGCTGCCGATCCTGATCGTGCAGGACGTCATCAGCGTATGGTCGTTTCGCAAGACGTGGGACGGCTGGGTCATCGGCTGGATGCTCCCCGGTGCGGCGGCGGGCGTTGCGGCCGGATATTATTATGCCGACCGCGTCGATGAGGCGCAGTTGATGGCGGCGCTCGGTGCGATCACGCTCGCCTTTGGCCTCTATCGCCTGTGGGTCGAACGCGGCGGACGCATCGTCGCGGCGTCGCGCTCGCCGGGCTGGGTGGGGACACTGTTCGGCGGGCTGATGGGGTTCACCAGCCAGATCGCGCATGCCGGCGGCCCGCCGTTCCAGATGTGGGTGACGCCGCGCAAGCTGCCGCACCTCAGCTTTATCGGGACCAGCGCCATCCTGTTCGCGATCGTCAACTGGATGAAGGTTCCCGCCTATCTGGCGCTCGGCGCTTTCCCGCACGAGGTGATCGTCGCGGCCCTGCTCCTGATGCCGCTGGCGATCGTCGCGACGCTGCTGACGGTGCGCTGGCTGAAGCGGATCGACGGCGCGCGCTTCTATGTGATCATCTACGGGTTGATGGTCTTGTTGGGTGCGAAGCTGTTGTGGGACGGGATCGCCGGATGAGCGGGGCGCCGACGATCCTGGTCGACGCCGACGCCTGCCCGGTGAAGGACGAAATCTACCGCGTCGCCTGGCGCCACGAAGTCCCGGTGAAGGTCGTCAGCAACAGCCGTCTGCGCGTCCCCGACCACCCGCTGATCGAGCGGATAACCGTGTCCGACGGTTTCGATGCTGCCGACGACTGGATCGCGGCGGCGGCCGATGCGCTCAGCATCGTCGTCACGGCCGATATCTTGCTCGCCGACCGCGCGCTCAAGGCGGGGGCGACCGTGTTGGCGCCGAATGGCAAGCCCTTCACTACAGCCTCGATCGGACCGGCAATCGCGACGCGCGCGATCATGGCCGACCTGCGCGCCGGCATGGGCGCCGGGATCGGCGGGCCGCCGCCCTTTTCGAAGGCCGACCGGTCGCAATTCCTGCAAGCGCTCGACGCTGCACTCGTCCGGTTGAACCGCGCGGGGTAGGGCGTTGCCGGGCTTGACCCGCACCGCGACCGTGCGCATCGTGCCGTCATGGCGCGCACCTACAGCAGTTTTGCCGAATTCTGGCCCTTCTACCTAAGCGAGCATAGCAAGCCGCGTACGCGGGCGCTCCACTATGTGGGGACATCGCTCGTCGTGCTGCTGGCGGTAGCCGCGCTTGCGACCGGGCGCTGGTGGTTGTTCGCTGCGCTTCCTGTCGCGGGCTATGCCTTTGCCTGGGCGGCGCATTTCGGGGTCGAGAAGAATCGTCCCGCGACCTTTACCTATCCCTTGTGGAGCCTCGCCGCCGATTTTCGCATGTGGGCGCTGTGGCTGACCGGCCGGCTGGGCAGCGAACTCGACAAGGCCGGTGTTGCCCGCTGATCCGGAACCATCGCGGCGCTGCGGGCTTCCTGCAAAGAGAGAGCCATCAGAAGGAGCAAAGCGATGACGGTCAACAGCGGTTCGGCGCGGTACGAAGGGTTCGGCAAGGACGGCAAGGGGCATATCTGGACGGCGCGCGGCGCGCTCGATGCGCAGCCCTATGGCTTTGCTTCGCGCTTCGAGGACGGGCCCGGCACCAATCCCGAAGAGCTGATCGCGGCGGCGCATGCGTCCTGCTTTACCATGGCGCTGTCCTTCGCACTGGCACGGGCAGGGTTCAGCGATGGACAGATCGATACCAAGGTCGATGTAACGCTCGACAAGGATGGCGACGGCTTCACGGTGACCAAATCGGCACTGACGCTGACGGCGCGGGTGTCGGGGATCGAGGCAGACCGCTTCGCTGCGATCGCCGCCGATGCGAAGGCCAATTGCCCGATTTCGAAGCTTTTGAACTGCGAAATCACGCTCGAACACACGCTCGAGAATTGAGGCAGTGCGCCGGGCCGGCACAGGCCGGCCCGGCGGAGACGCTTAGCGGCAGCGCACGTCGTCCTTCTTGCTGCCGCGGTCGATCGCATTGCCCGCGACCGCCCCGCCGATGGCGCCGATCACCGTGCCCAGCGTCTTCGAATCGCCCGGCGCGATGACGTTGCCCAGGACGCCGCCCGCGATCCCGCCGACGATCAGCCCGGTGGTGCCGTCGGAGCGGCGGCAATAATATTTGCCGTCGCGGCCGCGATAGATGCGATCGCCGTCGGACATGCGGCGTTCGCGGTAGCGGCGGTCGTTGCGGTAATAATTGTCGGCGTAGTAGCCGCCGTAGCGCGGATCGGGGTTGTTCCAGTCGTAGCGGCCGTAGCGGTCGTGATAGCTGTTGTCGTAATAGCCGTAGCCGCCGTCGTCATAGCCATAGCTGCCGGTCGAGGCGCAGCCCGCAAGCGCGGTCGCCGCGGCGATGGGGGCGAGGGTGAGCATCGTTGCTTTTTTCATATCGTCTCTCCTGACCTGTCGGGGGAAAGGCCGGGGGAGCGGCCGGGTGGAGTGCAGGTCTTCCGCCCTACAAGACCCGCGAACGCCGCCTGTGGTTCCGTCGCGGGCCGGAGCGCCTGCCTTGACTCGGCGGCGGCGAAGGCGCCTATTCGCCGCCGAAAACAGGAACGGTTGGAGAGAGATGCCATGAACGTCGCCGCGTCGCCGCGCAGTTTTGCCCGCCTGAAAGTCATGCCGATGACCCCGTCGATCGGCGCCGAGATCGGCGGGATCGACCTGTCGGCCGAGCAGGATGACGAGACCATCGCCGAAATCCGCGCCGCGCTGCTGGCGCACAAGGTGATCTTCTTTCGCGACCAGTTCATCACCGCCCAGCAGCATATCGCCTTTGCCCGCCGCTTCGGGACGCTGGAAATCCACCCTGCAACGCCGAAGGACCAGCCCGATCCCGAAGTGCTGCACATCGCCCACGGCCCCAATTCGAAGGGGCAGGAGAATGCGTGGCATTCGGACGTCACCTGGCGCGCCGAACCGTCGCTGGGGTCGATCCTGCGCGCGGTCGAGGTTCCCCCGGTCGGCGGCGACACGCTGTTCGCCGACATGGGCGCCGCCTTTCGCGGCCTGTCGCCGGCGATGCAGGACTGGTGCCGCAGCCTGACCGCGGTCCACGACATCGCGCGCGTCTTTGCCCGCCGACTGGGCAAGCGGCCCGAGGAACTGCACGACAAATATCCGCCGCAGCGCCACCCGGTCGTGCGTACCCACCCCGAAACCGGCGAGCAGGCGCTCTATGTCAACACCGCCTTCACCAGCCAAATCGAGGGGCTGAGCGAGAAGGAGAGCGATTGGCTGCTGGCGCATCTCTATGCGCAGGCGGCCATCCCCGAATATCAGTGCCGCTTTCGCTGGGAGGCGGGATCGATCGCCTTTTGGGACAATCGCGCCGGCCAGCATTATGCGGCGTCTGACTATTTCCCCGCGGTGCGCCGGATGGAGCGGGTGACGATCGCCGGCGACCGGCCCTTCTACACGGACGAGCGCCGGGGCAGCTGATCCCGGCGGCGCCGCGGCCCCGCCCGCCCGGTCAGTCGATGATCATATCCTTCCCCTCGGCCTTCAGCCGGGCGAGGCCGTCCTTCATCGCCTGCAGCACCTCGGGCGGGTGCGGGGTCCAGCTTTCGACTTCGCCGACGATGCGCAGCGGCGCGCGGCTGCGGTAGCTGCGCGTCGGGTTGCCGGGAAATTTCTTGTCGGTGAGATTGGGATCGTCGAACCAGTCGCCGGTCGGCGCGACGATATAGATGCGCTCGCGCCCGTCACCCGCGGCAAGCTCGCACCCCCAGATCGCCGATTCGAGCGCGGCGGAGAAATAGATCCACGAGAGCGGTTTTTCCGTGTCGTAATTGCTGGTCCAGCCCGCGGCGAGCAGATCGCCGACGGCAAGGTCGGCGCGGGTGCCGTGATAGAAGGTTGCGCCCGCATCGGGGCCGGTGGCGGTGGTGTCGGTCATTCTGTCTTGCTGTGCCTTAGAGCCTCATGCGTTAAATGCGCATCATCTCCAAATCCGTTTGTGCTGAGCTTGTCGAAGCACCGTCCTTCTTCTTGCGGCGTTAAAAGAAAGAATGGCCCTTCGACAAGCTCAGGGCAAACGGCTTATATTAATGGCTCGCCGCTCTAACTTGTCAAACTTGTCACCTCGGGGCCCATGAAATCAGTCACTTGGTTCCGCGCCGTCGCCGTCCTCGGCAGCGGGGCCGGGCAGGCGCAGCGGCGGAGCAGGCGGCGGGGTGGGCTGCGGGTCGGTGGGCGCGCCGATCTGCGCGAGCGCCTCGGCCAGTCGAGCCTCGGCGGGGTCGCCATGGGCGGGCGCGGCGCCGCGGCCCGCATCGCCCGAACCGGCGGCGGCAAAACGACGGGGGTCGTGCGCGCGCATCAGGAACATTGCGAGCCGTTCGGGATATTCGCGCCGCTCGCCCACCTGTTCGCCCTTGTAGAATATGGGGACGGGCACGCCGTGAACCGCGCGCGCCAGCGCGGCGTCGACCAGCCGCCGCATCCCGCAATCGATCGCGGCATCCCACGCATGGCGGAACGCATGGGCATCGGGGCGGCGGCGGAGATTATAGGCCGACGTCGCCGACAACCCGACGCTCGCCGCCGCTTCGGTCACGCAGGCCGTTGCAGCGAGCGCCTCGATAAATTTGCGCTGGCGGTCGGGGGTCCAGCCGGTGCTGCGCCGGCGCTGAAGCTGCGCGGGGGTGAAGGCGGACAGCGCGGCGATCAGGCTTTGCGGCGCCGGGCCTTGCAAGGCCGGATCACGCGGCGGCGCGGGGCGAGCAGGGGATTTGGGTTGGGTCATCGAACAGGATGAACCATGGCGGGGCAATGTAGGAAAGGGGTTTTTGCGGGGGCCGCGGACTGGCGGCTTTTTCGGCCATTGGACGACATTTTGCCGCCGCTCTGGTAAAAGCCCCTATCGCGCCAACGGCATCGGCCGCGCGACGAGGGTGGGGGGAGAGGCGGGATGATGGAGAGTTTCGGGGCACTGGTCGGCTGGGACCATCATGACGCGGGCGACCGCATCATGCTCCGGCTGGAAAGTGTGCAATCTTCGGAAGCGGCAAAGGCGCACGATCCCGACCTGTTCCGGATATTGATGACCAAACAGCAAGCGGCGATTCTGGGCCAATATCTGCTGCGCATTTCCGGCCAGTCGCCGGTCGTTCGCCGAAAGCGGGGCTGGTTTCGTCGCTACTTCGGGTGACGGCGTGTCCGCCATCGATGCGCGACAGGGCGGATTTTCGAAAGTGGATGGACGCAACCGCTCAGCCCGCATCCCCACGCAGCCGCCAGCGGCCATGTTCGACATGCGTGGTCTTGCCGACGATGCTTTCGGTCAGGATGATCTCGTCCACCGTCCAGCCGATCGGCGGGATCTTCTGGGCGCCCAGCCGGTCGCCGCGATAGTTGATCGTGATATGCGGTTCGGGAGTGGTGCCGTCCATGATCGGCGCCTTTGCGAGGAGCAGATGGTCGACCAGCGCCTTCTGGAACGCCCGCGCCCCGGCCAGGGCCCCACGCGTCCGCAGCGTCACCGCCTTGCGGTTCTCGATCCGGTCGAAGGCGAGCGGGAAGGGCGCCGCGGCGAAGCCGTCCAGCGCGGCGATGGTCGCGGGCAGCCATTCGGGCGGCGCATAATGCAAGTCGTAGAGCGAGATGAGCGTGACATGGAGAAGTTCGGGGCCGCGTGAAGGATCGTTGCGCGGCAGCGCGACGATCGCCGCCTGCACCTCCGGCGGCGGCTTGGCCATGACGTAGAGGGGGTTCCGGGCGCGCATGGGTGGGAGTGTAGCATGGTGTGGGGGCGACTGGCAGGCGGTAGCACATCGCTTGTGCGAGACACTGCACGTACATCATTTTATAATAGAGATGGCTGAAAACTGCCGCCAAGCTTGCTAATTTCGAGAAATTCATTGTCGAGATAGGCTGGCGCTGCGACATCAACAAGCGGACGAGGCTCGCCTCTGTACCAAGTTATGGCTTTTCCAGCAGATTTACGGGAGCGTTTTTCAAATATGTCACGGTATCTATATGGAGATATTCCGAGAAATGGGACAAATGCTACACGGGTCTCGCTTGTCTTTTCTATCTCAATTTCATTCTTATGAAGCTGCTTTGCTCTGCTCTTGGGATAAGGCTCCATGAAAATGACCTGTCTTATGCCTGAGGCTAAAATGTGCTTCGTGCAATTATGGCACGGGAAAGTAGTACAAAAAAGTATAGATCCTTTTACAGATTTACCTAGCCTCGCTGCATCACATATAGATAACATTTCGGCATGAACTACTCGACCATATTCTGTAAGGTCATTTAAAAATGAATTTTGAAGGCACCCATGGTGAGCATTGTTGTTTCGTTCGCCACGTCCAAGCAGAGAGTCGACAAAATCGTCTGAAGAAGCAAGCTTGGGATTTTGAACCAATAGCCCTGCTTTGCTTAGGCGCTCTAGGAGGTCGCGCATAACCTCCTTTTTCATATGGTCGTTAGGATCATATCCTAGTTGTACATCTCGATAGTCGGGTTCTTCTCCGTCCCAATAAGTTCCACCGAAAGCCTTGGGGACTTCATTGCACCCCTGCGTGATAAGCTCACCATCTGCAGAAAAAATAGCGGCCCCAACTTGACGGGAAAGGTCTGTCGAACGAAGGGATGCACCCTTCGCGGCATACATCCCGTATTCTATCTTGCTAGGTCCGATGTCCACACGGCCAAAGAAAGCTTGGAAAAATCTTTCGAGGCCAGATTTCATTCTGTCCTTATTGATCCCGTCGACAAAGACATCTGCCAGATGGAATGTGTCACGCAGGTGCTGGCCGTGCGCGCTATCTCCTTCGTCGTAATCTCTAATTATTATCTCTTCGACCTTTTGCGCGATAACCGGCTCTGGCGTTGAAATAGGGAGGCTGTTTCGGATGCTTTCCCTTATCCTTTCCCTACGATGCTCTTCCGACCCATAGGCCGATACCAAAACAAACTGCTTCCCATATATGCGTCGCAGCAAAGCTACCTCACTAGGTCTTTTCAACTGACGGATAATATACGCAGTTTCGGGCAAAACGGCTTGGTGTCCTTCGAACAAAGCCTCGTCGCTCATCTCCTCTTCGTCGCTGTCCGGTAAATGTGTGTCACGGATTACGGAAATGGCCTGTATCGCTATGCGCATCAATCTCGCTGGATCAGCTGCATCGGCGCACAGTTTGTTTGCATAGTCCATTTTGAACATCATCGAGCTGAAATAGTCGGTGCCAGCCGAGACGACGCCAGCGGCGGGGTAATGTTTCATCTCGTCAGTTACACGGATGGTGAACGATCCGTATCCGACATCTTGTAATGCGCGATCGATCTCATCGGCGATGGTGTTCACATCGATGCCAATCGGACCTGCGATGCCGACAATCAATTCTGGGTGTGTGATAGCCTTCGGTTCATCGCTCATCGTGCCCATCCCCTCAATTCGCTATAGCGCTGCTACAACCAATGTGCGAAACATACTTCATAATCAGCAAAGGGAGCGAAGGTCATGAACGAAAATACTCGTAAGACACAAAGCTACGAACAAAAGCTGGTTTTGGGCGCAGAACGTATGGCGCGTCGCATGGGGGGGCAATTCAAACCCGATCAAAGATGGAGCGATGTCGTTAAGGCATCAACCTCCACACGATCAATGCATCAGGGTGACAAGATATAACACCGTAAAGGTTGTTTTTCTGGCGACGATAAACGTCCGAATTGGCGCGAGGCTCCCAGCCTCGCGCCAATAGGTCGCACGATTCAATCGTGCTCGCGCCCACCAGCCCCCATATACAGCTCGCGCCCGGTTTCCTCATAAACCTCGCTCATTTTCGCCATGCCCTTTTCGGCCTCTTCGGCGGCGATGAAGCCGGCGCTGTCCTGATTTTGCAGCTTCGCGAACTCGCGCACTTCCTGGCTGATCTTCATCGAGCAGAATTTCGGCCCGCACATGCTGCAGAAATGCGCCGACTTGGCGCCCTCGGCGGGGAGCGTCTGGTCGTGGTACTGCTCGGCGGTGTCGGGGTCGAGCGACAGGTTGAACTGGTCGCGC
Source organism: Sphingopyxis sp. A083 (assembly GCF_001468495.1). Classification (NCBI taxonomy): domain Bacteria; kingdom Pseudomonadati; phylum Pseudomonadota; class Alphaproteobacteria; order Sphingomonadales; family Sphingopyxidaceae; genus Sphingopyxis; species Sphingopyxis sp. A083. The sequence goes on along the minus strand of NZ_LNSK01000009.1, from coordinate 47,323 downwards.
CAGCGGAATTCGAAGCGCGCTTTCGATAGCGCGTCGTCGCGGACCTTGGCGGCGGGGTGGCCCTTGGCAAGGTCGGCGGCGTGGGCGGCGAGCTTGTAGGTGACGACGCCGACCTTCACATCGTCGCGGTCAGGCAGGCCGAGATGCTCCTTGGGCGTGACGTAGCAAAGCATCGCGGTGCCGTACCAGCCGATCATCGCGGCGCCGATGCCGCTGGTGATATGGTCGTAGCCCGGCGCGATGTCGGTGGTGAGCGGCCCGAGCGTGTAGAAGGGCGCCTCGCCGCACGCTTCGAGCTGCTTGTCCATATTCTCCTTGATCTTGTGCATGGGCACGTGCCCCGGCCCCTCGATCATCACCTGCACATCCTGATCCCAGGCGCGCTTGGTGAGCTCGCCCAGCGTGTAGAGCTCGGCGAACTGCGCCTCGTCGTTCGCGTCGGCGATGCTGCCGGGGCGGAGGCCGTCGCCCAAGGAATAGGCGATGTCATAGGCCTTCATGATCTCGGTAATCTCGTCGAAGCGTTCGTAGAGGAAGCTCTCGCGGTGATGCGCGAGGCACCATTTCGCCATGATGCTGCCGCCGCGGCTGACGATGCCGGTGACGCGCTTCGCGGCGAGCGGGACGTAGGGCAGGCGGACGCCGGCGTGGATGGTGAAGTAGTCGACGCCCTGCTCGGCCTGTTCGATCAGCGTGTCGCGGAAGATTTCCCACGTCAGCTCCTCGGCGATGCCGCCGACTTTCTCGAGCGCCTGATAGATGGGGACGGTGCCGATCGGGACGGGGGAGTTGCGGATGATCCATTCGCGCGTGTCGTGGATGTTGCGCCCGGTCGACAGGTCCATGACGGTGTCGGCGCCCCAGCGGATCGACCAGACCATCTTGTCGACCTCGCTCGCGACGTCGGATGCGACCGCGCTGTTGCCGATATTGGCGTTGATCTTGACCAGGAAATTGCGGCCGATCGCCATCGGCTCGCTTTCGGGGTGGTTGATGTTGTTGGGGATGATCGCGCGGCCGCGCGCAACCTCGTCGCGGACGAATTCGGGGGTGACATAATCGGGGATGCTGGCGCCCCAGTCCTGCCCGTCGCGGATATATTCGCTCAGGCGTTCGCGGCCGAGATTTTCGCGGGTGGCGACATATTCCATCTCGGGCGTGATGATGCCGCGGCGGGCGTAGTGCATCTGGCTGACGTTATGGCCGGGTTTGGCGCGCAGCACCTGCTTCTTGACGTTGGGGAAGGCGGGGACGCCGCCCGACCGGTCGGGGCCGAGCTGACCGTTATCCTCGGGCCGCACCTCGCGCTGGGTCACTTCCTCGACATCGCCGCGGGCGCGGATCCACGCGGCGCGCAGTTCGGGAAGACCCTGCGCGATGTCGATGTTCGCATTGGGGTCGGTGTAGGGGCCCGACGTGTCGTAGACGCGGACGCTGGGCTCGCCCGAATGCGGGTCGAGGTCGATCTCGCGCATCGCGACGCGGATGCCGCTGCCGGTGGGGCCGGCGATGTGCACCTTGCGGCTGCCCCGAATAGGTCCGGTGGTGACGCCGATGCGGTCGGCGGCTTCAATGCGGGAATCGATGTCGGCCATGGGGTTCAGCTTTCCTTGGGGTGGGGTTCAGACAAGACGGAGGAGGCCCGCGGCGGTGAAGCCGAGGCCGAGGAGGAGCGCGAGGATGGCGAGCGGGCGCGTGCGTGTCCCCAGCTTGCGCATCCAGAAACGGACGTAGAGATCGGCAAAGGCGGTGACCGCCAGCGCCTCGATCACCGCGAGACCGCCGAGGATGGTGAGGACGAGCGCGAGCGGATCGCCCGCAGGCCAGCCGTCGGGGCCGCGATTGGCGAGGTAGAGCAGGGTGCCGAAGATGATCTCGAACAGCCCGGTGAGCATCTGGAGCGCGGGCGAGCCTTCGATCTCCTCGATCATCCGGTGCCACTGGCCGGGGCGGCGCAGCTCGTCGATCGCGGCCGCGAGCAGGAACAGGCCGAGGATCAGCGCCGACCAGGCGGGCGCCTGCGCGGTATAAGAGGCGGCGGGGATGGCAGCATCGGGCATGGCACGCTCTCCTTCCTTCCTGACGGACGGGAAGGGGGGGCAAGCGGTCCGGTGACGATCCAGCGCGCGCCCTCCCTCCGCCCGTATTACCGGGATCAGGTTCGACGGGTCGCGGTCTATTCCGCTCTCAACCTGCGATTGCGCGGCAGGCTCCCCGGGGACGCGGCCACCATAGGCGCGCGCGGCGCGGCTGTCCATCGCGGTATCCGATGTACCGGTACCCGGCCCTTGCTGTCGCTTCCCCCGATGGACTCTAGACTGGCCGTTCCGGCTGACGCCCATCCTGAAAGCGAGGTTCGCCATGCATCCCGTCAATCCGCCGCGCCGATGGTGGCCCCTGTTCGCCGTGCTGATCGCATGGGCCGCGCTGTCTGCTGCCCCGTCGGCGCGCGCGCAGGCCTATCCTTGCCCCGGGCCGGGGCCCGGCGAACGGATGGTCGGCATGACGCCCGGCGGCGACGGTATCGCCCCGGTCCCCTTGTGCGTGCGCGACGATGACGGAGGCTATGACGACGAACCTGCAGCACCGCAGGCCCCCGTCCGCGACTATGCCGCGGTCGCCTGGCATCCCGACGCGGCCGATGTCTGGTTCGAGGGCGGTTACAGCGATGCCGGGGCCGCCGAGCGTGAGGCGCGGGCCGCATGCAATGCCGTGATGGGCGGCGGCTGCACCACGACGGGCGAATGGTGGAATTCGTCGATGGTGATCATCCGCGACCGCGTCGGCTATTTCTACAACGCGTGGCTGGACAAGGACCGCTCAGAACGGGACAAGGTGCTCGCGGATTGCAGCGCGCAGCAGCTGCTGCCGTGCGAAATCTATATGACCTTCAATTCGTCGCGGCGACAATATCGTCCGGGCGCCGAGGCGCGCAAGATTTACGGCGCCGGGGCATGGGTGCAAGGCAATGAGGGCTATGACGGCAAGCTTTACCTTGCGACCGGCTATCGCGACAGCAAGGTCGCGGTCGACACGGCGGTCAAGGCGTGTAGCGATGCCAACCCCGGCCGCACATGCGAGATGGTCGCGCTGTCGGGCAACGGGATTATCCAGACCTTCCGCTACAACGGCAATTTCGACAATGCGACGGTCGAAATGACGCCGCGCCGCGCCAGGGAGGCCGCGAAGCATTTGTGCGCCCAGCTGAAGGCGTCCAGCTGTGTGCTCCAAGCGGCATTCGACAGCCGCACGCCGGGCGTTTTCGTCCACGAGTTCGCAGCGGCTTCGACCGGAAAATAGACGCCGCAGAACAGACGCGGCGTTGCGGCGAAGTCCGTCGCTCCCGGCTCGCCGATGCTGCCCTCCCGTCCGCATTGCGCCTTTGTAATGTTGCGGACGCAGGGGCGCCATGATGGGCGTGCCATCTTCGCCTTCCCATCGGGATGAAAGGAAGGCCTGTCATGTTGAGGATCAAACTCGCCACGCTTGGCGCCGCCGCGCTGCTCGCGCTGTCGGGAACGGCGGCGGTCGCGCAGGATGCGACCCCCTATTGCTCGAAGACGGTGACCGACAATTGCATGCAGCGCGAAGGCCATGCAGTTGCCGCCAGGCATCATGCGGCGCGCAAGCATCAGGCAGCGCGCAAGCACGCCGCCGCCCGGCGCCACGCTGCGGCGCATCGCAGGATGGCCGCAAAGACTGCACCGGCACCCGCGCCCAAGAAGTGAAGCCGCGCCATGCGTCGCCGCGGGTCGCGCGGCGCATGGCCTTTTTCCCCGCACGTCGCGGCTTGCGGCGCGGCCCGGCCCCGCTACACTCGCCCGCAAAGCAACGATAGCGGGAGTGCGATATGGCGTCGGTGATGGACGAAGCGCGGGCGATCACGCCGGTCGATGTCAGCGACATCGCGCTCTATGTCGAGGATCGCTGGCGCGAGCCTTTTGCGCGGCTGCGCGCCGAGATGCCGGTGAGCTGGTGTCCCGACAGCCCCTATGGCGGCTATTGGTCGGTCGCGACGCACGCGCTGGTGCAGGCGGTCGAACTTGATCCGGCAACATTTTCCTCGTCGTGGGAAAATGGCAATATCGTCATCGCCGATCCGCCCCCCGAATCGAACCTGCCCAATTTCATCGCCGCCGATCCGCCGGTTCACACCGCGCAGCGCAAGGTGATCGCCCCGGCCTTCAACCCGAGCCAGATGGCGGAGCGCGAAAAGACGGTGAAGCAGCGGACGCGCGAGCTGTTCGACGCGCTACCGGTCGGCGAGACGTTCGACTGGGTCGAAAACGTGTCGGTGCCGCTGACGATCGGGATGCTGTGCATATTGTTCGATTTTCCGTGGGAGGAACGCCACGACCTCAAACGATGGTCCGACTATGGCGGCAATGTTTCGCCCGAGACGGCAAGCGAGGAATATCGCGCGCAATGGATGGCCGAAATGGGCGCGATGCTGGCGCGCTTCGACCGCGAGCTCGAAGCGCGCAAGGCGCTGCCGCCGAGCGACGACCTGTTGTCGCGCATGGTCCACAGCGAGGCGATGGGCAGCCTGAACCCGATGGAGCGGCTCGCCAACATCGCGCTGCTGATCGTCGGGGGCAATGACACGACGCGCAATTCGATGAGCGGGCTGGTCGAGGCGCTGCACCGTTTTCCCGGCGAGCTCGATCGGCTGCGCGCCGACCCCGCGCTGATCCCCAATGCGGCGCAGGAGATCATCCGCTGGCAATCGCCGGTCACGCACATGCGGCGGACCTGCATGGCCGACACCGAACTGGGCGGACAGACGATCCGTCGGGGTGAAAAGGTGATCCTCTGGTATATTTCGGCGAACCGCGACGAGAGTGTGTTTCCGCAAGCCGACCTTTTCGACGTGGCCCGCGACAATGCGCGGCGCCATGTCGCCTTCGGTCACGGCATCCACCGCTGCGTGGGCGCGCGGCTGGCCGAAATCCAGCTTTGTACGCTGATCGAGGAAATCGTGGCGCGTGGCATCCGCATCGAACCCCAAGGCGCGCCCGAGCGGCTGGCGAGCCCCTTCCTCCACGGGTTTGTCCATATGCCGGTGCGGATCGTCGCCGACTGACTTTCCAGACTGGAAAATTGTCACTTGCCGAATCGGAAAGTCGGAAATATTGCTTTCCGAAATGGAAAGTGATGCGGGGGCACCCTTCGTTTCCGCATCAGACCCGAGGAGCAAGAGACATGAACCCGATCGAAGCCCGCGCCGCGCTCGACAGCATCGATGACGTCCAGCGCGACCTGGCACTGAAGGCGACCTATTGCCCGCCGTGGCGCCACGCGGCGTTCGGCGCGGTCATGGCGCTGCTCGTGCTGGGTCAGGGTTTCGGCATCGCGATCATGGCGCCGCTGTTCGCGGTCGCGATGCTGTCGGTGGTGCTGCTCGTCGCCGACGACCGGCGGCGTTATGGCCTGTTCGTCAACGGCTATCGCAAGGGCCGGACCTTGCCGGTTACGCTGGCGCTGCTCGGCGCGATGCTGGCGGCGATGTTCGGCGAAATCCACGCCCGCGAAGCCGGACTGACGCTGGGCACGAAGCTGGGCATTGCCGCCATCGCCTTTGGCGTCGCCGTCGCCGCGAGCGTCGCCTGGAGCCGCATCTATCGCCGCGAGCTGCTGAAGGGCACCGCCTGAGCCATGGACGGGATCGACATGGCGCTGCATGCGCCGGCGCGGCTGCAGATCGCCGCGCTACTCGCCAAGGTCAGCGAGATGGAGTTCGCCAAGCTTCGTGAACTGGTTCAGGTCAGCGATTCGGTGCTGTCCAAGCATCTCGCCGCGCTGGTCCACGAAGGCTATGTCGATTTGCGCAAGGCGCCGCTCGGGGGACGCCAGCGGACATGGGCTTCGCTGACCCGCGCCGGGCGCCGCGCGCTCGATGCGCATGTCGCCGCGCTGCGCGCCATCGTCGCCCATCTTCCCGTCGCTGCCGAATAAGGCTAGGGGCGTCGCGGCTTTCCGGTCGGGGTGCGGGGGCCGGCCTTGCCCATTGCCCCGCCGGATGATCTGAGCATGAAGGCATATATGGTGCCCGATAGCGGCATCGCCGCGGGGACGGTGTCGCGGCGTGACTGGACGGCGTTGCTGGCGCTGGCGCTCGTACTGCGGCTGGTCGCGGCGTGGCAGGAAAGCGTGCTGCACCCCGACGAGGTCTTCCAATATCTCGAAGGCGCGTTCCGCTTGCTCCACGGCTATTCGGTCGTGACCTGGGAGTATCGCGACGGGATGCGCGGCGATCTTTATCCCGCCTTGCTCGCGCTGCCGATGCGGCTCGGCGAATGGATCGCCCCCGACGGCAGCCTGACCATCTGGTTGCCGCGGATGGTGATGGCGATATTGTCGCTGGGCATCGTCGCCGCGGCGGGGGCGATCGGCGCGCGCGTGTCGCGGCTGCATTTCTGGGCCGCCGGACTGATCGCCGCATGCTGGCCCGACCTCGTCGCCTTTGCGCCGCATCCGCTGACCGAACAGATGGCGGCCTTGCTCGCGGCACCAGCGATCGCGCTGCTCGGGCTTCCGGGGCGCTGCGCACGACAGCTGACGATCATCGGCGCTGCCGTGGGCCTGGCGGTCGTGTTTCGGCCGCATGTCGCGCCCGCGCTGGCGCTGGGTCTGCTCGTGCATGTCTGGCGGGCCGGGCCGCGCAGTCTCTGGCCGCTTGTCGCCGGGGGTTTGGTCGGGCTGGCGATCGGCGCGGTCAGCGATGTTGCGGGGGGGCATTGGCCGTTCGAATGGTTGGTGCACAATGTCGATCGCAACATCGTCGATAATGTGTCGGCGCGTTACGGCGTGTCGGGACCATTCCAATATGCGGTCGATCTTCTGGCGCTGTGGGGCCTGTGGACCGCTCCAATCCTCGTGCTGGCGACGCTCGGCGCGCGGCGCTATCCGCTGCTCGCGGTGGTCGCGATCGCCAATATCCTGGTCCACTCGGCGATCGGCCACAAGGAATATCGGTTTATCATCCTATCGGTGACGGCGATCATATTGCTCGCGGGTATCGGTACCGGCGATGCGATCGCTGCGCTGCGCGCGCAGCGGGGGCGACAGGGGTGGCGGGTGACGCTGGTGCTGGGCGCGGGCTGGCTTGCCGCCGCGACCTATGTCGCGCCCGCGCTGTATCATTTGGGGGGGCGGGTCGTGACCCCTTTCAGCGCCGCGGCCTCCGACCGGCTGCGCGCAAAGCCGGGACTGTGCGGCATGGCGGTGGTCGGCAATCGCGTTTTCCGCGTCTATGGCTACGCGCGGCTGCAGCGGCGGGTGCCGATCTTCGTTCAGGCGCCGGGCGATCCGCGCGTCGACCCCGCCCAGTTCAACGCCGCGCTGGTCTGGAAAGGACATGCGGACGCCCTGACCCCCGATTTTCGCGCGACGACCTGTTCTGCCGATGGCAGTCAATGTGTGTACGAGCGGCCGGGCGGTTGCAGCGCCGCGACCTCACGGGCAGAGATCAATCGCTATCTTGCCGATCGCGGGATGTAGGAGGATGCCGATGCGACCCGATCTGGACGATCCCGAGGCACGTGCTGCCTATCGCCGCGAACTGCTCGGCGTCGGGCGCGGGATGCGGCGCGTCGGCTTTGCCGCAAGCTTGCTGGCGCTCGCGCTGTTGATGGGACCGCGGATGGGCGGTCCGTGGATGATGGGCCCGCTGCCGACGCAATATTGGGGCTGGGCGGCGCTGCTGCTCAGCTGGACGCTGTTCGTCGTCGTGATCGTGCGGCGCACCCGCCACCACAAGCGGCGGATGGCCGAATAGCCATCCGCCGGATCGCGATCAGGCGTAGCGGAATTCGTCGCTGCGCAGGTCGATGAGCGGGAACGCGTCCTTTTCGGCCCAGTAATCCTGATTGTGCCGCCATTCGGGCTTGTCGCCGCGCCGCGGCATCGCGTCGAGCCCGCGCATCAGATAGCCGGGATTGAAATTGTCCGATTCGATCCACGGCAGGATCGCCATCCCCTCGTCCTGCGGGCGCAGCACGACCTCGACCTTCTTTGCGCCAATGTCGTCCATGTGGTTGAGCAGATTGCAGACGAAATCGCCCATCATGTCGACGCGCAGCGTCCAGCTCGCGCGGAAATAACCCATAACCCACGCCATGTTGGGAACCCCGGTCATCATCATGCCGCGGTAGGTGACGGTATCGGCCCAATCGACGGGCTTGCCGTCGACCTCGAACGGGATGCCGCCCATGACCGAGAGGTTGAAGCCCGTTGCGGCGACGATGATATCGGCCTCGATCTCGGTTCCGTCGGCGGTGCGGACGCCCGTTTCGGTGAAGTGGTCGATCGTGTCGGTGACGACGGTCAGCTTGCCCGCCGTCGCGGCGCGGAAGATGTCGCCTTCGGGGCAGAAGGCGAGCCGCTGCTGCCACGGGCGGTATTTCGGGGTGAAATGCGGCTCAAACGCAAAGTTGGGATCGCCCGAAAAGGCGCGGATCAGCTCTTTCAGCTCTTCGAACACCTGATCGGGTTCGGTCTGGCAGCGGCGCGTCATCAGATCCTGATCGTGCATGATTTGCGCGCGCACGACGCGGTGGACGGTGGGCTCGTCGATCCCGACCTCGCGCAGCCGGTCGGCAAGTTCGTTCTTGTTCTCCGAGCAGAAGAAATAGGTCGGCGAGCGCTGAAGCATCGTCACATGCGCCGCCTTTTCGGCGAAGGCGGGGACGATCGTCGCGGCGGTCGCGCCCGATCCGATGACTAGGATACGCTTGCCCGCATAGTCGGTCGCGGGATCCCAGAGCTGGGCGTGGACGAACTGGCCCTTGTAGTCCGAAAGGCCCGGCCAATCGGGGATATAGGGCTTTTCATGGTCGTAATAGCCCTGGCACATCCACAGGAAATTGGCGGTGAAGACGACGGCGGCGCCATCGGCCTTGCGCACCGCCTCGACCGTCCAGCGGTTCGTCTCGCTCGACCAGCGGCAGGCGGTGATGCGGTGGCCGTAATGGATATGGTCGCCGATGCCGTTTTCCTCGATCACCTCGCCCATATATTTCAGGATTTCATCGGCGCTGGCGATCGGCGCACCGACCCAGGGTTTGAAGCGGTAGCCGAAGGTGTAGAGATCCGAATCGGAGCGGACGCCGGGATATTTGTGCGTTTCCCAGGTGCCGCCGAACGTGTCCTTCATCTCGAGGATCGCATAGCTTTTGCCTGGGCATTGATGCTGGAGATGATAGGCCGAACCGATGCCCGAAATCCCCGCGCCGACGATCAGCACGTCGACATGGTTGGCATCCTTGGCAGTGGTGGCTTCGCGCGCCGCGGCGGGCGCCGTCGTGGTCGTCATGGCTTGTCCGCTCCCATTTTCTCTAGTTAGGGTGATTACCCTATACTATCGAGCATGAGTCGCGCCAGTCCGCTTTGATGTGGATCAAAAGCGCCCGTGCCGACGTGCGGTCAGCCGGTGCGGCGCGCCAGCCAGACCCCCGCGACCATCAGCGCGATCCCGGCGAGCCGCGCGGTGTCGACCGGAAAGCGCTGGGCGCCGAACAAGCCGAAATGATCGATGATCGCGGCGCTCGTCAGCTGTCCCACCAGCACGAAAAAGATCGCATTGCCGACCCCGAAGCGCGGCGCGATGAAGGTCACGGAGATCACGTAGAAAGCGACGAACAGCCCGCCGAAATAGAAATGAAAGGGAATGTCGGCGGAAAAGCGGATGTCGCCGAGCGCGCCGGTCGCAACCGCGCCGGTCAGCGCGACGAGCAGCGCCAGCCCGAACAGAATCACCGATGCCGCCATCGGGCTGCCGAGCCGCCCGCCGAGCCCGCCGTTGAGCGCGGCGAGGATCGGGATGCCGACGCCGGTGAGGAACATGATCGAGGCAAAGGTGGGGGCGTTGCCGCTGGTCATCGCTGTGTCTCCTGTTGCGCCTGCGCGGCGCGAAATTCGGCGACGGGAAGCCCGCCGATACCCCAATTGTCCATATCGACCTCGTCGATCGTCACAACGGTCGTCGCCGGATTCTTGCCCAGCACGCGCTGGAGCAGGTCGGTGACGCCGGCGATCAGCTCGCGCTTCGCCTCGGCGGACGCGCCTTCGCGGGTGATGCGGATATGGACATAGGGCATCGGCGGCTCCGTCGGTGGGATCAGAAAGGGGTGGCGAATTCGATACGGAGGCCGCCGGGCATGAAGCAAACGAAATGATGCGGCTGGGCGCCCTCGGCGATCGGCTGCGGCGGAAATTCGATACGGACGCCCGGATGCGCCTCCACGCGGGCGAACACTTGTCCCAGCGCCGCGTGATCGGCGACGCCCAGTGCCAGATGATGCAGGCCGATATTCTTGCGCCGGTCGAAATGCGTCGCAGTGGCGGGATCCTCGACCCGCCAGAGCGTCAGCAGCGTGGTGCCGTCCGACACGAAGATCGCGGGGTAGGAGGGGCGTTCGCCGACGACCACGAAGCCCAGCGCTTCGGTGAAGAAATCGCGGGCAGCCTCGAGGTCGGGAACGGCGAGGCCGATATGGTGCGCGCCGGTCGTCAATTTGTTGGTCATTGGTCTTCCTTCCTGGATTGGGCCGCGCGCAGGGCGGCAAGCTCGGCGCGCAGCTGGTTGAGTTCGGCAGCCATCGGTCGGACGGCGGCGGAGATTTCGGTTTCGGTGAAGCGCGGCGTTATGTGCTGGGGGCAATTCCAGTCGAAACCCGCCACATCGATCACGAAGCCGCGCTCGGGGGTTGCGCGGTAGCCGTCGGGCATCAGCGAGGTGACGAGCGCCGGATCTTCGGCGATGTCGACGATCCGCCCCTCGCCGATCAGCTTGAGCCGGCGGCGATTGGGATAGTCCATCAGGAACAGCGACACGCGCGGATTTCCGGCGAGATTGGCGGTGCTGATATATTGGCGGTTGCCGGTAAAATCGGCGAAGCCGAGGCGATTGCCGCCGAGCGGGCGCAGAAAGCCGGGCGGGCCGCCGCGGTGCTGGATATAGGGCCAGCCCTCTGCGGTGATGCTGCCCAGATAGAAGCTGTCGCGGTCGGCAATGAAGTCGAGTTCGCGGGCGGTCAGCATGTCGCTGCCGTCACTGTCGGCCTCCATCCGTGCGTAGCTGGCGCGCGATCCGTGCTGGGCCTGCAGGCGCCGCGCCGCGTCGGTGAACAAAGTGCGGAGATAATGTTGCGCCATGCAGGTGACCTTCGGGCAAGAGGGCGCGAGCGGGGCGCCGGGATCGGGGGTTGGGGCCTCCCTCGCTCGCAAACCCTATCTATCGTGTTGCCGCAGACGCGATAATCAGCGATTGATGGACATCTCTATTTCAAAATGTGGAATAATCGATGGATCGGCTGCTAACTCTCGAGATGTTCGTGGCGGTGGCGAGCGAAGGCGGATTCGCTGCCGCCGCGCGCAAGATCGGCAGTTCGCCGCCCGCGGTGACGCGGGGCATTGCTGCGCTCGAGGCGCGGCTCGGCACGAGCCTCTTCCACCGCTCGACCCGCGCGGTCGCGCTGACCGACGAGGGCGCGGTCTTTCTGGGGCAGGCGCGGCGTATCCTGGCCGATCTTGCGGGGGCCGAGCGGGCGCTGCGCGGCGGCGAGGCCGAACCGCGCGGCCAACTCTATCTGACCGCGCCGGTGATGTTCGGGCGGCTGCATGTCCTGCCCGTGGTCGGCGACCTGCTCGCCCGGCACGATGCGCTGGCGGTGCGGATGATGCTGGTCGACCGCAATGTCCGCATCGTCGAGGAGGGCATCGACATCGCGCTGCGTATCGGGCCGCTTGCCGATTCGAGCCTGAAGGCGGTCCGCATCGGCACGGTGCGGCAGATGCTGGTCGCGAGCCCCGGCTATCTGGCGCGGCGGGGCGCGCCCGCGACGATCGACGCGCTCGCCGACCATGATCTGATCATCTCGACCGGACCGCGCGCGGCGGGCGAGTGGAATTTTGCCGAGCGTCGCTGGCGGGTCGAGCCGCGCCCGCGGCTGGTGGTGAACACCGTCGATGCGGCGATGGCGGCCGCCGAAGCGGGGATCGGTATCGCGAATCTGCTGAGCTATCAGGTGATGGACGGCGTCGATGCCGGACGCCTGATCGCGCTGCTCAACGCCGAACAGCCGCCGCCCTTGCCCGTCCATCTGGTTTTCGAACAGTCGCGCGCCGGCCTGCCCGCGGTCCGCTTGCTGATAGAGGCGATGCGGCGCCGGATGCGCGCGGCGGGGCTGGGGTGACGCGGGCGCGGCGGTCCGCTAGAGCATGGCGATGACCGATCGTCCCTGTCCGAATGCGCGCCGATGAGCCGCGCCGCGCGCCTGGCCGGCTATGCGTTGATGGCGGCGGCGGTGCTGCTGGCGCTTGCGATGCGGCGCGGGCTGATCGAGAGCCTGGGGCCGTTTCCGGTCGCGGCGGTGGCGCTGCTAATCGGGATGATCGGCGTAATGCTGGTGTTCACCGACCTGATGGTGCGCGGGCTTTATGCGCAGATCGGTGCGGCCAAGCGAGCCGAGGACGAGGGCGAATAGCGCCTTTTCGTTCGACACTATCGGCGCTTACCATTATGACGGGCCGATGACCGACCGTCCGCATACGCCGCTGCTCGACACGGTGGATGTCCCCGCCGACCTCCGCAAGCTCAAGCCCGAACAGCTTCGCCAGTTCGCCGACGAACTGCGCGCCGAAACCATTTCCGCCGTGGGAACCACGGGCGGCCATCTGGGATCGGGGCTGGGCGTCGTCGAACTGACCACCGCGCTGCATTATGTCTTCGACACGCCGCGCGACAAGATCGTGTGGGACGTCGGCCACCAATGCTATCCGCACAAGATCATCACCGGCCGCCGCGACCGGATCCGCACGCTGCGCCAGGGTGGCGGGCTGTCGGGCTTCACCAAGCGCAGCGAGAGCGAATATGACCCGTTCGGCGCCGCCCATTCGTCGACCTCGATCAGCGCCGCGCTGGGCTTTGCCGTCGCGAACAAGCTGAAGAACCAACCCGGCCGCGCGATCGCGGTGATCGGCGACGGGTCGATGTCGGCGGGCATGGCCTATGAGGCGATGAACAATGCCAAGCAGGCGGGCAATCGCCTGATCGTCATCCTGAACGACAATGACATGTCGATTGCGCCGCCGGTCGGGGGCCTGTCGGCCTATCTGGCGCGGCTGGTGTCGTCGCGGCCCTTCGTCGAGCTGCGCGAGATCGCGCGGCGCTTCGCCCGCAAGCTGCCCCAGCCGCTGCACAAGGCGGCGAGGAAGACCGACGAGTTCGCGCGCGGCATGGCGATGGGCGGAACGCTGTTCGAGGAACTGGGCTTTTATTATGTCGGGCCGATCGACGGCCATAATCTCGACCATCTGATCCCGGTGCTCGAGAATGTCCGCGACAGCGACCATGGCCCGGTGCTGATCCACGCGGTGACGATGAAGGGCAAGGGCTATGCCCCCGCCGAGGCGGCGGCCGACAAATATCATGGCGTCCAGAAATTTGACGTCATCACCGGCGAACAGGCGAAGGCGCCGCCGGGCCCGCCCGCGTACCAGAATGTGTTCGGCGAAACGCTGGCCAAGCTCGCCGACAGCGATCCGCGCATCGTCGCGATCACCGCGGCGATGCCGTCGGGCACCGGGGTCGACAAATTCGCCAAGGCGCATCCCGACCGGAGTTTCGACGTCGGCATCGCCGAGCAGCATGCGGTGACGTTCGCGGCGGGGCTCGCGGCGCAGGGGATGCGGCCGTTCGCGGCGATTTACTCGACCTTCCTCCAGCGCGCCTATGATCAGGTCGTGCACGATGTCGCGATCCAGAATCTGCCGGTGCGCTTTGCGATCGACCGCGCCGGGCTGGTCGGCGCCGACGGATCGACCCATGCGGGATCGTTCGACGTCACCTATCTGGCGACGCTGCCGAACATGGTGGTGATGGCGGCCGCCGACGAAGCGGAGCTGGTCCACATGACCTATACCGCCGCCGAATATGACGACGGCCCGATCGCCTTTCGCTATCCGCGCGGCAATGGCACCGGCGTGCCGCTGCCCGACAAGCCCGAGAAGCTGGAGATCGGCAAGGGCCGCGTCGTGCGCGCCGGCAAGACGGTCGCGATCTTCTCGCTCGGCACGCGGCTCGCCGAGGCGCTGAAGGCCGCCGACACGTTGGAAGCGCGCGGCCTGTCGACGAGCGTGATCGACCTGCGTTTCGCCAAGCCGCTCGACGAGGAACTGATCCGCAAGACACTGGCGAGCCACGAGGTCTGCGTGACGATCGAGGAGGGCGCGATCGGCGGGCTGGGCGCGCATGTGCTGACGCTGGCGAGCGACGCGGGGCTGATCGACGCGGGGCTGAAGCTGCGCACGATGCGGCTGCCCGACCTGTTCCAGGACCAGGATTCGCCGCAGGCGCAATATGACGCCGCGGGGCTGAATGCGCCGCAGATCGTCGATTGCGTGCTGAAAGCGCTGCGTCACAATAGCGCGGGGGTCGAGGAAGCGGGCGCACGGGCTTGAGTGAATGGTTCATGGCCTTTTGGCGCAGCGTCAACGCGGAGTCAGTAGCGACATTATTGGCGGGGTTTGGCGCCATTATTTCCGCGACTTTGGTTGCGCGCCGCCAACAGAAGATCAAGGAACAAGAGCTTCGTCTGTCGTTGCTCAATGAACGCCGGTTGATCATCCGGGAATTCCGAGGGTATCAGGAGTCGACAGGTAGCGTCGGCGGTTTGGATGACGAGATCATCCGAAACTTTTTTGCAAAGGTGCAAGACGTTAAGCTCTATTTTGATCCAGTAACTGCAAAATCTGTAGAGGACGTTTTTGCCGAGGCTTGGAATCTTGTCGGGGCAACCGCATCGGCTCGAATATATCGTGATGAGGCAATGCACGACCAGGCTCGAGAAGAGTTGCGCAAACGGCAGGATGCCTTGTCGGTTCTCCTTGAAAAGTTTCCCGTTGCGATCCGGTTGATGGTCGAAAAGACACGGGTGCCTGATTCAATTTGACCCATGCTATGCATTGATGAATGTGCTCTGGCGCAAGAATAGAGCGCTTCCTGAATGTGCTGCCTTCTTCGTGTCTTTGTGTGAGATATTGAGGGCGCGCTGATCTTCTGTTTCGCACACAAAGACACGAAGAGGACGGCGCCTTGGGCCGTGGGAGCGCATGCGAGCGGGCGGTGGGTATGAAAAAGGGCGGCCGAGGCCGCCCGATTTCCTTTGCAGGATATGAAGCCTTATGCGCCGGGGATCGACGCGCTGGCTTCGCGGCCGTCGCCCTGCGGCGCGGCGATGATGTCGCGGGTGACGAGGCCCTTGTCGACGACCTGCGTATCGGGGCTGCCGACCTGGCTGCGGATACCGGGGTCGGCGCGCGCGCCGTCGGCGCTGCCGATGATCGCGTCTTCGGCCGGGCTGCGCGGCGATTCGCCGCCGAAGAGCGCGCGCAGCGTCTGTTCGGCGGTGGTTTCGTTGCCGGGGCGCGCCGCGCCGGGGGCGGGCGGGGTCAGCGAGAAATCGGGCGGCACGACGAGCGGCGCCTGCCGCGACACCGCCATTTCGTCGGGGCGCTGGCGGCTGAACAGGCTGTTCGATCCGCAGGCCGACAGCGTCATCGCGACGATCGAGGCGGCAAGGATGGCTTTGGTCCGGTTCACTTCAAATAGACTCCCTATGCGCCCCGTTTACTCTTTCGCCGCCTGATCGGCGGCCGCTGGGGTCTTTTCGCCGAAGAGCAGTGCGCGCGCAACCAGCAAAAGCACGCCGAGCGTGATGCAGGCGTCGGCGACGTTGAAAATCATGAAGGGGCGGAAGGCCCCGAAATGCAGATCGGCGAAATCGACGACATAGCCGAAACGCACGCGATCGATGATATTGCCGAGCGCGCCGCCGAGGATCATCGCGAGCGCGATGACGTCGCCCCGCGCCTTTTCGCGCGTCATCCATAGCGCGACCGCCGCCGCGACGATGGCGGTCACCGCGACGAGCGTCCAGCGCGTCGTATCGTTGCATTTGGCGAACATCGACAGCGAAATGCCGCAGTTTTCCGCCCAGGTCAGGTTGAAGACCGGCAGCAGCTCGATCTGCCCATAGGGCTGGGTTTCGAGCGACAGCGGCACGACGACCACCCATTTGACGAGCTGATCGAGACAGAAGGCGACCGCGGCGACGATCAGGCCGAAGCGCAGGTGGGGAGAACGCGTGCTCATTGCGCGTCCAATACCGTCTCGCACCGATTGCACAAGGCGCCGTCGGCGGTCACTTCGGGAAGGTGACGCCAGCAGCGGCCGCATTTGTGGTTTTCGGTGCGCTTCACGTCCCAATCGCCTTGATGAACGGTCGAGGTGATGAAGATTTCCTCATAATCGACGTCGCCGGCTTCGTTCGGGAGCCATACTTCGGCTTCAAGGCTGGAGCGGATGGTCTTTTCGCGGCGCAACGGTTCGATACGTTCGGTGACGAGCGCGCGGGTGCTGCGGATAGCAGACCATTTTTCGACCAGTTGTGTGTTCCCGCGAAGGCGGGAACCCAGTGTGGAGTCGGCCGATGCCAGTTCTGGATCCCCGCCTTCGCGGGGACACACGAGTTGATCGAGATCCGGCCACTCCAGCAAATGCACGCTGCCCGCTTCGGGATAGCGCGTGCCCCACACTTCTTCGCTGGTGAACACCAGCACCGGCGCGGCGTAGCGGACGAGGGCGTGGAACAGCACGTCGAGCACGCTGCGATAGGCGCGGCGGGTGTCGGTGCCGAGCGGCGCGGCGGGGCCGAGGTCGCAGTAGAGGACGTCCTTGCGGATGTCGAAATAGAAGGCCGACAGATCCTCGTTGCAGAAATCGGCGAGGAGGCGCGTGTAGGCATTATAGTCAAAATCATCGACGGCCTGCGCCAGCTTCGCGTCGAGGTCGGCGAGCAGCGAGAGCATATAGCGTTCGAGCTCGGGCATCGCCGCGACATCGGTGATGCGTTCTTCGTCGCTGAACCCGTCGAGCGCGCCGAGCAGGTAGCGGAAGGTGTTCCTGAGCTTGCGATACTGGTCGGCGACGCCGGCGAGGATTTCCTTGCCGATGCGGTGATCCTCGGTGAAGTCGACGCTCAGCGCCCAGAGGCGCAGAATGTCGGCGCCATAGTCGCGCATCAGGTCGATGGGGCTGATGGTGTTGCCCAGCGACTTCGACATTTTGAAGCCCTTGGCATCCATCGTGAAGCCGTGCGTGAGGACAGCCTTATATGGTGCCTGGCCGCGGGTGCCGCAGCTTTCGAGCAAACTCGACTGGAACCAGCCGCGATGCTGGTCGCTGCCCTCCAGATAGAGGTCAGCGCTGTGCGTGCCGCCGTCGTGGCGGACGAGCGCGGGCCAGCGGCCGCTTTCGAGGACGAAGGCGTGGGTGCAGCCCGAATCGAACCACACGTCGAGAATGTCGGTGATGCGCTCGTAATCGGCGGCGTTGTAGCTATCGCCGAGATATTCCTGCGCGCGCGCGTCACTCCATGCGTCGACGCCGCCCTCGCGAACGGCTGCGACAATGCGGTCGTTGACGGCAGGGTCGTTCAGATATTGCCCGGTCTTGCGGTCGACGAACAGCGTGATCGGCACGCCCCACGCGCGCTGGCGGCTGAGCACCCAGTCGGGGCGCCCCTCGACCATCGACCCGATGCGGTTGCGGCCCTTGGGCGGCACGAAGCGCGTGCGCTCGATCGCGTGCATCGCGGCCTGCCGCAAGGTCGGCGCGTCGCAGAGGCCCTCCTCATGCGGGTTGATCGCGCCGCCTTCGCTCTCCCAGCGCTGCTCGCGCGGCGCCTTGGGCTCGATGTGCGTCATGACCTTGTCCATCGGCACGAACCATTGCGGGGTGCAGCGGAAGATGATCTTTGCCTTCGAGCGCCAGCTATGCGGATAGCTGTGCTTGTAATCGGCGCTGGCGGCGAGCAGCGCGCCGGCGTCGCGAAGGTCGGTACAGATCGGGCCGTCGGGCGCGTTGAACTTGGGGTTGATCACCGATCCCTGACCGCCGAGCCACGCCCAGTCCGCGCGGTACTTGCCGTCGCCCTCGACCGCGAAGACGGGATCGAGCCCGTTCGCCTTGCACAGATCGAAATCATCCTCGCCATGGTCGGGCGCCATATGGACGAGCCCGGTGCCGCTGTCGGTGGTGACGAAATCGCCCGCGAGGAAGGGGCGCGGACGCGCAAAGAAGCCGCCGAGCGCGTGCATCGGGTGGCGGGCGATGGTGCCGACGAGGTCGGAGCCTTTGTAGATCGTTACCTTAGTTTCGCCACTCGGAGGTGCGCCAGTGCCTCGTTCATTGGCTCCGGTGCGCAGCGACAGCCCGTAGCAGAGGTCCTCGGCGACCAGATATCTGCGGTCGCCGTAACGAACCAAAACATATTCAATGTCGGGTCCATAGGCGATCGCCTGATTGACAGGAATGGTCCAAGGCGTCGTTGTCCAGATGAGTGCGTATGCACCCACAAGTTCGGGAATCGGGCTCTCGACGATCTCGAACGCGACGTCGATCTGGGTCGAGACGATATCCTCATATTCGACCTCGGCCTCGGCGAGCGCGGTCTTTTCGACCGGCGACCACATCACCGGCTTGGCGCCGCGATAGAGCATGTCGTTCGCGGCAAACTTCAGCAGTTCGCGAACGATGGTGGCCTCGGCCTCATAATCCATCGTGAGGTACGGATGGTCCCAGTCGCCGCCGATGCCGAGGCGTTTCAGCTGCTCGCGCTGGGTGTCGACCCAATGCTGCGCATAGGCGCGGCATTCGGCGCGGAATTCCTCGACCGGAACCTCATCCTTGTTGAGCTTTTTCTTGCGATACTGCTCCTCGACCTTCCACTCGATCGGCAGCCCGTGGCAATCCCAGCCGGGCACATACGGCGCGTCCTTGCCCTTCAGCGTCTGGGTACGGACGACCATGTCCTTCAGGATATGGTTGAGCGCATGGCCGATATGCATGTCGCCATTCGCGTAAGGCGGTCCGTCGTGGAGGATGAACTGCTCGCGGCCCTTGCGGCTCTCGCGAATCTGTCCTTCCAGATTGCCCTCTAGCCATTTCGCCAGAATCAGCGGCTCCTTCTGCGGCAGGCCGGCCTTCATCGGGAAGTCGGTCTTGGGCAGGAAGACGGTGTCGCGGTAGTCGCGCTGTTCGGCGGCGGGCGTGCTCTCGGTCATGGTGCGGGCGCTTAGCGCAGATTCGCGTGGGAGCAAACAGTCGGATCACCCTCGATTCCGTTCGAATCGAGCGAAGTCGAGATGCCAATTGGCAGCGCCGGCCCGTGGGGTGTCTCGACTTCGCTCGACACGAACGGATTTAGAGGGGACTCAACAGCTTCCTCGCCTCGTCACAATCCGCTGCAATCTGCGCCATCAGCGCGTCCATCCCGTCATATTTCGCCTCGGGCCGGATGAAGGCACGGAATTCGACGTCGATTTCCTGACCGTAGAGGTCGCCGTCGAAATCGAAGAAATGCGGTTCGAGCAATTCCTTGGGCGGATCGAAGCTCGGCCGGATGCCGAGGTTCGCGGCGCCCTTCAGGGTGCGGCCATCGGGCAGGCGGCCGGTGACGGCGTAGATGCCGTAGCGCGGGCGCAAATAGGTGCCCATGTCGATGTTCGCGGTCGGAAAGCCGAGCAGGCGGCCGTTCTTGTCGCCATGCTGGACGGTTCCGCGCACCGTGAAGGGGCGGGTGAGCAGGCGCGCCGCGGTCGCGCAGTCGCCCGCGCGCAGCGCGTCGCGGATGCGGCTCGACGAGATCACCTCGGCGCTGTCGTCGACCGGCGCGACCATCTCGGTAAAGAAGCCGAGGCGGCGGGCATGATCCGCGAGGGTCACGACATCGCCGCCACGGCCCTTGCCGAAGACGAAATCGGCGCCGGTGACGACGCCCGCCGCGCCATAGCGTTCGAGCAGCAGTTCGGTGATGAAATCCTCCGCCGTCGTCGCGGCGAGCGCGGCGTCGAAGGGGAGGACGAGCATCGCGTCGGCGCCCGCCGCGCCGAACAATTGCTGCCGCTGGTCGAGCGTGGTCAGGCGGAAGGGCGGCACGTCGGGTTTGAAGAAGCGCACCGGATGCGGGTCGAAGGTCGCGACGATCGCCGGGCGCCCGTCGTCCTTGGCATGATGCACCGCGCGGCCGACCACCGCCTGGTGCCCGGCGTGAAAGCCGTCGAAATTGCCGAGCGCGATGACGCCGCCGCGCAGGGCCCCCTCAATACGTTCGTGGCCGTCGAGGCGGATCATGGCCGGCGGACTCCTCCACACGCCGTTTCCCCGAGCGAAGACGAGGGGCCATGCCGAGCGAAGTCGAGGCAGCGGTTCTCGCTGCGCTCGAACAAGCCCCTCGTCTTCGCTCGGGGAAACGGGAAGATCGGGCCTGCCACCTATTTCGTGCCCATGCCCAGCGGCACGATCCCCGCGCGGATGACGCGGAGCGCGTTGCCGCCCATCGCGGCGCGGATGTCGTCGTCGCTGAAACCCGCGTCGAGCAGCGCCTGCGTCACCTGAACCAGCTTCGATGTGTCGAAGCGGACCGTGGTGGCACCGTCATAATCGCTGCCGAGCGCGACATATTGGATGCCGACGAGGTCGCGGACATGCTTCATCGCCCTGGCGACGCTGGCGGGCGAGGTGTCGCACACCGCCGCGTCCCAATAGCCGATGCCGATGACGCCGCCGGTCGCAGCGACCCCGCGGATTTCGTCGTCGGTGAGGTTGCGGTTGACCTTGCACGTCGCCTGCACCCCGCCGTGGCTGGAGACGACAGGACGGCGCGCCATCTTGAGGATGTCGGCGACGCAGGCGTGGCTGCAATGCGCGATGTCGACGATCATCCCCTTTGCTTCCATCCGGCCGATCAGGTCGCGGCCGAGCGGGGTGAGGCCGCCCTTTTTCAGCCCGTGCATCGATCCGGCGAAGATATTGTCGAAGAAGTGGGTGATCCCCGCCATGCGGACGCCGGCGCCGTAGAGCTTGTCCAGATTGTCGATATTGCCGTCGAGATCGTGGAGCCCCTCGACGCTGAGCATCGCGCCGACGGGCGGCGGGGTTTTGGTGCGCCGCGCGGCGAGCAGCGTGTCGAGTTCGGCGGGGCTCGCGACCGCCATCAGCTTGCCGTCCGACGCCGCGGCAGCGCGGTGCAGCTTCGTCGCGTGCCAGAGCGAGCGTTCGAGTAGCGAGTTCCACGTTCGCACCGGCTGCAGCTGCGCGATCGCCAGCGGGGTGATATTGTCGCTGTCGTCGCCATTGGCGTCGTAATTCTGTCCCTTCGGCGATTTGGTGGTGCTGGAGAGGATCTGGAGCGCGACATTGCCCTCTTCGAGCCGCGGCAGGTCCATATGGCCGCGGGTCGCGCGGTTCAGGAAATTGCGCCCCCAAAGCAGGCTGTCGCTGTGCAGATCGACGATCGTCAGCGTCTTGTGCAGCGCGGCGGCGCGCGCGCTGACCGTCGGCAGCGGCTTGCCGTCGACCTTGTTGAGCCCGCGCTCGATCATGCCGGGGGCGAGGAGGAAGAAGGCGGCCGCCCCCACGACGAGCAGTGCTGCGATGCCGATCAGCCAGCGGCGCATGTCAATTCTCCCCCATTGTCCCGCTTTGCGCGTGCCATCATCCCGCTTTGCGCGTGAAGGTGACGAAGCTGTAGGCCGGGCGCCCCGCGTCGTCGGCCGGATGATCCTCGCGCGCCACGACCTGCCAGTCAGCGGGATCGGGGTAGGCGATGGTCGCATCGCCCGCGGGTTCGATCGCAACCTCGGTCAATTCGATCCGCGTCGCGAGCGGCAGGAACAGATCGTAGATTTCGGCGCCGCCGATCACCATCGCCTGCGGCGCATTGGCGAGGCGCAGCGCTTCCTCGACGCTGGCGACGGGTTCGGCGCCTTCCTCCTGCCAGCCCGCGTCGCGGGTGAGGACGATGTGGCGCCGCCCCTCCAGCACCGTGGGCAGACTGTCGAAGGTCTTGCGCCCCATGATCATCGGGCGGCCCATGGTAAGCTGTTTGAAGCGGCGCAGGTCGGCGGGCAGGTGCCAGGGAATCTTGCCGCCCGCACCGATCACGCCATTGGCGGCGCGTGCGAGGACCAGCGTGATATCCGGGCGGTTCATCGGGGAGAGGCTCCAACCCAAGTGACGTGGCCGAGCTTGCGCCCGTCGCGCACCTCGGTCTTGCCGTAGTGATGCACGTGCGCGGCGCCGTCGGCAAGCAGCGCCGGAATCTTTTCGATCTGCGCGCCGATCAGATTGTGCATCGTCACCGGCAGCAGCGGCACCGCCGTATCGCCGAGCGGCAGGCCCGCGACGGCGCGGATATGGTTTTCGAACTGGCTCGTCACCGCGCCCTCGATCGTCCAGTGGCCGCTGTTGTGAACGCGCGGCGCCATCTCGTTGAACACCGGCCCCGCGTCGGTGGCGAAGAATTCGCCGGTGAGCACCCCGACATAGTCGAGCGCATCGCCGATCGCCGCCATCATCGCGCGCGCCGCGGGTTGCTGATCGAGGACGATGGACGGCGGCGGCAGGCTGGAGACGGCGAGAATGCCGCCTTCGTGGACATTCGCCGAACTGTCCCAGAAGCGCGTTTCGCCGTCGATGCCGCGCACCATGATCACCGAAAATTCATGGTCGAAGGCGACGAAACCTTCGAGGATCGCGGGCTGCCCGCCGATCGCCTCCCACGCCGCATCGGCGTCGGCGGGCGCGGCGATCCGCGCCTGTCCCTTGCCGTCATAGCCCATGCGCACGGTCTTGAGGATCGCGGGGGTGCCGATGGCGGCGAGCGCGCTATCGAGCGCCGCGCGCGTCGGCACCGCGGCAAAAGGCGCGGTGCGACCGCCGAGATCGGCGACGAAGGATTTTTCGGTGAGCCGGTCCTGCGCGATTTCGAGCGGCTTGCCGCCCGGATGGACCGCGACATGGCCCGACAGGAAACGCACCGTGTCGACCGGGACATTTTCGAATTCGAAGGTCACGATGTCGCACGCGGCCGCGAAGCCCGCGAGGCGCGGTTCATCGTCCCACGCCGCTTGCGTGTGGTGTGCGGTGACTTCGGCCGCGACGCTTTCGGCGTCGGGGGCATAGACATGAACCTTGTAGCCGAGCTGCGCGGCGGCGACCGCGAGCATCCGGCCAAGCTGGCCGCCGCCCAGGATGCCGATCGTCGATCCGGGGGAAAGCAAAGCTGGTCAGCCTTCGCGCACGGGCGTCGGCGCGACGCTGTCGGTCTGTTTCGCGCGCCACGCGTCGAGCCGCGCGGCGAGGTCCGCATCGGTGTTGGCGAGCAGCGCGGCGGCGAACAGCCCCGCGTTGGTCGCGCCCGCCTTGCCGATCGCAAAGGTCGCGACGGGGACGCCGCCGGGCATCTGGACGATCGAATAGAGGCTGTCGACGCCGCTGAGCGCCGCCGACTGGACCGGCACGCCGAGCACGGGAACGCGCGTCATCGCCGCGACCATGCCGGGCAGATGCGCGGCGCCGCCGGCGCCCGCGATGATCGCCTGGAGCCCGCGGTCGGCGGCGCCTTTCGCATAGGCGACGAGCCGGTCGGGGGTGCGGTGCGCCGAGACGATATGCACCTCGTGCGCGATGCCGAATTCTTCGAGGATCTGGACCGCATGCGCCATCGTCGGCCAGTCCGACTGGCTGCCCATGATTACGCCGATGCTGGCTTTCGCGCTGGCTGCGCCGTCGCCCATTCCGTCCCTCCTGCCCTGGCGATGAATCGCCGCTGCCATCCCCCTAGCGACTCGACCGCGCGCGGGCAATGTCACCAAAATGGCACCGCGTTTACGTCTTGGTATCAAGTCGTGGCTAACCTGCCCGCCATGCCCATCCTGCCGGCGTCCTGCCGGCGACCCACCGGATGCGCATCGGGGATAGGGAATGGATAGCGTAGGGGGGGCGCGGATCGCGGTCGAAAGGGCCGGTTTCGTATCCGTCGACTCCATCGAGGACCAGTTGCGCGAAATGCGCCGCGAACGCGATGCGTTGCGCCGTGAGAACCGCATCCTGAAGATCGCGGTCGCGGAGCTCGAACGCGTGTCCGAACGCGATACGCTGACCCCGCTATTCAATCGCCGCTATTTCCTGACCGCGATTCACCAGCGCCTCGCGCGCTTCGAACGCCATGCCGAAAGCGCGGCGGTCGTGTTCATTGACGTCAATCAGCTCAAGCAGATCAACGACACGCTGGGGCACGCCGCCGGCGACTTCGCGCTGATGCAGATCGCGGGCCGCCTGTCGGCGTCGATCCGGTCGACCGATGTCGCGGCGCGGATCGGCGGTGACGAATTCGGGCTGATCCTCGATCAGTCGAGCGAAAAGGGCGCCCGCGCGCAGATCGAACGGCTGGCCGAGGTGCTGAGCGCCGAGCCCGCCAACTATGACGGGCAGGAGGTTCGCCTGTCGGCCTGCTTCGGCGTCGCGATGCTGCAGACCGGGATGAGCGAATCGGACGTGCTCGCCGCCGCCGACCGTGACATGTATCGCTGCAAACAGCGCGAAGTCGCCCGCACCCACCGCTAACCCGGCGTTAACCAAAGGCGCGCATCCTCCCTTTATGGACAGGGGGTGGATGATGCGTACCCAGGCCGATTTTTTCACCGATATCGAAAACCGGATTTCCGGGCAGATCGGCGCACTTGCCGAAGCGTTGCCGCATTGTGCGCTGACCCAGATCGTGCAGGGGGTCGACGACATTCGTTGCCTTGCGCGCGATCATGGCTTCGCGATCGTCGAAACGCTGGCGAGCCAGCTCGAATCGGCGGTGGCCGGGGGCGGCTATCGCGCCGCCGTCCTGACTTATCTCGACGCGATGAACGACGCGGTGCGCGCGCCGCGCGGGCCGATGCCCGCGGCCGCGCAGGAAGCGTGGCTCGCGTCGGTGGCGATGCGCCTCGGCCATTGAACCCCACGCGACCTAGCGTCTAATCCTCCACGCTCAATATTTCGACCTGTAGGCCGCCTGGCTGCGGCTCGACCGCGACATCGGCGACGATGTGACCGGCCAGCCGCCAGTCGAAGGCGGCGAGCTGCGCCGAAAGGTCGGTGAGGGCGGTTCCGGCGGGGAGCGTCAGCGGAAACAGGTGGCGCGCGCCGACGAAATTGGCGCTGGCCCAGGGGCGCATCGTCGATGCGCCGAGCTGCGCTCCCGGCGGCAGCAGGCGTGTCAGCAGGCGCGCGATGCGGCGGTGCGGGCAGGCGGGGCGCGCGGGGGCGGTGGGCGACCAGCGGATCATGCGCGGCGGCTCTTGTTGGCGCGGCTGCCGACGCGGCGGTCGCCGATCGGCGTGACGCGGCCCGCCCGGAAGTCGGCACGCCATTTGTTCATGAAATGTTCCGCACGGCAGATCACCGCGCGGCCACAGATCCGCCCGCCGCGCAGGTCGCTCACCAGCCGCGGATCGTGGACCGCGGCGCGGCCGAACACGCTCGGCGGCATATCGGCCTCTTTCAGAAAGGCCTCGATCCGTTCCAGCAAAATGCCCTGCATCATCATCTCCCTGCCTGCGATTCGCTCAATAGGATAATTCCTATTTGATTGGCATTTTCCTACTTGTCTAGGAAAAATCCTATTGCTAGAGACGAAATAGGAAGGACCAGTCCGTGACCGATATCGACGACGACCCGCGCCGGATGCTCGACCGGCTGCTGACCGAAAAGGGGGTGGATTACGCCCAGCTTTCGGCGCGCATCGGGCGCAACCCCGCCTATATCCAGCAATATA
Source organism: Sphingopyxis sp. A083 (assembly GCF_001468495.1). Taxonomy (NCBI): domain Bacteria; kingdom Pseudomonadati; phylum Pseudomonadota; class Alphaproteobacteria; order Sphingomonadales; family Sphingopyxidaceae; genus Sphingopyxis; species Sphingopyxis sp. A083. Next base: position 21,653 of record NZ_LNSK01000009.1, on the reverse strand, counting down.
TCAAGCGCGGATCACCGCGGCGGCTGGGCGAACAGGACCGGGCGCGCATCGCCGCCTATCTGGGCGTGTCGGAGGCGCTGCTGGGCGGCCCGGCGCTGCGCGTCGCCGCGCCGACGCCGCGCGCGCGCGGCCGCGACCTCGTGCTGGTGCCCAAGCTGGCGATCGGCGCTTCGGCGGGGCCGGGCGCGAGTGTCGATGGCGAAACGGTGGAAGGCGAGGTCGCCTTCGATCCGCGCTGGCTGCGCGATCTGGGCGCCGACCCGCGCGCGCTGAGCATCATTCGCGTCGAAGGCGATTCGATGGCGCCGACGCTGGGCGATGGCGACGATATATTGGTCGATGGCGGCGACGCGGCCGCCCGGCTGCGCGACGGCATCTATGTGCTGCGGATGGACGATGTGCTGATGGTCAAACGCATCGCCCGCGCGCCGGGACCGGGGCGTGTGTCGGTCATCAGCGACAATCCGCACTATCGTAGCTGGGACGATCTGCCGCTGTCGGCGATCCGGCTCGTCGGCCGGGTCATCTGGACGGGGCGCAGGGTGCGCTAGGACCGGCTAGAGATAATTGACCGTCAACGTGAAGGTGCCGCTGTAATCGCCCGCGGGCTGGTTCGCCGGGACGCTGAGCGTGCCGCCGACATAATAGGTCTGTACCCCGCTGGGCAGCAGCGTCGCGCTCGACCCGAGCAGGATGATGCCGCCGCCGCTTGTCGTCATCGCGCGGGTCAGCGTGGCGGTCAACGCGGGCGCGCCGCCGCCGGCGCGGGTCAGCGTCGCCGAATTGCTGCCGCTGACGGTGATCAGCAGCAAGCCGCCGGTACCCTGGAACACCGCGCGCTGCGCGCCGCCGCCGGCGAGCGTGACGCCGCCCGCAGAGCTGCGCGCATTGGTCGCCGGATTGACCGTCACCGTGCCCCCGGTCGCGCCGCTGACGATCGTGCCGAAATCGAGGTCGTCGGTCTTGATGAGCGTGTTCGGCCGTACCACCGCCGCATTCGCGGTGCCGGTCGTCTCGGTCGCCGACGCGGACGGCCCCGTCAGCGCCGCTGCCGTGGCAGCGGCGGCGAGGCACAAGGCCATCGGCCGGAAGTTGGTCCCTTGAATCCCCACGATTCTGCTCCTGTCCGGCACAGTCTATGCCAGCAGGGCGTGAAGGGAGGATGCGCGGATTTGGTAAAGCAGGCCTTTACCTTTGCGCGGAGGCGGGCGTCAGGCCCCGACTTTAAGCTTTGTCGGCCACCCCGCCGATCAGCACGAAGCGCCGGTCGCAATAGCCGCAATCGACGAAGCCATCGTCGGGATCGATCTCCAGCCAGACGCGCGGGTGGCCGAGCGCGGCGTTGGCGAGCCCGTCGCCCGTGCCGTCGCAGGCGATGCGGGTCTTGGACGTGCGGATCGTTTCGGGAGCGGGTGCGGGCTGGGTCATCGACGCGCCTTTAGCAAGCAGGTGCGGGCGGGGCAATCGGTCTCGATCGCTCCGCCCGCAACGGGCGGCGCTTACAGATAGTTCAGCGTGATCGTGAAGGTGCCGCTGTAGTCGCCGGGCGCCTGATTGGCATTGACCTCCAGCGTCGCGCCGACCGGGAAGTTATAATTGCCCAGCGCCGAGGTGATGCGGAAGCGCGTCGGCGAGGTGGAGAGGATCGCGGTCGGGGTGCTGCCGATCTCGAAATCGCGCACGCGCATCCGCTGGCCGGGGCCGGTGATCCAGATGCTGTTCGAACCGAGCGAGATATTGACCTGGCGATTATAGCTGCCGAGGCCCGCGAAACGCGCGGGTTCGCCCGAACTGCCGGCGAGCGTCGCGCCGCCGGTGCGGCTGCGCGTGCCGTTAGGGGCAAGCCGCACGGTGCCGGCGCTGCCCGAGGCGATGATGTCGCCGAAATCGAGGTCGTTGACCTTGAAGAAGGACAGCGGCCGCAGCACGATCGCTTCGGCTTGTGCCTGCGTCGTCGATTGCGGCGATGTGGTCTGGGCATGCGCCGCCGGTCCGATCGCCGGAGCCGTCAGCAGCGCGCAAGCTGCGAAGCCGCGCAGCATGGCGCGCGGGTCGATGATGTGTCTGGTCCTCACGCATCCCCCCTTAGCGATCAGGTCGCAAAATATGCTTACAGCTTATGGTAAAGAAAAGCTTGCCGCCGAGGCCCTTTCGCACCCGCACCGGCGCGGCTATGGAAGGCGCCATGAGTGAAGCCGCCATCCGCATCGACGCCGTTTCCAAAATCTATGCCGGGGGCAAGCAAGCGCTCGACAATGTCAGTTTCGATGTGCCGCGTGGGCAGATATTCGGACTGCTCGGCCCGAACGGCGCTGGCAAGTCGACGCTGATCAACATCCTCGCGGGGCTGGTCAACAAGACCAGCGGCCATGCGAGCATCTGGGGCTTCGACATCGACGCCGACCCGCGCAACGCCAAATATTCGATCGGCATCGTGCCGCAGGAAATCGTCTTCGATCCCTTTTTCACGCCGTTCGAGACGCTGGAGAATCAGGCGGGCCTGTATGGCGTGCCGAAGGACAAGCGCATTTCGGACGAATTGCTGGCGGCCGTGCACCTTAGCGACAAGCGCGACGCCTATGCGCGCACGCTGTCGGGGGGCATGAAGCGCCGCCTGCTCGTCGCCAAGGCGATGGTCCATTCGCCGCCGATCATCGTGCTCGACGAACCCACCGCAGGGGTCGATATCGAACTGAGGCAGCAGCTTTGGGAATATGTGCAAAGCCTCAACGATCGCGGCGTGACGGTGGTGCTGACGACGCATTATCTGGAAGAAGCCGAGGAGCTGTGCGACCGGATCGCGATCATTAACCACGGCAAGCTGATCGCCAACAAGCCGACGCGCGAGCTGGTCGACATGGCGCGCGAGAAGATCGTCGTCGTGACGCTGGATGCCGATGTCAGCGTGCTGCCGTCGCACGCCGCCTTCGACAAGGTCGAGCGCGAGGGCGAACGGGGGCTGGCGATCAGCTACAACAAGGATCGCACCAACGCGGGCGAGGTGCTCGCGGCGGTGAATGCGATGGGGCATGGCATCGTCGACGTGTCGACGCGTGAGGCCGACCTTGAGGATGTGTTCCTGAATCTGACGCGCGCGGCGAATGGCTGAGGGCGCGACCCACGACGTCATCATTGTCGGTTCCGGCGCAGCGGGGCTGACGGCGGCGATCGCGCTTGCGGAGCATTGCCGCGTTCTCGTTCTCGCGAAGGGCGAGCTGACCGGCGGATCGACCGCTTGGGCACAGGGCGGGATCGCGGCGGTACTCGACGCGGGCGACACATTCGAAAATCATATCAACGATACGATGATCGCGGGCGCGGGGCTCAACCGGCGCGAGACGGTCGAGTTCGTCGTTGAAAATGCGCCGCACGCGATCGAGCGGCTGATCGAAATGGGCGTGCCGTTCAACAAGGAAGCCGAGGCGCTGCACCTGACGCGCGAGGGCGGCCATTCGCACCGCCGCATCGTGCATGTCGACGATGCGACGGGCTGGGCGGTGCAGGCGGCACTGCTCAAGACCGCCGAGGCGCATCCGAACATCACGCTGCTGCCGGGACAGGCGTGCATCGACCTGATCACCGGACGTCATGAGCTACGCTATTCGGGGTCGGGCCATGTCTGGGGCGTCTATGCGCTCGACGAAAAGACGGGGAAGGTCCACGCGCATGTCGGCCGCGCGACCATATTGGCGAGCGGCGGGGCGGGGCGCGTCTATCAATTTTCGACCGCGCCGCGTGGCGCGACGGGTGACGGCATCGCGATGGCGTGGCGCGCGGGCGCACGCGTTTCCAACATGGAAATGATGCAGTTCCACCCGACCTGCCTTTATAATCTGGAGGTCAAGAATTTCCTGATTACCGAGGCCGTGCGCGGCGAGGGCGGGATATTGAAGCATCCCGTCACCGGCCACCGCTATATGCCCGATTACGACCCGCGCGCCGAGCTGGCGCCGCGCGACATCGTGGCGCGCGCGAACGACGATCAGATCAAGCGCTTCGGCCTCGACTATGTCCACCTCGACATCAGCCACAAGGATCCGGATTTCGTCGCGGGGCATTTCCCGAACATTCACGAAAAGCTGCTGACGCTGGGCATCGACATGACGAAGCAGCCGATCCCGGTGGTGCCGGCGCAACATTATACCTGCGGCGGCATCCTGATCGACCTCGACGGCCGCACCGACCTGCCGGGGCTCTATGCCGCGGGCGAATGCACCGAAAGCGGGCTGCACGGGGCCAACCGCCTGGCGTCCAATTCGCTGCTCGAATGTTTCGTCTTCGGCGAGGCGGCGGCGAAGGATATCATCGCCCGCTGGAACCAGCTCGAACCGCCGCCGCCGATCCGCGCGTGGGATGAAAGCCGCGTCACCGATTCGGACGAGGAAGTCGTCATCAAGCAGAACTGGACCGAGATCCGCCGCTTCATGTGGAACTATGTCGGCATCGTGCGCACGACCAAAAGGCTGGAGCGCGCGCAACACCGCATCAACATGATGACGCACGAGGTCGAGGATTATTACGGCCATTTCCGCGTGACGACCGACCTGATCGAACTGCGCAACCTGCTCCAGTGCGCCGACCTGATCGTGCGCAGCGCGCTGCATCGCAAGGAAAGCCGCGGGCTGCACTATACGCTCGATTATCCGCGCCTGCTGCCCGAGGCGCGCGACACGGTGCTCGTTCCGTAAAAGTCAGGCCCCTAAACGCACAGCGCGCCGCGGATATTGCACCACGGCGCGCCGGCTTACGCCCTGCCTCCCCATGACCCCGCGATGCGGCGCGGAGCCGAAGGCCCCACCTCCGGGAGCGGCCAGAGCGGTCCGGAAGGGCCGCCGGCGATGAAGGGATCGCAGCGGTCAACCGGAACACCCCCACCATGCGGCGCCGATTCCTGCCGCGCATTGACCGAAGTCAAAAAAGCGCCGGTGCGTCAGGCAAAACCCTCGTTCAAAAAGCGTTCGGCGAGGGCGGCGTGGAGGGCGGCGCCGCGGGCCATGACCTTTTCGTCGAGTATCATGCGGTTCGAATGGAGGCCGCAGCACTGGCGCCAGTCGCTCCCCGCCTCGCTCGCGCCGAGCCAGAACATTGCGCCGGGCACTTTTTCGAGGACATAGGCGAAATCCTCGGCCCCCATCACCGGATTGTCCATCGTCAGCCAGGCCGCCTCGCCGAATGTCTCTTCGACGACGCGCTGGCCGAAGGCGGCGGCGCGGCTGTCGCACACGGTGACGGGGAAGCCTTCCTCGATTGCCACCTCGGCCGTGCAGCCATGCGCTTCGGCGATCGCAGGGACGAGGCGCCGCAGTTCGGCGGCGACCATCGCGCGGCGATGCGGCGACAGGGTGCGGATCGTGCCCTGCATGTCCGCGGTTTCGGGGATGATGTTGTTCGTCGTGCCCGCGGCGATCTTCGCGATGGTGATGACGGCGGGATCGAAGACCGAGATGCGGCGCGTCACCATCGTCTGGATCGCGGTGACGATCGCGCAGGCGACGGGGATGGGGTCGATCGCATCCTGCGGCATCGATGCGTGGCCGCCGGCGCCCTTGACGGTGATCGAAAGGACGTCGGACGAAGCGAGCAGCGGCCCGGCGCGCCCAGCGAAGATGCCGTGCGGCGCGTTGGGCATGATGTGGAGCGCGAAGGCCGCGTCGGGCAGCGGATCGATCAGCCCGTCGTCGAGCATAAACCGCGCGCCATGATGCCCCTCTTCGCCGGGCTGGAACATGAACATCACCGTGCCGGGCAGGCGGTCGCGCGCCGCGCAGAGCAGCTTCGCCGCGCCGACGAGCATCGCGACATGCGTATCATGACCGCAGGCATGCATCGCACCGCTGGTTTCGGAGGTGAATGCGAGGCCCGTATCCTCGACCAGCGGCAGCGCGTCCATGTCGCCGCGCAGCAGCACGGTGCGCGCGTTGCCCCCGTTCCCCGCCAGACCCCCGCGCAGGATCGCGACCAGCCCCGTTGTCGACGGCCCTTCGCGAAAGTCGAGTGGCAGGTCGGCGAGCGCATCCTTGATCTTGGCGAGCGTCTTGGGATTCTGAAGGCCGAGTTCCGGCTCGCGGTGGATCGCGCGGCGCAGATCGACAAGATCATCGAGAAGGGTTTCGGCCTCGGCGGGCCAGCGGCTTGTTTCGGTCAGCGTCATCTCTCGATCCTCGATGGGGGGCGTCACGCGATCTTAGAACGTCGCCGCCGGCTTGTCAGCCTGCCGCCGCGCGGCCGAGGGTCAGCACGGCGAGCGCTATGGCGATGGCGCTGCCGTGCAGGACGATGCGGCCCCAGCGGGTCGGGGCGGGGTCGACCCATTCGACGACGAGTGCGGTCGCCGACTGGATGCCATAATAGAGAACGAAGGCTTTGGACGCCCAGGCGATGACGGTGAAGATGTCGCCCGCCCACACCACCGCGATCGAGGCTGATGCTGCGATGACATAGCCGATAGCGACGGGGATTCGCTGGCGCGAGGCGCCGGCGACGAGGCCGCTGGCGCCGTTGAGATCGGCCACCGCCGCCGAAAGCTGCGACAGCAGGGCTGCGACGATGATCGCCGGCGCGACGAGGGTGCCGACGGGGCGCAGCAGTTCGATGACATGGGTGTCGCCGCCCTCGGGCGGCAGGCGCCCGTCGAGCCACGGCGTCAGCAGGCCGATGAACAGCATATAGACGACAAAGGCGATCCACTGGGCATGGCGCATCGTGCGCACCCGCGTCGCGCGGTCGTAGCTGTCGCCGAGGTAGCGCGAGGTTTCGAACCCCTGGACGAGGATGATGAGGCCGAGCAGGATGCGGACCGCGTCGAAACCCTCCGCCTGGTCGGCGAGCGGACGGACCGCGACCGTTCCCGCCGCGACCTCCGACCCCAGCGCCCAGGCGAGCGCGGCGATGAGCGCGGCGATCATCGCCAGCTTGAGCCCGACCGAGCCAAGCTCGACATGTTCGAGCCAGCGCAGACCGCCGAAATAGCCGAGCGTGCCGAGCAGCGCGAGGATCGCGGTCGTCATCCCGTGCGCAGCCATCGGATCGACGACGCCGAACGCCTTGAGTGCGAAATCGGCGAGCAGGTCGAGATAATAAGCGACCGAGACGAAATAGGCGAGGATCAGCGCAAGATCGGCGGCGCGGTCGAGCCAGAGCAGCACCGGCGGCGGCGATTCGGCCGCGAGCATCGGTTCGAGGCGGCTGATATTGTCGCGCACCGCAAGACCGAATAGATAGGAAATGGCGCAGAGCGCCGCCATCGCCGCGACCGCATAATGGCCCGCGACATGGCCAAGGATCGGCCCCGCGACGAGGAAGCCCGACCCGATGATCGACGCGAGCGGCGTGACGGTCGCGCGCCAGTCGCGCGAACGCAGCAGCGGCGGCGACAGCATCACCGCCGCGGTCGCGACCGCGACGACGAGCAGGACGAGGTCGGTCGAACTCATCGACCGCCGAAGAGCTGCCGCCCCGCCAGATCGAGCATGATTTCCTCGCTGCCGCCGCCGATCGCGTTGACGCGGACCTCGCGGTAGATGCGTTCGACCTTGCTGCCGGTGATGTAGCTCGCGCCGCCCAGCACCTGCGCCGCCTCGCGCGCGACCGCTTCGAGCATCCGGGTCGCCTGCACCTTGAGCATCGCGAAATCGGCGGGGCGGTCCTTGCCGGTCTTCACCTGCCACGCGCAGAGGTCGACCCACGCCTGCGTCGCTTCGATCTGGCGTTCCATATCGGCGAGCTTGATGCGGATCGACTGGTGGCCGACGAGCGGCTTGCCGAACGTCTCGCGGTTTTGCGCCCATTCGGCCGCTTCGGCGAGCGCGACGCGGGCATAGGCGCAGCAGCCCATCGCCATGCCGAGCCGTTCCGAATTGAAGTTGCGCATGATGCCGATGAAGCCGCCGTTTTCGGCCCCGATCAGGTTTGTCGCGGGGACGCGCACGTCCGCGAAATGGATCGCCGCGGTGTCGCTGCAGCGCCAGCCCATCTTGTCGAGCCGCGTGCGTTCGACGCCGGGCGCGTCCATGTCGATAAGCAGCAGCGAGATACCGCCCGCGCCAGGACCGCCGGTGCGCACCGCGCAGGTCAGCCAATCGGCGCGCATGCCGCTGGTGATGAACATCTTGCCGCCATTGACGACATAATCGTCGCCGTCGCGCACCGCCGTCGTCTTGAGGTTGGCGACGTCGCTGCCGCCGCCCGCTTCGGTAATGCCGAGCGCGATGATCTTGTCCCCCGCGAGCACAGGCGGCGCGACGCGCTGTTTCAATTCCTCCGAACCGAGCGCGAGGATCGGCGGCAGGCCGATGCCGTGCGTCATCAGCGAGGCACCGAGTCCGCCCGCGCCGACCGCGGCGAGCTCCTCGGTCAGCACCAGCCCGTGGAAATTGTCGAAGCCTTCCGAATGGCCGCCATATTGCTCGGGGTAGCGCAGGCCAAGGATACCCGCTTCCGCCGCCTTCTTGTGCAGCGCGCGCGGCAGTTCGCCCTCGGCTTCCCAGCGGTCGATGTGCGGTGCGATCTCGCGTTCGACGAAGCGGCGGACGCTTTGCGCCAGCGCCTCGTGGGTTTCGTCATAATAGGGGGAACGGGCGCGCCAGTCGTCGAATGCAGTCATGCCGCGATGCTGCGCCCGGTTGACGTGAACGTCAAGGGAAGCGCGACCTTGCAGTGGCGTACAGACGACAAATTTCGGCTCGATTTCCTCGTCATGCACCTTAAGGTCGCCATCCATGACAAAATCCATCCTGCTCGCCGGCCTTGCCGCTCTCGCCCTCGTCTCGTCTCCCGCCGCCGCGCAGACCTCGCCCGAGGCAGTGGCCGAGGCCGCGCTCAAGAAGGCGCCGGTCTTCGACGGGCATAACGACGTGCCCTGGGCGCTGCGCGAGCGCGCCGACAATATGATCAATGGCTTCGATTTCAACGACACCAGCCACACCGCGACCACCGACCGCATTGCGATGCACACCGACCTGATCCGGCTGCGCAAGGGCCATGTCGGCGCGCAATTCTGGTCGGTCTATGTCCCGTCGAACAGCAACGAGGCGCAGGCGGTGCAGCAGACGCTGGAGCAGATCGACGTGATGAAGCGTCTCGTCCAGCGCTATCCGAACGACCTGATGCTCGCGACCAGTTCGGCCGAGCTCGAAAAGGCGATGAAGGCGGGCAAGATCGCGGGCATGCTCGGCATGGAGGGCGGTCATTCGATCGGATCGAGCCTGGCGGTGCTGCGCGACATGTATGATCTCGGCGCGCGGTACATGACGCTGACCCACAGCCGGAACACCCTGTGGGGCGACAGCGCGACCGATGCGCCCGCGCACGACGGGCTGACTCCGTTCGGCGAACAGGTGGTGCGCGAGATGAACCGCATCGGCATGATCGTCGATCTGAGCCACACGAGCGAGGCGACGATGAAGGACGCGCTCGCCGTGGCGAAGGCGCCCGTGATGTTCAGCCACTCGGGCGCGCGCGGCGTCAACGACCATCCGCGCAATGTCCCCGACAGCGTGCTGCCGCTGGTCAAGGCGAACGGCGGCATCGTGATGGTGGTGCTGTTGCCGACCTTCCTCGACCCCCAGGTGCGCGCCTATGGCCTGTCGCGTACCGCCGAACAGGCGCGGTTGAAGGCGATGTATCCGGGCGATCCCTCTGCCGCCGACAAGGCGCTCGCCGACTGGGACAAGGCGAACCCGACGCCGACGACCGACGTCGCGAAGGTTGCCGACCATATCGATCATATCCGCAAGCTGGCCGGGATCGACCATATCGGGCTCGGCGGCGATTATGACGGCATGGATTCGGCGCCGGTCGGGATGGAGGATGTGTCGGGCTACCCCGCGTTGTTCGTCGAACTGGCGAAGCGCGGCTATTCGCAGGCCGACCTCGAAAAGATCGCGAGCGGCAACATGCTGCGCGTGCTGAAGGCGGTCGAGGCCTATGCGGCGAGCCAGAAGGGCCAGCCGCCGATCGAGACGCCGGTGGCGAAATAATGCACGTCGCCGTCGCGACGGAGGTGACGGCTATTTCCTCTTGAACGGCCAGTCGATCGCGCCGCTCGCCCACAGCGCCCACCAGATGATGAGCGGCTGCGCGGCGAGGCGCGGGCCGTGGTACCACCAGCCGAGCGTCTGTCCGCCGATCGCGACATGCGCGAAGGCGTGATGGAAATTCGCCGGCCACACGCACAGCGCATAGAGGGCAAGGCCCCAGCCCGCCGCCTTGCGCGTCGCCGGGATCAGCAACCCCAGCGCGCCGGCCAGCTCGGCAACACCCGTCGCGGCGACGACCAGCGCCGGCTGCGGCACCCAGGGCGGGGTGATCGCCACGAAGGGCGCGGGGGTGGCGAGGTGGCGGTAGCCCGCATAGCCATAAGCGAGCGCGAGCAGCCAGCGCAGCGCCGTGCGGATCGTCACCGCCCGATGGCTTCGATCATCGCCTCGACGCGGACGAATTTCTCGCGCGGGTTGCCTTCGAGCGCGGCGGCGACCTCCGCCGCCTCGATCTTGCGCCAGTCGCGGAAGGTGACGGGCGCGATGCCGCGCCCCGCGAGCAGCGCGTCGAGGCCGGGACGGCCCGCCTTGCCGCCACCGCGGCCGATATCCTCCAGCACCATGTCGGCGATGCGCGCGCCGTCGGGCTTGTTGGTGCCGATCGTCCCCGAAGGCCCGCGCCGCGCCCAGCCGACGCAATAGAGGCCGGGCAGGATCCGCCCTTCGTCATTGGCGAAGCGGCCGCGACCATGTTCATAGGGCACGCCGGGGATCGGCGGCGTCTGATAACCGATGCAGCTGACGACCAGGCCCGCCTCGATCGCATAGGTTTCGCCGGTGCCATGGCTGCGCAGATCGGCATCGAGCCGCGTCCGTTCGACGATGACGCGCTGGGCGCGCCCGTCGCCCTCTATCGCGACGGGCATGGCAAAGAAGTCGAAGTCGATCGTCACCGGTTTGGCGACCGGATTCGCCGCGAACTGCCGCAGATGCGTCACCGACTTGCGCATGCCGGGTTCGAGCAGCGCGTCGTCGCCCTCGTCGGGCAGATCGGCGGGGTCGACGCGCGGGCTGGCGCGTTCGAGATGGCCAAGCTCGCCCAGCTCCTTCGGTGTCATCGCGATCTGGTGCGGGCCGCGGCGGCCGAGAATGTGGATGTGCCGGATATTGCTCGTCGCGAGCAGGTCCCGCGCATGGGCGACGATGTCGCTGCCGGCGAATTCGGCGGGGGTCTTGGCAAGGATGCGCGCGACATCGAGCGCGACATTGCCATTGCCGATCACCGCGACGCCGGGGCTGTCGAGCGGCGGGTCGAGATCGGCGAAATCGGGGTGGCCATTGTACCAGCCGACGAAGGCGGCGCTGCCGATGACGCCGGGCAGATCGGCGCCGGGAATCCCCAGCGGCCGGTCATTGGGTGCCCCGGTCGCGAGCACGACGGCGTCGTAGAGCTGCGTCAGTTCGTCGATCCCGACGTCGGTGCCGACCGACACATGGCCGACGAAGCGCACATTGTCCGCCAGGGCGACACCCTCGTACCGCCGCGACACCGCCTTGATCGATTGGTGATCGGGGGCAACGCCGGTGCGGATCAGCCCATAGGGAACGGGCAGGCGATCGATCACGTCGACGCTGATATCCTCCGCCTTCTGCAAGGTTTCGGCGGTATAATATCCGGCCGGACCCGACCCGACGATCGCGACATGACGCATCAGCCCACCTCCAAGTGCAGGACCTGCGCCGGGGCGCGGCCCCTCTGTTCTTCTGTTCTGCGCGCGATGCTAGCGGCGAATTGGATAAGGGCAAGCCGCCTGTTGCGCGAACCCGACCGGGTGGTCGCACCAGTCTTGACAGACGGCCCACGCAATCATATTGCGCGCCCCTCATTGCCCCGTCGTCTAATGGTAAGACTACGGATTCTGATTCCGTCTATTGAGGTTCGAATCCTCACGGGGCATCCAAAAATTCTAAAGAAAATCAATGAGATATTGGCGCCGGGTCGGGTGTCCACTGCTTTTCTCAGACTTCCTCCGCGTTCCGAATTCTTCATGGAATTGTGTCGCTTATCCCGGTCTGCATGACCCTCTTATTGCGCGGATGGTGCATGGGAGCGTGGTTTTAGCCTTCGGCCTTCCCCGGCCCCGAATTTGAGGTCCCGCGATCTTCCGGCTCGCGCGGCCCCTTCCGGCCTGGCGTCTTGCGCGCTGCTGTCAGCCTTGGCGCCCTTGCGTGGCCGCCCCCGCGGCCAGTCCGCCGGCAACGGCGCTGCGCAGGCAACGCTCGATTGTCTCGAGCCCCGCCTCGGTCAGCGAGAGGAGAACGACGCGGGCATCGCTCGCGGCGCGTCGGCGTTCGATCAACCCCAGTTCGGTAAGCTTGCCGATCCATCGCAGCGCCGTCGTCGCGGGTACGGCGGCGGCAATGCACAGGCTGTGCACGCTGACCGCGCGCCGTTCGCCGCGCTGGATATAGAGATCGAGCAGCATGTCCCACGCCGGCTCGGCAAAAATGTCGAGACCGAAGATCGCCTCGCGGCGCCGCCTGAAGGCATATTGTGCTTTGGCAAAGGCGAGCAGAGGGGCGTCGATGTCGCACTCTACGAGGCGCAATGTCGGCGTCTCGCGCTGCCAGCTCATAGCAGCCCCCTTGCGCGCATGCTGACGACACGGCCCCCGCCGACGATCAGATGATCGTGCAAGCGAATATCGACCGCGGCAAGCAGTCCGCCGATCTTGGCGGTGAACGCCTCGTCGGCAGCGCTCGGCTCGCTCGATCCCGACGGATGATTATGCGCGAGGATCACACCGTGCGCCCCCGCCTCGAAGGCATGCGCGAGAAGCGTCCGCAGCGACGCGGAGACGTGGGTGATCGTCCCGTCGGCGATCTGTTCGTCAGCTATATAGTCGGAAACGCTGTCGACAAAGATCGCATGAAGTCGCTCGGTCGGAGCGTCGTTCAGTTGGATCAGCAAATAATCGTGCAGCCGTGAATCGCCGGCATGTACCGGGCTGCGCGCGATTTGCTCGCGCAGCCCGGCCATGACAAGGGCGCGCGCTGCGGCGATCGAGGCGGCCAGGTGCTCGTCACCATCAAGAACGCCTGACAGCTGTCGCGGCGAAGCAGCGAGGGCGCGGCCCAGACCCCCGAAATGCGTGATCAGCTGCTGGGCGGCCGTGGACGCGCGCTCGGCGGCGAAGGGGGCGAGGAGCTCCGCCAGGACGGATACTGCCCGTGGCGCCGCCGCCGCCGCGCGTGGCGCCAGATCCCGAACCCCAGGATCGGCAAGATGATATAAAAGGGGCCATAAATCATCAGACCGTAGGCGAGTTTTGGAAAGCTGCTCGTCAGTTCGCGCGAGAAATGCCCGATCACCGAGACGAGCTGGAAGGCGGCTAGCCATAAAGGATATATCCTGTTCGCCCAGAGCGCGACGGCAATGAAGCCCGCCGCCATCATGAGGTCGAATGTCAGGTGACCGATGTCGACCGATCCGTAGATCGCGCCATGGCCCGCCAAAAGGTGATAGACGGGGTCGGCGAGGGTCACGAAGCCAAGAATTGCCACGCAGATCCGTTCGGGTGCCGCTCCCCAGCGCAGTGCTGCTGCACCGAAGAGAAGCATCATCACCAGATTTGCTATTTGAAGCCGGTCCATCGGCACAGCGTGGCGCGGCGCAGCGGACGGGTCAACGCCTGGGCGACTGTAAGGCGCGCCGAAGTCTCGTCGGCGGCGTGAATCTGGTGACCAAGGCGCACCATATGATGGGTGTTGCGTTCATTGTATTCCCCCTCGCATCGGCGCCCGCGGCCGATGCATTCCAGTCGACAGGGGATCGGTCAGCCGTTCACGATATCCGCAAGCGCTCTGGCGACGCCGAGGCCGACCGCCAGACTGGCAAGGATCGCGAGCAGAATGATCGCAATCGCCGCACCGCGAGATAGCATGGCGTTGCTGCCATCGAGCATCCCCGGGACAACGCGCGGCGGCGGCATCTCCTCGGCCCAGGGAGCATCCACCCGAACGGCGATGCTGTCCCGGAACCTGGCAGTCGTCTCGTCCGCATCGCTCCCGTCCCCGGCTTTCCCGAATGCAGCGCGTGCGCCTAGCTGTATAAATTCGTCATCATTTTCTACACATGGCACTGATGACCCTGAATCCGGCGCGATGCGATCGCGCCAGTTGCGATAGCGCCGCACAAGCTCGTGTCGCGTGATGCCGCCGAGGCGCAGACGCAGCACTTCGATGCGCCGGTTGATCGCGGGCTCGCTGACCGCGAGTGCACCCGCGATCTCCTTGCTGGTACGATTATTGGCGAGCAGTTCGAGCACGGCCCGCTGCTTTTCGGTCGCAAATGTAAAATCGTCTTCGCCGTCGCCCACGCTTTTCCCTCATCGGTGTTGAACCTAGCATAACCATCTGCGCAGATCGCAATCAATGGTCGGGAGTTTTTTGGTTAAATCGGGGCGTCGAAGGGCCGGGATGCCGATTATGAACCGCTGCACCTGTCAGGATATGAAACGCGTTGCGTGAAGGCGCTGGCTGCCTTCGGGTCACGCTTTTTTGTTGGGCGCTTGACGGATGGCCGCCGACGATCCACATTCCCCTTATCGTTCAACAACGGAAAGGAGGTGGTCTGATGTCTCATTGTCATATGCCGCATGCGGCAACGCTGATGAGCTTGGCCTCCGCCATGGAGCGGCCGCTTATCTGAGCAAAGCCCCTGTTGGCTGACAATGGAAAGGCCGTCCCGCAAGGGGCGGCCTTTCACGTACCGCGATCAGCGAGGACGACCGAGATGGGAGATAGCGCGCGCGGCGCGCGCCGCGAGATCGGGCCCGCGGCCGATGTCGATGATCGCGAGACCGTCAACCGCCGCGACGATCATCGCGGCGACGGCCTGCCGATCGGCGGCCTCGTCAATCGCAAGATGCGCCTCGACCCATGCCAGGAAGCCGGCCAGCATCGCTTCGGCGATGGCGGGGAAAGGGGCTTCGCCGCGGCCCGCCGCTGCAATCATCTGAACCCATAGTCGCATATAGGGCCGGATTTCGGCGCGCGTGACGAGTGCCCCGGCGCGTTCGAGGAGGGCAAGCGGTGCGAGTCTCTCGCCTTCGCCGACCGCTTCGCCAATATGCCCGGCAAGGTCCGCGGCGATCCGCTGCGCGGCGCAGCCCAGCACCTCGGCCTTGTCGGCGAAATAATAAAGCAGCATCCGGTCGCTGACCGCCGCCGCGCGCGCGAGCTCGCGCAAACTCGTCTGCGCGAGCCCATGGTCGAGCAAATGCGCTGCCAGAGCGGCCTCGACCCGTGCACGCTGTTCTTCGCGGCTGACCATCTTCACCTCTTGCGCCCGCTGCTAGCGATCGATATGAATGTAGCAACTGCTACATGGATTCGCATCTGATGATGTACGGACCTGACCATAAGCTGTTCGAGCTTGCGCCCATTGGCGCGGCGCTGGTCTTTGTCGCCTTCATCTTTGTCAAAATCGCGCGCCCGGCCAGAGCGCGCGGTAGCTGGCTGCTGGCGGCGGCAGCGTCATCGCTCTTCGCGATCTGGAGCGGTTACGCTGGGTTTACCGGCGGCTGGGCCGGCTTCTGGCCGCTTCATCAGGCCGGCGTCTGGGGCAATCAGATCTGGTTCGATCTGCTGCTCGCGGTCGGCGCCGCCTGGTCGCTGCTCCTGCCGCGCGCGCGATCGGTCGGGATGCGGGTGGTTCCTTGGACCCTCTTCGTCCTTGCGACCGGCAGCATCGGCCTTTGTGCGATGCTCGCGCGCTGCCTTTATCTGGAAGCATCGCCGCAGGGCGAATCGGGAGGGGATTTGGCATGACCTTGTTTCGGCTGTTTCTGGCGATCTGTTTGGTCGTCATCATCGCCTATACCGGCGTCACCATCGCGCATCACGGCTGGAATCTGCTGCCGGTCTTTTTCGGCGACATGGCGGCGATGAGTTGGCCCGGCCAGTTCAATCTCGACTTCTTCTGCTTCCTGCTGCTCTCCGGCCTCTGGACCGCGTGGCGGGGGCATTTCAGCGCGGCATCGCTTCTGCTGGGCCTCGTCGCGGTTTTTGGCGGGATGCTGTTCCTGTCACTCTATCTCTTGTGGCTGAGCTACCGATGCCGCGGCGATGCGCGGGCGATGCTGCTCGGTCCGGTGCGCGCGCAAGGCTGAACCATGACGCCGATGCTTTACGTCTCGCTCCTGCTCAACGTCGCTGTCCTCATACCGGTTTGCCTGGGTCTTGCGCGCGGCGCCCGCTGGGCCGATGAGGCATGGGGGCCGCCGAGTCCGGCGCGGGGCATATTGCTCAGCATCTATGCCGCGATCCTGATCCTGTCGGTGCTGCTGCTGTTGCTCGGCCAGCCGTTGCTCGCCGCGCCGCTGCTCGCAGTGCAGATACTTTACAAGCTGATGGCGCCCTTCATCGTGCGAGACTGGCGCAATCCTGTCATCCTGAGCAATCTCGCTATCGCGGCGGTTCATTGCGTAACGCTTGCCGGGCTTTGGCCTGGCTTGCGCCTCTGAACATCCGCTTCACTGTAAAGAGCGCCCCCGCCGCGCGGCGCGCAGCGGGGGGCGCCTCGCTTCACGGCATCAGGACCGCGTCGATGACGTGGATAACGCCATTCGACTGCAGAACGTCCGCGGGACCGATCTTTGCCTTGCCGCCCTTGGCGTCGCTGACATACCAGCTTCCGTCCTTCTGCCAGACGGTAAGGGCTTCGCCCTCGACGGTCGTCAGAACGGCCTTGCCGCCGTTGGCCGCCGCCTTTGCCGCAATGTCGGCCGCGGTCAGGCGTCCGGGTACGACGTGATACGTCAGGATCCCGGTAAGCTTTGCCTTGTTTTCAGGGAGAAGCAGCGTGTCGACCGTACCGGCGGGCAGCTTTGCAAACGCCGCATCGGTTGGCGCGAAGACCGTGAAAGGCCCTGGCGAGGCGAGCGTGTCGACGAGACCGGCGGCCTTCACCGCCGCCACCAGCGTCTTGTGATCGGCTGATGCCGCAGCATTTTCGACAATATTCTTCGTCTCGTACATCGCGGCGCCGCCGACCATGGGATTTTTGGCGTGGGCGCCGGTGGTCGCGAGCGCAGCAGCGGCAAGGGCAAGAGTGATGTGCGAAATCTTCATCGAACATTCCTTTCCTGAATTTTTCGCCCCGGATGGGGGAGGGGCAATGAAGCTACGGAATGGCTCGGCGGGCGGATGCATCCGCTAGACAAAAATTATCGCGCCGCGCGCGAGTGGCGGTCCGCTGGGCCGAAGGTGCGGCGTCGTCGAAGGTGCCTCGATCGTGATCGCGAACTCGCTGCCGCTCTGAACGAGCGGCCTGAGCGCGCGCGGCATGATCATTTCCGAACGTCCTTGCGGTGCAAGCTGGCCGAGCGACACCGGCGCCATGCCGGGGCGCAGGATCCAAAGTTCCGGGCGCCCCGGCCCCGGCAGTGCTCCCGCTATCTCGACGCGCATCCGGCCCGACTTGGCCGCATAGCGGGCTCCGACCACCAGATCGGGACCGACCAACGTCGCGACCGCAAGGTTCGGTGCACGGCGCGCCTCGGGGGAAGGCCAGACCAGAACGGTGAGCATCACAAGGGCCGCTGCCCCCGCCATCGCCATCGAAGCGCGCGGCCAGCGGCTCTGCGAAGCTTTCCGCGCTTCAATCGCGGCGGCGATGCGGCCCCAGACCTCGCGCGGTGGAAAATGGGCTTCGACCTGCCAGGCAAGAGCGCCGAAATGCTCTTCCCAGGCCGGGACCTCGGCGGCAAAGCGCGCGTCGCTTGCAAGGCGGGCGGCGGCGATTGCCTGCTCATCCCGCGATAACAGGCCGAGCACCAGCTCCGCGGCGAGCACGTCGGTGGTGGCGGAACGACCGTCAGACATCGCCGAGGCAGGCGCGCAAACGGACGAGCGAGCGCCGGATAATGCTTTTGATCGTGCCGAGCGGCAACGCTTCGCGCGCCGCAAGTTCGCGGTAGGAGAGCCCCTCGAAAAAGGCAGTGCGCAGAAAGCCCGCGGCGCGCACATCAAGCGCCGCGAGGCAGCGGTCGATGGTCGCGCGGCTGTCGCGCTGGTCAAGCAGCGCATCCGGACTTGCGCCTTCGTAGACGCGCAGGCTCAGCGCGTCGTCGATCGGTTGTTGGCGCAGCAGGCCGCGTGCTTCGGCCGAGCGGCGCCAGTCGATTGCGGCATTTCGCGCTATCGCCGCGAGCCAACTGATCGGGCTCGCGCGCCGCCGGTCGAAACGCGCCGCATTTTCCCAGATCTTCAGATAAGCGCTCTGCAGCACATCTTCCGCCTGCGCCCTTTCGCCGCAGATTCTGAGGCAGATGCCGAACAGCTTCGCCGAGGTCAGCCGGTAGAGCGTGCGCATCGCTTCCTTGTCGCCGCGGCCGACCGCCTCGATCGCACGCACAAGCCGCGCGCGCGCAATATCGACGAGCGTCTCGCGGTCAGCCTGCACCAAAGGGATCGCGGTTGCCACGGCGTCAATCCGCGACCGCGAGTGCGGCGGCATCGAGCATCAGCCCGGCGGTGGCCTTGGCGCTTGCGACGACGCCGGGAATCCCCGCACCGGGGTGGGTGCCCGCGCCGACAAAATAGAGATTGTCGATCGCGTCGTCGCGATTGTGCGTCCGGAACCACGCGCTTTGCGTGAGCGAGGGCAGCAAGCTGAAGGCGCTGCCGTGATGCGCGGCCAGATCGGCCGAAAAATCGCGCGGCGTATAGTGGAAGCGGGTGACGATCCGTTGAGAGAGATCGGGCAGCAGCCGTTCTTCGAGCTTGGCGATGATCTTGCGCGCGAGCGTCTCGCCTTCGCGGTTCCAGTCGATCGCGGCGTGGCCGAGATGGGGGGCCGGGACGAGCGCATAAAATGTGCTGCGCCCCGGCGGCGCGAGCGAGGGGTCCGTCGCGCTTGGGTGATGGAGGTAGATTGCGAAATCGTCGCTAAGCACCCCGCGGCGATAGATATCGTCCAGCAGTTCGCGGTAGCGCTGCGCGAACAGGATCATGTGATGGGGAACGCCGGGATAATGGCCCTCGACCCCGAAATGCAGAACGAACAGGCTCGGCGACCATTTCTTGCGGCCGAGCCGTCGCGCCATCTTTCGCCCCCGCCCGCCAGCGAGCAGGTCGCGATAGCTGTGCATGACGTCGGCGTTCGAGGCGATGGCGTCGGCGCGCAGCGAATGGCCGCTCGCGAGCGTCACCCCCGTGGCCCGGCGGCCTTCGCTGTGAATGCGCACCACCTTGTCGCCGAGACGAAGGCGGCCGCCCAGTCGCTCGAACTGGCGGACCAGTCCCGCGACGAGCGCGTTGGTCCCCCCTTGCGCGAACCAGACGCCGCCGTCTTTTTCGAGCTTGTGGATGAGCGCGTAGATGGCGCTTGTCGCCATCGGATTGCCGCCGACGAGCAGCGTATGAAACGAAAAGGCCTCGCGCAGCCGCGCATCCTTTATATGCGAGGCGACGGTTGCATAGACCGATCGCCACGCGCGCTGTCTGGCGAGCGCGGGCGCCGCCTTGAGCATCGAGGCGAAATCGAGAAACGGCGCCGCGCCCAGCTTCACATAGCCTTCGGCATGAACCGCGTCGGAATAGCGCAAGAAGCGCTCGTAGCCTGCGACGTCGGCAGGGTTGAAGGCGGCAATCTCGCGGCGCAGCGCGGGTTCGTCATTGCCATAATCGAAATGGCTGCCGTCGGGCCATTGCAGGCGGTAGAAGGGAGAAACGGGCAAGAGCGTGACATCGGCCGCCATATCGGCGCCGGTGAGCCGCCAAAGCTCCGCAAGGCAGGCGGGGTCGGTAATGACCGTCGGTCCCGCGTCGAAGGTGAAGCCGTCGCGCTCCCAAACATAGGCGCGGCCGCCCGGCCGGTCGCGCGCTTCGACAAGGTCGACGGCAACGCCGGCCGACTGGAGGCGAATGGCCAGCGCCAACCCGCCTATTCCGGCTCCGATCACGATTGCGCTGCGCACAGATAATCTCCTTGGATGGTCGAAGCCTAGGCCGCGATGGCGCGCCGGGCGACCTGTCCTTTGGGCGGTATGTGCCTCAAAGGGCAGCTTGCCGCCGCGCGCGTCCCATGCTGGACGGCGCGCATGAAGCTGACCGCAATCACCGTGTCGCCTGCTACGCGCCGTCTCGGCTTCGCCGGACTGCTTCCTGCCGCGGCATGCCTGGCGCTCATGCTCGCCGGCGGTGAGGCCTGGCGCTGGACCGCTCTCACCATCGGCTATCTCTATGCCGTGCTTATCTTCTCTTTCCTGGGCGGCGTCTGGTGGGGACTCGCCGTTCTGTTCGCGGACGCGCCGCGCTGGACTCCGCTCGCGGCGGTGATGCCGAGTCTCATCGGGCTCGCGAGCTTTGCCCCGTGGCTTTTCGGCTACCCTTGGCCGCAGCCTTCGCTGATTCTGGTCGGACTTCTGCTGCTGGTTTCGCCGCTGATCGATCGCGCCATCGTCGGCGCCGCGCCCGGCGGCGACGCGTGGATCATTTTGCGCGTCCAATTGTCGACCGGGCTTGGCGTGCTCAGCCTGTTGATCGCGCTTCTCTGACCACCTCGGATGTCAACTCGCTGCGCTCGGCGAAGGACGCAGCGATATGGCATCCCAGCCGATCGCCGCGCTCCCACGCGGCTTCGACAAAGCCGTGCGCGAGCCAGTCGCCGCACGCACCGAGGCCGATCGCCGGATTCCACAGATCGACGGGATCGCGGCCGGACGGCTGGCCGAACAGCCAGCGATGCGCGTGGCTATGGATGGGCTGCGGGAGAATGAGGTCGTGCGCGCGCGCGAGGTCAACCAGCAGCGCTTGGCAGATTTGATCGGCCGGCCGCGTCAGATTGGCCTCGCTCCATTCCCAGCTGGCCTGAACCACCCAGCATTCGGCAGAGCTGCGCCCAGGGCGCGTGCCATTGCGCATCGCGAGCGTGATGGGACCGTCGCCGCGTATCAGATCGGTCGCCGCGCCGATCGGCCGCGCGAAAATGAATATTCCCGACCATATGGGGTGCGAGCGGATCGCCATTGCCGCGCGGGCCATGGTAAAATCGTGCAGCGACAGAAGCGGAGCGGCCTGTTCTGCGGGAATGGCCACGACCGCTGCGTCAAACGCCGCGAAGCGCCTGGCTTCGCTGTGGACCGTCCAACCCGCGGGGCTTCGGGTCAACGCCGTGACGGGCGTCGACCAATGAATGCTATGCTCGGCGCCATAGGCTTTGAGCGGCGCGTTCATTGTCGGCACCCCGATCCAGGCATCGCGACCGGCCGCCGGCCAGCGGGCGGCAAGCCCCTCGGCTTCCCACTGACTGACAAGCGCCGAAAAGCCGGCCGACCGCACGGTAAAATGGGTGGCGCCATGATCGACCGCGATGGTGCCTTGAGCCGTGTCGATACGGCGCGTCGACATGCGCCCTCCAGCGCCGCGCGCCTTGTCGAACAGCACGGGTTCGTGGCCCGCCGCACGCAGCGCCGCGGCGCACGCCAGCCCGGAAATTCCTGCCCCGACGATCGCGACGCGCATCAATAGCCCATCAGGCTGAGCACTTCCTTGCGGCTGCGCTGATCTTCCAGGAAGCAGCCGAGGACGCGGCTGGTGACCATGCCGACGCCGGGGGTGCGCACGCCGCGGCCGGTCATGCAGCCGTGCTGCGCGTCGATCACCACCGCA
>NZ_LNSK01000008.1:0-120605 GCF_001468495.1 Sphingopyxis sp. A083 | reverse complement strand
ACGCCACCCGATACGACAAGACACTTCTCTCGTTCGAGAGCTTCCTCAACCTCGCCGCCTCGCGCCTATGGCTGAAGTCTTTTGTCAACACGACCTAGAATGCGTATGGGAAGCAACTTGGTCTGAATTTGTCCAATTCGGCGATCCTGAACTTCAAAAAGCTTATGACGCCGTCGGGCAGAAATATTACGATACGCACTTGAAGGATGGGGTATTGGAATCCGCTCGCGCCAAGCTTGCAAAGCGCGGTCTGTTGGAAAATCTACCGAAGATAGGCGATTTTCAAAGTCGGGAAGAATTTGCCGCTGCTCTCGAAAAGCATTGTGGTTTCGCGCCGCATTCAATTTTGAAAGTTCAAGGAGGTAGCTTCACGATCTGGCCGCAGGTTGAAGCGACACCTCCGTCTGAAGCAGAATTTGAGAAACTTTCCTGCCTTTTATCGTCTCTCACATTGGCAGCCAAGGCTGACGGAAGCCTAAAAATAGGGCTCGTCGGGAATGAAAAGGTTTCCGACTGACGGCTGGGAGTAAGTCCCCTTCCACCCCGAAGCAGAGGCCTGCTGCCTTTCCCATCGCGAGGCTAAAGATAATGCCCCTCGGCTTCAGCCATATAGTCGCGGGTCAGCGGCAGGGCGTGGCGGCTGCGGGCGAACTGGATCTGGTAATTGCCCATCCCGCCGCTTTCGAAGGCCGCGGTGGCGCCGGCCAGGTAGAAGGTCCACATGCGATAGAAACGTTCGTCCATCATGGCGACGATCTCGTCGCGATGCGCCAACGTGCGCGCATACCATTGGCGCAGCGTGCGCGCATAATGCAGCCGCAGCGTTTCGACGTCGGTGACGATCAGCCGACTCTTTTCGCTCGCCGCGACCGTTTCGCTGAGCGCGGGGATATAGCCGCCGGGGAAGATATATTTGCGCGTGAAGGCGTCGGTCGCACCGGGTTTGCCGAAGCGGCCGATGGTATGGAGCAGCATCACGCCCTCGGCGGTCATCAGATTGGCGCAGGCGCGAAAGAAGGTTTCGAAATTGGCGGCGCCGACATGTTCGAACATGCCCACCGACACGATCCGGTCGAAACTCCCGACCTCGCGCTCGGCAAGGTCGCGATAGTCGATCAGTTCGAAGCGCACCCGGTCGGCCACACCCGCCGCCGTGGCGCGTTCGCGGGCGAGCGCGAGCTGTTCTTCGGACAGGGTGATCCCCAGCACCTCGACCCGTTCGAGCTGCGCGAGGGCGATCGCCATGCCGCCCCAGCCGCAGCCGATGTCGAGCACGCGCTGCCCCGGCGCCAGCGCCAGCTTGGCCGCGATATGCGCCTTTTTCGCCGCCTGAGCCTCCTCCAGCGTCATGTCGGGGCGCGGCCAATAGGCGCAGCTATATTGCATGTCGCTGTCGAGGAAGAGGCGGTAGAGGTCGTTGCCGATGTCGTAATGATGCGCGACATTCGCGCGCGACGAGCGCCGGCGGTTGATCGAATTGAGCCGCGTCTTCATCCCCTCGATCCATTCGCCGAGCGCGGTCTTGTCCTTGAGCTTTGCGCCGCGGTCCCACGGCGTGTTCGCGCGCAGCAGGCCGATCAGCTCCATGATATCGCCCTGAACGATCTCCATCTCGCCGTCCATGAAGGCTTCGGCGGCGCCGAGCCGCGGATCGAGGATGATGCGGCGCATCCCCTTTCGCGTGGTAAAACGCACCGTCACTTCGGGATAGCCGGCGGCTGGCGCGCCGAAGCTTTCGCTGCTCCCGTCCGGCGACAGGACGGTCAGCTGGCCGTGACGGATGACGCGGGCCAGGAACGGGCGGAGAATGGACATGGGTGCGACCTTTTTTTGCGTCTTGCCTGCCCCCTGCGGCCCCCTAAATACCCGCATACCATTCATAATCAATGCGGTCTTCCCAGAAGCCGCCCTTCCCCGCCCCCACCTTGTCGAGGCTGGCGACCGCTTCGATGCCGGTAAGATATTTGGCATGTTTGTAGCCGAGCTGCCGCTCGATCCGCAGCCGCAACGGCGCGCCGTTGGCGATCGGCAATACCGATCCGTTGAGCGCCCACGCAAGGATCGTTTGCGGATGAAGCGCATCGACCATGTCGCAGCTTTCATAATAAGCCGCGCCGCCGATCCGGTCGGCACAATTAAAGACGATATAGCGCGCCGCATCGCGCACCCCTGCCGCTGCCAACACCTGGCGCAGTTGCGGCCCCATCCATTCGGCGATCGCGCTCCAGCCCTCGACGCAGTCGTGGCGGGTGATCTGCCGACGTTGCGGCATCGCCCGCAAATCGGCGAGCGACAGCGACAAGGGCCGCGCGACCAGCCCCGATACGCGAACACGCCAGTCGGCAAAGCCGTTCGCGGCGTGCGCGGCATAGTCTGCCCCTTCGGGCAGGCGGGTGCCGTTGGCGCGAAAGACGGACGACAGGTCGGCGCGGCCATATTCGGGGGCGAGGGCGTCGCGATCCGTCAGCGCCCGCTGGCTCGCGCGGTTCATCTCCTCGCCCATCGACAGGATCTTGCGCACTGCGGGCGCCTCGTTGACCCGATCGCATGCAGCGAGCAGCGGCAGCGCGGCCGCCATACCGCCCGCGCGGACGATCAGTTCGCGTCGCGGCAAGATCAGGCCGGTCATGCGTCTTCTCCCGCGCGCGGCTTGTCGGCGGGGAGACGGAACCAGCCCGTAAGCATCGATCGCAGTTCGTTGACCGGCCCGGCGAGCAGCACCATCGCGATATGGACGAGGAAGAAGGCGACGAGCGCCCAGGCCAGGATGAAATGGATCGAGCGCGCCGACTGGCGGCCGCCGAACAGGTCGAGCAGCCACGGCGCCGCGGCATTCATCCCCGGCGACATCGTCAGCCCGGTTGCGATCATCAGCGGCAGCAGCACGAAGATCACGCCGATATAGCTGAGCTTTTGCAGGATATTGTACCGCGCCGCCGCTTCGCCCGTCGGAAAGCGCAGCCGGGCGTGATCCTTGATATCCTGCCAGATATGCCCCGGCGACCATTCGGGGCGCCGGACGTGCAGATCCTTGCGCAAATGCCCCCCGATCACGGTCCACAGCATATAGAGCGTCAGGCTGATCGCCAGCACCCAGGCGAAGAAGAGGTGCCAGCGCCGCCCGTCGGCAAGGCTGTAGCTGGTGGGAATCGTCGCCCAACCCGGAAAAGCCCAAGTCTTCGTCGCGCCATTGGAGTCGGTCCAGCGGCCAAGCACACCCGTCGTGTCGATCTCGACCGCAGCGATGCGGAGATAGCCGCGGTTCGCCTTCGACCCGATCGACAGCCACGGCTGGTCGTAGTTCGCGCCATATTGCCCCCAATAGAGGCGCGGGTGCGCGTTGAAGATCATCAGCCCGCTCATCAGCATGACGAGCAGCGTCGCGGCGTTGATCCAGTGCCAAAGCCGCGTCGGCAGCCGATGGCGATAGACGCGCGGCGGCGGGGCGGCCGCGGGGGCGACGGGGGACTGGTCCTCTTCCATATCCCTCATTCGCTCCCGCTCCCTCTCCGGTTACGCCGTCGTTGCGATCATGCCGCGGGCTGAGCCGCAAATTCCTCGCGATATTTGTTGCGCAGGCTGACCTTGTCGATCTTTTCGCTGCCCAGCTTCGGCAGCGCATCGGTTGCCATCCAGATGCGATAGGGCACCTTGAACGCCGCCAGCCGCTCCTGCAGGAAGGCCGTCAGTTCGTTTGCATCGACGCTGCTCTCGGGTTTCAGCCACACGACAGCGCCGACTACTTCGCCCAGCCGCTCGTCGGGCAGGCCGAACACCGCGCATTCGTTGACGTCGGCATGTTCGTAGATCGCCGCCTCGACCTCCTGACAGCTGATATTCTCGCCCCCGCGGATGATGATGTCCTTCTTGCGATCGACGATGAACAGATAGCCGTCGGCATCAAGATAGCCGAGGTCGCCGGTGCGGAAATAGCCATTGTCGAAAAAGGCCGCCTTGGTCGCCGCCGGATTGTTCCAATAGCCTTCGAAATTGCAGATCGACCGGATGCATACTTCGCCGACCTGTCCCTGCGCGAGCGCCGCGCCATTGTCGTCGAGGATCGCAAGATCGACGAGCGGTTTTGAGGCGGGGCCGGTTGAAAGCGGCTTTTCGACATAATTTTCGTTGATGATGCCGCAGCCCACGGCGTTGGTTTCGGTAAGGCCATAGCCGAGCAGCGGCTTGCCCTCGCCCATTTCGGTCGCAAGGCGCTTCACATGTTCGGGCGGGCGCGGCGCGCCGCCGCCGGCGTAGCTTTTGCACGTCGACAGATCGTAATTCTTGCGGTTCGGATGGACGAGAATCTCGTAGCTCATCAGCGGCACGCCGACGAAATAATTGACCTGTTCGTCCTGGATCAGCCGCATCGCCTCTTCGGCATTCCACTTCGGCATCAGCACAAGCTTCCGGCCGAGCGCGAAGCTTTGCAGGAACACGGGGATTTCGGCGGTGACGTGGAACAGCGGGGTGCAGATCAGCGTCGCGGGCTGAATATCGGACATCTGCCCGTCTTCGGTCAGAAGATGGACGATGCTCGCGGTCTGGGTGACATAGTTGAAGATCGCCTGGACCACCGAACGGTGACGCGAATAGGCGCCCTTCGACTGACCCGTCGAACCGGAGGTAAAGAGAATCGTCGCCAGATCGTCACCCGTCAGCGCGGGCAAGGCGGTGTCGGCGCTGCCGCTCACCGGCGCGATCGCTTCGTCGATCGGGCGCGTGATGTCGAGCGTCACGACCTTGGCGCTGTGCGCCACGCCGGGTTCGGCCAGCCGCGCCGCGCGCTGCGGATCGGCGATCACCAGCTTCGCCTCCGCATCCTCGATCCCCGCGGCCAGCTCACCGCCCTGCCACCAGCCGTTGAGCAACGTCGCGCAGCCGCCCGCGAGCAGGATGCCGAGGTAGCTGACGCACCAGGCATTGGCATTGCGCATTGCCAGCCCGACACGGTCGCCGCGCGCGACGCCGTGCGTTTCGATCAGTCCCGCCGCAACTTTCCGCGCGGCGGCATAGACCTGTTTGAAGCTCAGCCTTTCATCGCCTTCGACCAGAAAGGTGGCGTCGCCATGCTGCGCACAAAAAAACGCAACATAGTCGCCCAGATTCGTCGGCGCATTGGTGATGAAGGGCAGCGAACGCCCGTCCTTTTCGATGGATCCGACCTGGATCGGCCCGCCGGGGCCGGTGATCAGTTCATATGCGGCGTCCAGGCGCAGATCGAGCGCGGATGGCATCCTGTATCTCTCCTCTTGGTCTCGTGGCGCTTACCCCTTATGGGGAAGCCCTCTCCTGGGGAAGGTTCCGAGAATATATGTTTCTTTTTGCAACCCTAGCCGAAGCAACGCAATATGTGAACTTCCATGACCTGATGGGAGACAATAGCGCGATTGCCTTTTCGGTATTCGGGCTTCCGATCCGTTGGTACGCCCTCGCCTATCTCGCGGGCATTTTCGTTGGCTATTGGTATCTTACCAAGCTGATCGACCAGCCGGGCTCGCCGATGGCGCGCCGTCACGCCGACGACATGATCTTCTATGCAATGCTCGGAATCATCCTGGGCGGACGCATCGGCTATGTCCTGTTCTACAATCTGGAATCCTATATCCGCGATCCCGCCGCAGTCTTCCGCCTCTGGGACGGCGGCATGTCGCTGCACGGCGGCGTACTCGGCGTGCTGGTCGCGATCTGGTATGTAACGCGCAAGGAGAAGCTCAGCTTTCTGCGCTTTTGCGACTATGTCGCGTGCGTTGTGCCCTTCGGCCTCTTCTTTGGCCGCCTCGCCAATTTCGTGAACGGCGAGCTGTGGGGTCGCGCCACGACGGTGCCGTGGGCGATCATCTTTCCCGAAAGCGGCACGACGGACCCGCGGCATCCCAGCCAGCTTTACGAAGCGGGACTGGAAGGCATCGTCATGATGGCGGTGCTCGCCTGGTTCTTCTGGCGCACCGATGCGCGCTACAAGCCCGGATTCCTGTTCGGCATGGCCGCGATCCTCTATGGCGTCAGCCGTTTCGTCGTCGAATATTTCCGCGAACCCGATGTTCAGCGCCAGTGGGTCGTCGACATGACCGGCCTGTCGATGGGCCAGTGGTTGACCGTGCCGATGCTGCTCGCCGGCATATGGCTCGTCGCGACCGCCAAGGGCCGGCGCAAGCGCGTCGAACCCGTCGCGGGGTCCGACAGCGTTGCCTGACGGACCGCCGACCCCCGACGATTTGATGAGGGAAATTGCCGCGGCGCGGACGGTGACCGTCGCCGATTATATGGCGGCGGCGAACGCGCATTATTACGCGACGCGCGACCCGCTCGGCGCCGCGGGCGATTTCACCACGGCGCCCGAAATCAGCCAGATGTTCGGCGAAATGGTCGGCGTCTGGATCGCCGACCTGTGGACCCGTGCGGGCGGCCCCGCCTTTCATTATGTCGAATTGGGGCCGGGGCGCGGCACACTCGCCGCCGACGCGCTGCGCACCGCCGCCCGCTTCGACTGCAAGCCGCAAGGCCTCCACCTCGTCGAGACGAGCCCGGCGCTGCGCGCGGCGCAGTCGGCGCGCCTGCTGGACGCAGAGCATCATGACGAGATCGACAGCCTGCCGGACGACCTGCCGTTGATCGTCATCGCCAATGAATTTTTCGACGCGCTGCCCGTCCATCAATATGTGGCAACGAAGGACGGCTGGCGCGAGCGCATCGTCGTGCGTGGGGGCAACGGCATAACCGCTGCTCCGGACACGGTTCCCGCGGACGAGGCCATACCGCCGGCGCTGCGCGACCGCGCCGAAGGCACGATCGTCGAAACCGCGCCCGTCGCCGCCGCGGTGATGCATCAGTGCAGCGCACGGCTCGCACGGCAGGGCGGCGCAATGCTCGCGATCGACTATGGCTATTGCGGCCCCGCCACCGGCGACACGCTGCAGGCGGTAAAGGCGCATCGTTTCGCCGATCCCTTCGCCGATCCGGGCGAGGTTGACCTGACCGCCCATGTCGACTTCGCAGCGCTCGCCCATGCCGCGCGGCGCCCCGGCACGAACGTCTTCGGCCCCGTTGATCAGGGCGCGTGGTTGCAGGCGATGGGCATTGACGCCCGCTTGCAGACGCTGGTCGCTGCCTCGCCCGCACGCGCGGCCGATTTGCAGGGACAGCGCGACCGGCTGGTCGCAGCCGATCAGATGGGAACATTGTTCCAGGCGATGGCGCTGACCGGCGCCGGCTGGCCGCAGCCCGCCGGATTCGATAGTTCGGGAGAGATTGCATGACCGACGTCACGCTCGCCACCGCTGCCGACGCCGACGCGCTGTCGCGCTTTGCCGAAGCCGCCTTCGTGCAGACCTTCGGTCATATCTACGATCCCGCCGACCTGGCGAGCTTTCTCGCGGACTGGAATCCGCCCGAGAAACTGCGCGCGCAGATCGCCGATCCCGCGATGGTAGTCGCGCTCGTCCGCGGCGCCGACGAGGCGATCCTCGGCTATATCAAGCTTGGCCCCATCGATTTCGATCTGCCCGAGGGGCAGCCGGCGGAGGGCGCGACCGAACTCCACCAGCTTTATGTCGCCGCCGAAGCCAAAGGGACGGGCGTTGCCGCGGCGCTGATGCAATGGGGCATCGACTGGGCGCGCCAAAGGGCATCGATCCTCTATCTGTCGGTCTTCACCGAGAACCCGCGCGCGCAGGCCTTTTACCGCCGCTATGGCTTCGTCGATGTCGGCCGCAACGCATTCCGCGTCGGCAACCATATCGACGAAGACCGGATCTGGAGGCTCGACCTGTGACCCCGCCTTTCACCACCGCCGCCCCGCTCGCCGGGGTCGCGCACGGATTTTTCGGACGGCGCGGCGGCGTGTCGACCGGCGAGCTTGCCTCGCTCAACTGCGGCGTGGGCTCGGGAGACGATGCCGCGCTGATTGCGGAAAATCGCCGCCGCGTCGGCGCCGCCGTGCTGCCCGGTGCCACGCTGACAGGGCTTTATCAGGTGCATGGCAATCGCTGCCATATCGTCGATGCGGACAGCGACCTTACCGCCCGACCCGAAGCCGACGCGCTGGCGACGCGCACGCCGGGCATCTTGCTCGGCATTCTCACTGCCGATTGCGTCCCGGTGCTGTTTGCCGATCGCTCGGCCGGCGTCGTGGCGGCGGCGCATGCCGGGTGGAAAGGCGCAATCGCGGGGGTCACCGACGCGGCGC
This sequence comes from Sphingopyxis sp. A083, assembly GCF_001468495.1. Taxonomy (NCBI): domain Bacteria; kingdom Pseudomonadati; phylum Pseudomonadota; class Alphaproteobacteria; order Sphingomonadales; family Sphingopyxidaceae; genus Sphingopyxis; species Sphingopyxis sp. A083. The sequence continues at coordinate 112,420 of NZ_LNSK01000008.1, read as the reverse complement.
TCGGCGCGATGGAAAGCCTCGGCGCGCGGCGCAGCGATGTCGTCGCCGCGATCGGCCCCTGTATCGGCCGCGCGTCCTATGAGGTCGACGACAGCTTCGTGCGGCGCTTCGTCACCGACGATCCCGCCAACGAACGCTTCTTCGCGGCCGGCAAGCCGGGACACGCCATGTTCGACATCGCCGCCTATGTCGCGGCGCGCCTCGCGGCGGCGGGCGTCGCCACGGTTGCCATCGGCGGGCAGGACACCTACGCCGAGGCAGAGGAATATTTCAGCTATCGCCGTGCCTGCCATAAAAGCGAGAACAGCTATGGCCGGCAGCTTTCGGTGATCGGATTGGGGGACGGATGACGCGCACGCGCCTGCTCGGGCTGATCGGCGGCTTGCTGGCTTTCGTCGCGATGCTGGCGCTGCCGGCCCCCGCGGGCATGGAACCGACGGCGTGGCGCGTTGCGGCGCTGACCGTCCTGATGGCAATCTGGTGGATGACCGAAGCGATGCCGCTGACCGTCACCGCACTCCTTCCCTTCCTGACCGTCCCGGCCTTCGGGGTGATGGACGCCAATGCCATCGCCAAGGAATATTATTCGCCGATCCTGTTTCTGATCCTGGGCGGTGCCTTCCTCGCACTCGCGATCGAGCGCGTCGGGCTGCACCGCCGGCTCGCACTGGCGCTGCTCAAGCGCGCGTCGCCGACCGCGACCGGGCTGCTCTTCGCCTTCATGGCGGCGACCGCGCTGCTCAGCATGTTCATTTCCAACACGTCGACCGCGCTCATCATGGTGCCGATCGCGCTGGCGGTCGTCGGAGCCGCCGGCGCCCGCGAGGGCGATACCGAGGGTTTCCCCGGCGCCGTGATGATGGGGATTGCCTTCGCCGCTTCGCTCGGCGGACTGGGCACATTAGTCGGCAGCCCGACCAACGCCATTGCCGCGGGCCTGATCGAGCGGACGCTCGGGCTGCACATCTCCTTCCTCGACTGGGCGATTTATGGCGTGCCGGTGGTGCTTGTGTCGGTGCCCTTTGCGATGATCGTCCTTGCGCGGGTGCAGCGGCTTGCCGAGCATCCGTTCGACGGGCGCGCGGCGGCGGCCGCGCTCGGCAACCAGGCAATCTGGTCGACCGCCGAGCGGCGCGTCGTGCCCGTGTTTCTGCTCGTGCTGATCGCCTGGGTGATGCAGCCCTGGCTCGAACCGCTGTTCCCGAAGGGCGCGCTGACCGACGGCACCGTCGCAGTAGCGGGCAGCCTGCTGCTGTTCGTCGTGCCCGACGGCACCGGCCGACCGCTGCTCGTCTGGAAGGAAGCCGATCGCGCGCCCTGGGGCGTCATCATGATGTTCGGTGGCGGGCTTGCCCTCGCTGCCGCAATCACCGAGAGCGGACTTGCTGCCTGGCTGGGCGCGGTTCTCGCACCGCTCGGTTCGATCCCGACAATCCTCCTTGCGGCGGTGATTGTCGCGCTGACGATCCTGATCACCGAATTCGCCAGCAATGTCGCAACGGCGAGCGGCATCATGCCCGTGCTCGCCGCGCTGATCGCCGCGACCGGCACTGATCCCGTCCTCCTTGCCCTGCCCGTCGCGATGGCGGCAAGCTGGGGCTTCATGCTGCCATCGGGAACGGGCCCCAACGCGCTTGCCTGGGCGACGGGCAACATCGCTCTGCCGCGTATGCTCAAGGCGGGGCTGGCGCTCGATCTGCTCGGCGTACCGCTGCTCATCGGCATTATCTGGGCCATCGCCGCACTTGCCTGACCCGGCTGACCGCGAACCGGTTTCAATCGTAACCAACCTTGCTATAGCTGCGTGATCATTCTCAGGAGCATGTCATGGCCACGCGCGGCAAGAACAAGGCGAATATCGAAGCAGTCGGCGGCAAGAAGCTGACCCCCGCGACGCAGATGATGGGGCATGGCTATGACCCCTTTCTGTCCGAAGGCGCGCTGAAGCCGCCGATCTTCCTGACCTCGACCTTCGCGTTCGAAAGCGCGGCGGCGGGCAAGCGCTTCTTCGAACATATCACCGGCAAAAGGCAGGGCCCCGCCGATGGCCTTGTCTATTCGCGCTTCAACGGCCCCAATCAGGAAATCGTCGAGGACCGGCTGGCGCTGTGGGACGGCGCCGACGATGCGCTCGTCTTTTCAAGCGGTATGTCGGCGATCGCGACGCTGATGCTGGCGCTCGTCGGACAGAATGACGTGGTCGTCCATTCGGGGCCGCTCTATGCCGCGACCGAGACGCTGATCGCGCGCATCCTCTCGCGCTTCGGCGTCGGCTTCGTCGATTTTCCGGCAGGCGCGACGCGCGAGCAGATCGACGACGTGCTCGCCCGCGCCCAGGCGCTCGCCGACGAAAAGGGCGGCAAGGTCGCTCTCGTCTATCTCGAAAGCCCAGCGAACCCGACGAACGCGCTCGTCGATGTCGAGGCGGTGCGCGGCGCACGCGATGCCGCCTTCCCCGGCGACCACAAGCCCGCGATCGCGATCGACAACACCTTCCTCGGCCCGCTCTGGCAACAGCCGCTCAAGCAGGGCGCCGAACTCGTCGTCTATAGCCTGACCAAATATGCCGGCGGTCATTCGGACCTGGTCGCGGGCGGTGTGGCGGGCGATCAGCGGCTGATCGACATCATCCGGCCGATGCGCAACACGATCGGCACCATCTGCGATCCCAACACGGCGTGGATGCTGCTGCGCAGCCTCGAGACGCTCGAACTGCGCATGAGCCGGGCGGGCGAGAATGCGCTGAAGGTCTGCACCTTCCTGCGCGATCATCCCAAGGTCGAAGGACTAGGCTATCTCGGCTTCATTGCCGACCCGCGCCAGCAGGACATCTTCGACCGCCACTGCAGCGGCGCGGGATCGACCTTCTCGCTGTTCATCAAGGGCGGCGAGGAAGAGAGCTTCCGCTTTCTCGACGCGCTCAAGATCGCGAAGCTCGCGGTCAGCCTCGGCGGCACCGAAACGCTCGCGAGCCATCCGGCGGCGATGACGCATCTGTCGGTCCCCGACGAACGCAAGAAGGCGCTGGGCATCACCGACAATCTCGTCCGCATCTCTATCGGGATCGAGGATGCCGACGATCTGATCGCCGACTTCGCGCAGGCACTGGACGCGGTCTGAGCGGAAGCGAGGCAAGCCTCCCGCACCGCCGGGATGACTATGTCTTCTGCCGCCAGTCGACGACGGCCCATCCCCGCTGCGGCGCCAGCTTCTTCAGCGCGCGCGACGGCGTCGTCGCCACCGCCTCGTCGGCGAAGCCCAGCATCGGATGATCGGAGACATGATCCGAATAGGCGCGGATGTGCGCGTCTTCGCGGGTGATGGCATTATCGGCGAGCCATTCGCCGATGCGCGCGAACTTGGCCGCGCCATAGCAATTGTCGCCCGCCAGCCGCGCGTGGATATGATCGGCGCCGTCGGGTGCGTCGAGGCGGGTCGCCAGCACATCGTCGATGCCCAGCCGCCGCGCGATCGCATCGACATAGAGATGGAAGGACGCGGTCGCGAGGAGGACGCGGTAACCCGCCGCGCGGTCGGCCGCGATCTGGTCGAGCGCCGCCGCGTGCACGCCGCGCGCAATGACCTGATCGGCATAGCTTTCGGCGAGCGGAGCGATCTCGGCGCGGTTGAAACTCTTTCCGACCAGCAGCCGCAGATTGATCGCCTTCAGCCGCGACCGGTCGATCAGGCGCAAGGAATAGGCAGCGGCGGCAAGCGCCACCAGCGGCAGCAACAGCAGCCGCCATTGCTGGCGCCGCCGCGCAACGTGCATCAGAAAGCCGCTATACGTCCCCGACCGCGTGATCGTGCGGTCCATGTCGTACATCGCAACACGATGCGCATAGTCGCGAACGGGATCGAGCGTCGGAACCTCCATACTCCCGCTATAACCGCGCGCCCACCGCCGGCCAAGAGCGCAGCCTGCCGCAAGCGCGGCCAATTCGCTTGCCGTGCCCTGGCAAATAATCCAATGTCGCCCGCGTCATGGCGGTTTGGGCGGACTTCGAAACGAACGATGGCGCTGACGGCGCAGAGGTCCGCTTCTCGGGCCGGTTGACGCTCGCCCGGATGGGCGACCTGCCGCAGCGGCTCGACGAGCTTGGACCGATTTCGCTCCTCGATCTTTCAAATATTACCCGCATCGACACCGTCGGGGCGTGGATCGTGACGCGCACGATGCATCGCCACGACGCGAAGGTCGTCGGCGCGAGCCAGGATGCGCAGCGGCTGCTCGACGCGCTGGCGAACGACACCAGCGAGTATCGCATCCATGGCGACCGGCGCCCTGCCTGGGTGCGTATGCTCGAACAGCTCGGCACCGCAAGTGTGGCGATCTGGAACGAACTGCTTGGCATCATCGGCTTTTTCGGCGCGATGGTCGTCGCGCTGTTCAACCAGATCCGCGCCCGCCGCGCGATCCGCTGGAATGCGATCGTCACGCGGTTCCAGACCGTCGGCGTCGACGCGCTGCCCATCATCGGGCTGATGAGCTTCCTGATCGGCATCGTCATCGCGCAGCAGGGATCGGTGCAGCTCAAGCAATTCGGGCTCGAAGTGTTCACGATCAACCTCGTCGGCCGTGCCTCGATCCGCGAGCTGGGATTGCTGATGACCGCGATCATGGTCGCCGGTCGGTCGGGCTCGGCCTTCGCAGCGCAGATCGGGACGATGAAGCTGACCGAGGAAGTCGATGCGATGCGCACGATCGGGGTGTCGCCGATGGAAGCGATCGTCCTGCCGCGCGTCGCGGCGTCGACGATCACCATGCCGCTGCTCGGCTTTTATGCCAGCATCTGCGCGATCATCGGAGGCGGCATCTTCTGCTGGATCGGGCTGGAAATCCCGCCGCTGACCTATGTCCAGCGCATCCGTGAAATCATCCCGATGACCGATTTCTGGATCATGCTGATCAAGGCACCGGTTTTCGGCATCCTGATCGGCGTCACCGGCTGTTACGAAGGGATGCAGGTGCGCCAGAATGCCGAGCAAGTCGGCAAGCGGACGACCTCGGCGGTTGTCGCCGCCATCTTCCTCGTCATCGTTCTCGACGCCTTTTTCGCCGTTTTCTTCACCTCGCTGGGCTGGAACTGATGGCCGAGCTGATCGAACCAGAAAAATTCGACATTGCGATCAAGGTGCGCGGGCTGTGCAACCAGTTCGGCGATGCGGTGATCCACGAAGACCTCGATCTCGACGTGCGGTCGGGCGAGATATTGGGAGTCGTCGGCGGATCGGGTACCGGCAAGTCGGTGCTGATGCGGTCGATCATCGGGCTGCAGATCCCGACCGCGGGCGAGGTCGAAGTCTATGGAAAGACGCTCGACACGATCGTCGACGAAGAGGAATCGCGCGACCTGCGCCGTCGCTGGGGCGTGATGTTCCAGGGCGGTGCGCTGTTCTCGACGCTCACCGTTGCGGAGAATATCCAGGTGCCGCTGCGCGAGTTCTATCCGCGCATGGACTCAGAGCTGCTCGACGAAATCGCGGCCTACAAGGTCGCGATGGTCGGCCTGCCAAACGATGCCGGCCCCAAATATCCGGCCGAGCTGTCGGGCGGCATGGTCAAGCGTGCGGGGCTGGCGCGGGCGCTGGCGCTCGATCCGGCGCTGCTGTTCCTCGACGAACCGACCGCGGGGCTCGACCCGATCGGCGCCGCGAAGTTCGATGAGCTGATCCGCGAACTGGCCGACACGATGGGGCTGACCGTGTTCCTGATCACCCACGACCTCGATTCGCTCTACGCGACCTGCGACCGGGTCGCGGTGCTGGCCGAGAAAAAAGTGATCGCGGTCGGCACGATTCCGGAACTTCTTGCCACCGAGCATCCTTGGATACAGGAATATTTCAACGGACCGCGCGGACGCGCCGCCTCTGGCAGCAACGACGCGCTGACGCGGGCAGATAGGAAGAGCTGATGGAAACGCGGTCGAACAATGTTCTGGTCGGGGCCTTCGTCCTGCTGTTCACCGTTGCGCTTGCGCTGTTCGTGGTCTGGCTGGCGAACGACAGCGGCGGCAAGCGTCAGGAATATGATATATTTTTCAAACAGTCGGTCGACGGATTGAACAAGGGCGCACAGGTGCAATTCTCCGGCGTCCCCGTCGGCCAGGTGCGGCAGATCGCGCTGTGGCCCGACGATCCGCAATTCGTCCGCGTCCGTATCGAAGTCGACGAGCATGTGCCGGTGCTGCAGGGGACGACCGCGGCGCTGGAAGGCGTCGGCTTCACCGGCGTATCGCAAATCTCGCTCGACGGCGCGGTCAAGGGCGCGCCGCCGATCGCCGACAAGGGCCCCGCCGGCAAACCGGTCATCCCGACGCGCGTTGGTGGGCTCGGCGAACTGCTCAACACCGCGCCGCAGCTTCTCCAGCGCCTGTCGACGCTGACCGAGCGGCTGGCCGAACTGGCCGACGACAAGAATCAGGCGAGCTTCGCGGCGATCCTGAAGAATGTCGAGCAATCGACCGCGATCCTCGCGCGCAACGGACCGGCGATCGAAGCCGCGCTCGCCGACACGCGCGTTGCGATCCAGCAGACGGGGACCGCGGCCGAACAGATCGGCAATCTTGCCGCCGCGACGCAGGGCACGATCGACCGCAATGTCGATCCTGCGATGCGCAATCTGCGCGACACGCTCGCCTCCGCAAACAAGTCGATGCAGACGCTCGAATCGGCGATTTCGGACGCCCGGCCCGGCCTCAAGACCTTCAGCGAAACGACGATTCCCGAAGCGAATGCGCTGATCCGCGACCTGCGCCGCACCTCCTCCTCGCTTTCGAGCCTGACCGACAAGCTCGATCAGCAAGGCGCGGGCGCGGTGCTCGGCGGCAGCAAGCTGCCCGATTACAAGAAATGAGGATGACGACCGCCATGCCCCACCCGCTTCGCCGTCTTCGCACTCCCGCGCTGCTCGCGCTGGGCGCGCTGTCGCTCTCGGCCTGTGTCAGTTTCGGCGGCAAGGCGCCGCCCTTTCTGCTCACGCTCGATTCCGATGTCGCCCCGGTCGTCGGCGAGGCGCGCTCGGCGGGCGAAGCGCAGACGCTGACGATCCTGATCCCGAATGCGCCGCAAAAGCTGCGCACCACGCGCATCCCCGTGCAGCAGGACGATGCGAGCGTCGCCTATGTCAAGGACGCCCAGTGGGTCGAGGCGCCGCAGCGCCTGTTCCAGCGGCTCCTGTCGGAAACCGTCGCGGCAAAAACCCCGCTGGTCGTGCTCGACGAAGGTCAGTATCTGACCGCACCGGGCGAACAGCTTGCCAGCCAGCTGCTCGAATTCGGCGTCGATGCGCGCACCAACGAAGCGGTCGTCTCGCTCCAGGCGATGCGCGTCGCGGCGGGCGGCAAGACGGTGACGCAGCGCCGCTTCGAGGTGCGCGAACCGATCGGCGGCAAGATCGAGGCAAAGCCGGTCGGCGAGGCGCTGACCCGCGCCGCCAACAAGGTCGCTACCGACGTCGCCGCTTGGCTCGCCGGCTGACGCGCGCCGCGCCGGCTCGCGGCCGCTCCGCTCGTGCGCTTTGCGCTCCTGCCCCTTAGGGGCGAGCCGCGGCCGCGATAGCCGCCTCTTTCGTGCATCGCCTCTTTCGGGTTTCCGGCGTGCGCCTCCCGCACGAGCCCGCCTGACGAAAGGACTAGCGCATGGGATGGTTCATCCTGGCAATCGCCGTTTTCACCGAAATTTGCTGGGCACTCAGCCTGAAATGGGCCGCAACGCTGGGCACGTGGCAGGCCTCGACGGTGCCGATCGCGCTCAGCTTCCTCAACATGGCGCTGCTCGCCTTTGCGATGCGCGAGATTTCAGCCGGCACCGCCTATGCAATCTGGACCGGCCTCGGCGCGGTCGGCGTCATCATCGGCGGTATCGTCCTGTTCGGCGAAAAAATCGGCACCGTGCAGATCGGCTTCATGGCGCTGATCGTGATCGGCGTCGTCGGCACCAAGCTGTCGGCGCCGGCCTGATCGCTCAGCCCAGCAAGCTCTTCGACGCCTGTTCGGTCGTGTCGCGCGACAGGCCGGGCTGGGCGAGGATGCGTTCGAGTTCGGCGCGCATCATCGCGGCCCGCGCCTCGTCGAAGCGCTTCCACCGCCCGAGCGGCGGGATCATTCGCGCCGCGGTCTGCGGATTGCGCGGATCGAGCGCGATGACAAGGTCCGCGATCAGCCGATAACCCGCGCCATCGGCCTGATGAAAGGCCGCCTGATTGCCCGTGAACGCCCCATAAAGCGATCGCACCCGGTTCGGATTGGACAGGGTGAAATCGGGATGCTCGGCCAGCTGGCGCACCGCCTCCACCGTGTCGGGGCGCATCGACCAGGCCTGCACCTGAAACCATTTGTCGAGCACGAGCGGATTGTCGCGGTAGCGCTGGTAGAAGATGTCGAGCGCATGGGCGCGCTCGTCGCTGTCGCCATGCGCGAGCGTCGCCAGCGCCGCCTGGCGCTCGGTCATGCCGTCGGCATCCGAAAACACCCCGAAGACGAGCGCCGGGATATCGGCGATCCCCGTCGCGGCAAGATAGGCGAGCGCGACGCCGCGCAGGCGCCGTTCACCCTTGGCGTGCGGCGACAGGTCGGTCGCCGGCGGTGCCTTGCCCGCCAGTATCGCGCGCCATTCCTCCTCGAGCGCGCGGCCGATCGCGGCCTGCAGCGCCAGCCGTTCGCGCCGGATTGCGTCGGGATCGACGGTGAGCATCTGGTCGCCGATGAACGCCTCGCTGGGCAGCAGCACCGCCTCGGCAACGAAGGCCGGATCTTCGCCGCGCCCACGCAACGTCTGCGCCACCGCATCGACCACCGCCCGATGATCGACTTCATTCCCCGCCGCTGCCGCGACAAGCGTGTCGAGCATGAGCTGCTGCAAGGCTTCGTAGCGCGCGAAGGGGTCGTCATCATGCGCCGCAAGCCAGGCGAGTTCCCCCTGCGCGCGATCGAAATCGACGATGACCGGTGCCGAAAAGCCGCGGTTGACCGACAAGGCAGGGCGCCCGTCGAAGGCGCCGAGCGCGATCCGCTGCGTCGCACCGGTCAGCGTCACCAGCGTATCGGGCAGCGATGCACCGCCGCTTCTATCGAAGGCCGCGATACGCAGCGGCATCATCATCGGCAGTTTTTCGGGCTGGCCGGGGGTCGGCGGCACGGTCTGCACCACATCGAGCGCCCACTGCCCCTGATCCTCTGAAAGCGTCAGCTTGAGCCGCGGCGTCCCCGCCTGCTCGTACCAGCGGCGGAACTGGGTCAGGTCGATCGCCCCGCCCTCCTCCATCGCGCGCACGAAATCCTCGCACGTCGCGGCCTCGCCATCGTGGCGGTCGAAATAGAGGTCGGTGCCGGCGCGGAAGCGCTGCGGACCGAGCAGGGTCGCCATCATCCGGATGATCTCCGCGCCCTTGTTATAAACGGTCGCGGTGTAGAAGTTGCTGATCTCCTGATAGCTGTCGGGCCGGATCGGGTGCGCGAGCGGCCCCGCATCCTCCGGAAACTGTGCGGCGCGAAGCAGGCGGACATCCTCGATTCGCTTGACCGGTGCGGAACCCATATCGGCCGAAAAACTCTGGTCGCGATAGACGGTGAAGCCTTCTTTCAGGCTGAGCTGGAACCAGTCGCGACAGGTGACGCGATTGCCCGACCAATTGTGAAAATATTCGTGCGCGACCACCCCCTGCACCCCGTCATAGTCGAGGTCGGTCGCTGTGTCGGGATCGGCCAGGATATAACGCGTGTTGAAGATGTTGAGGCCCTTGTTCTCCATCGCCCCCATGTTGAAATCGCTGACCGCGACGATGTTGAACAGGCCGAGGTCATATTCGCGGCCATAGACGCGCTCGTCCCACGCCATGCTGTCCTTGAGCGCCTGCATCGCGTGGCCGGTGCGGCCCTCGTCGCCCGCGCGCACCCAGATGCCCAGTTCGACCTTGCGCCCCGACATGGTGGTAAAGCTGTCGCGGTTGACGACAAGATCGCCCGCGACGAGCGCGAAAAGATAGGAAGGTTTCGGCCAGGGATCTTCCCACAAAGCCCAATGGCTGCCGTCGTCACCCGCACCCTTTGCAACGCAATTGCCGTTCGACAGCAGGATCGGAAAGGCCGTCTTGTCGCCCGTCATCCGCACCTTGTAGCGGCTGAGGACATCGGGACGGTCGGGATGGAAGGTGATCCGCCGGAACCCCTCGGCCTCGCACTGGGTGCAGAGCATGCCGTTCGAGGCATAAAGGCCCATGAGCTGGGTATTGGCCGTGGGATCGATCGCGGTATCGACCTCGACGATAGCGCGGGCCCGGTCGCCGAGATCGACGATCAGGTCGGGGCCCTCCATATGCCAATCGTTCCAGCTTTCGCCATCGACGCGCACCGCGAGCGGGGTCAGGCCGTCGCCGCGCAGCGTCAGCGGCGCCGGCGCGTCGGCATGGCGCACGACCGACAGCGCCGCACCGACGCGCGTCGTGTCGAGGCCGAGCGCGAAATCGAGCGCGATGTCGGGCACCTGCCATTCGGGCGGGCGATAATCGCTGCGGTGGATGGTCACGGGCGGAACGGGGGAGGAAGAAGCGTCGGTCATAATGCGGGTCTAGGCTTGCGCCGCCTGCCGCGCAATAAGGGCGGCGATGGGACATATGCTGATTTTCGGAATGGGCTATGCGGCGGGCCATATCGCCGACCGGTTGCGCGCGCGCGGGTGGGAGGTGAGCGGGACAACGCGCGACGGACGCGGCGACAGCATCGCCTTCGCCGACGAGGCCGCGGTGCTGGGCGCGCTGCGATCGGCGACGCATATCCTGTCGTCGGTTCCCCCGGCGGACGGCACCGACCCGGTGCTCGCCCGCTATGGCGAGGCGGTGGCGCTCGCACCGGCAGGCTGGACCGGATATCTCTCCTCGACAGGCGTCTATGGCGATGCCGGGGGCGCGTGGGTCGACGAGAGCGCACCGGTGACGGGCCGCCGGCCCGGCCGCAACGCCGCCGATGCGGCGTGGGCCGCGCTGCGCGGCGACATGTGCGTCTTTCGGCTGCCGGGCATCTATGGTCCCGGCCGCAGCATCCTCGATCGTATCCGCGAAGGCCGCGCGCACCGGATCGATCTGCCCGATCAGGTTTTCAGCCGCGTCCATGTCGACGATATCGCGGGCGGCGTGATCGCCTCCTTCCGCGGCCCGGCGGGCGTCTACAACCTCGCCGACGATGCGCCGTGCCACCAGAACCGCCTCGTCGAATGGGGCTGCGCGCTGCTGGGGGCGCCGCTGCCGCCGCTGCAATCGCTCGACGCCGCCGGCCTGTCGCCCGCCGCGCGTGCCTTCTATGCCGAGAACCGCCGCGTCGCGAACGGCAAGGCGAAGCGGCTGCTGGGCTGGCATCCGCGCTACCCGAGTTTTCGCGAGGGGCTGGCGGCCTGTCTTTAAGCCAGCGGCTCCACCCTTCGAGGGGCGACGGTCAAATCCAGATATCGATCGTGTGGATCAAAACGCCCACCAGTCCGCCGACCAGCGTGCCGTTGATACGAATATATTGCAGGTCGTCGCCCACGGCATTCTCCAGCCTGTCGGTGATCGTCTTCGCATCCCAGCCGCGGATCGTGTCCGACACCAGCTTCAGCGCCGTTTCGCCATAGCTGTCGACCGCGCCGACGACGGCGCGGCGGGCGTAGCGGTTGAGCGTGCGTTTGATCGCCTGGTCCTCGCCCAGCATCGCGCCGAACTGCGTCACCAGCTCGCCGATCCGGCCCGCGAGCATCGTCTCGGGATCGCGCGCCGCGCGCAGCAAGGCGCCCCGCCCCTGTTCCCACAATCCGTCGAGCCAGCGCTTGACCGCCAGGTTATCGAGCAGTTCGTCGCGCACCCGCGCAACCTTTTCCTGCATTTCCGGGTCATGCTGCAGATCGAGCGCCAGCTTTGCGAGCCCCTCTTCGACGCGGATGCGGATCGGATGGGTTTCGTCGACCGCCATTTCGCTGAGCAGCTTCGACAGGCCGGCGACGATGCGGTTCGAAATGCTCTCGTCGAGGCCGGTGAAGCGGACGATGGCCCCCGAATTGTCGTGGACCATCTGGTGGATCAGATGCTCGTTGAGGTCGAGCGTCTTCGACCCCCATTTGACCATCGCATCGAGCAACGGTTGATGCCGCCCCTCGGCCAGCGCCGCCTGCAGCGCCTGCCCGAGCAGCGGCGCGACGTCGAGTTCGCGCAGCCGGTCCGCGATCGCCGATTTGACCATGCCGCCGAGCCGCTGCTGATCGAGCGCGCCGAGCCCGTCGGCGATAATTCGCGACGCGCCGAGCCTCAGCCGCCCGCCGCCCTCGGCAGGCTGCGAGAGGAATTTGCCGACCGCGCCCGCAACATCGACCGTCTGCATCTTGCGCGCGATCAGGCGCGGCAACAGGAAATTGGTGAGCAGAAAGCGCGCCAGCGTGTCGCCGATGCGATTCTTGTTACGCGGCACGATCGCGGTGTGCGGAATCGGCAGCCCCATCGGGTGACGGAACAGCGCGGTCACGGCAAACCAGTCGGCCAGCCCGCCGACCATCGCCGCTTCGGCAAAGGCGCGGACGAAGCCGACGGCGGGGTGAACGTCCTGATAATATTTTGCGGTCACGAAGACCGCGGCCATGAAGAGCAGCAGTCCGGTTGCCACAATGCGGACGTTGATGCCGCCGGTCGGAACGGCGACGCCCACTCCGGCGGGGTGGGCGCGCCTGCTTTCGGTCGGGGGCGATACGCTGGTCATGCCGTTCAAATGGGGCAGCCCGCCAAAGGTTGCAACCGGCGGACCGCGCGCGCGGTCGCCGGTCGCGTCCGGTTACTCGGCCGGCTGCGGCGCGGCATCGCCGTGCGGCCGCGTATCGTCGCCCTTCTTGTAGGTGAGCAGATTGCTCGAGAAGAAGCGGCCGAGACGCTTTTCGATGCTGTCGGCCAGACTGAAGCCTGCGGGCACGATCAGCAGCGTCAGCATCGTCGACAGGATCAGGCCGCCGATGACGACGACGCCCATCGGCGCGCGCCATGCACCGTCACCCGACAGCGACAGCGCCGTCGGCACCATGCCCGCGACCATCGCGACGGTCGTCATGATGATCGGCTGCGCACGCTTGCGCCCTGCATCGACGAGGGCCTCGACCTTGCCGATCCCCTTATCCATTTCCTCGATCGCGAAATCGACGAGCAGGATCGAGTTTTTGGCGACGATCCCCAGCAGCATCAGCAGGCCGATATAGACGGGCATCGAGATCGGCATCCCGGTCACGAGCAGGCCAAGCAACCCGCCGAGCGGTGCCAGCAGCAGCGACGACATGTTGACCAGCGGCGACAGGAAGCGGCGATAGAGCAGCACGAGCGTCGAGAACACGAGCATCAGGCCCGACACGACCGCGATCAGGAAGTTCTTGATCAGCTCGGCCTGCCACTTCTGGTCGCCCTGGATGACCTTGCGGATGCCCTGCGGCATGTTCTTGACCGCGGGCAGCGCATCGATCTTTTGCTGCGCATTGCCCGTGACAAGGCCGGGCGCAAGGTCCGCCCCGATGACGATACGCCGCGTCTGATTGTAGCGACGCAATTCGGTCGGACCGGCGCCGAAGCCGATTTCTGCCACCGATTTCAGCGGCACGGTCGTCCCGCGCGAGGTCGGCACCGGCAGATTCTCGATCGTCGCGAGGCTGCGGCGCGAATCTTCTGACAGCAGCACGCGGATCGGTATCTGGCGATCGGACAGGGAGAATTTCGCCGCATTCTGATCGATATCGCCCAGCGTCGCGATGCGGATCGTCTGGCTGAGCGCCGCGGTGGTCACGCCGAGTTCGGCGGCCAGATCCATGCGCGGATTGACGATGATCTCGGGCCGCGGAATGTCGCCCTCGATCCGCGGCGCGCGCAGTTCCTTGAGCTTGCTCATTTCGTCGACGATCTTGAGCGCGTGCTTTTCCAGCGCGACCGGATCGTCGCCGCCGATCACCATCGTGATGTCGCGGCCCGAAAAGCCGCCCGACTGGCTCTGGAACGACACGCGCGCATCGGGAATCGCCGTCAACTTCGGCTGCAGGCTGCGTTCCCATTCGACGCTGCTGATATCGCGGTCCTTCTTGAGCGTCAGGAAGGCATTGCCGCCGCCGACATTGACGTCGAAAAAGGCGGTATCGACGGCGGGGCTTGCGCTGAGGATCGACGAAACCTGGTTCGCGATATGCTCGCTCTGCGCCAGCGTCGATCCCGGCGGCAGTTCATATTTGATCTGGCTGTAATCGCTGTTGATCGTCGGCTGGAACTGCTGCGGCAGCGTGGCGAACAGGACGATGCTCAGCACGAAGGCCGCGGCGCCGATGCCGACGATCCACACGCGGTGATCGAACAGCCGTGCCCAAGCGCGCTGCAGCATGAACTTGGCCCAGCCGGTAAAGGCCCATTGGCGCATACCGACAAACCAGGCGAGCGCACCGAGCAAGATCGCAAGCAAGCTGGTCGCAAGGAAGACGATCACGGTCAGCGCCGGCGTGCGCAGCAGGAAATAGAGCGCGGTATTCGGCGCATCCTGACCGACCGGCACCGGCTGGAAATAGGCGTAGGCCGAATAGAGGACGAAGATGCCCGACAGGATCAGGGGAACAGCGAGGAAGGCGAGCCGGGTCGGAACCGCTTCGTAGCGGGCGCGCACCGCGTGATGCTTGCCATTGTCGAGCGTCCAACGCAGCACGCGCTCGTAACGATCGATCCACGGCCCTTCGGCGTGCGCCTGTTCGCCGTGCGCGGCCAAGAAATAGGCCGCGATCATCGGCGTTATCATACGCGCGACGGCAAGGCTCATCAGCACCGCGAACACCACGGTCATCCCGAACTGGATGAAGAACTGGCCCGAGATGCCGGGCATCAACGCGACGGGCAGGAAGACCGCGACGATCGACATCGTCGTCGCCACAACCGCGAGGCCGATTTCGTCGGCGGCGTCGATCGAAGCCTGATAGGCCGTCTTGCCCATACGCATATGTCGGACGATATTCTCGATCTCGACGATCGCGTCGTCGACCAGTACCCCGGCGACAAGGCTGAGCGCCAGCAGCGACAGGCTGTTGAGCGAAAAGCCCATCAGATCCATGAACCAGAAGGTCGGAATGGCCGACAGCGGGATCGCCATCGCGCTGATCATCGTGGCGCGCCAGTCGCGCAGGAACAGGAAGACGACGACGACGGCGAGCACCGCGCCTTCGATCATCGCGGCCATCGAGCTGCGATATTGTTCCTTCGTATATTCGGTGCGGGTGAAGAGGATCTTGAACTTCACCTTGGGGTTGTTCTTCTCGATCTCCGCCAGCTTTTTCATCGCCTCGTCATGGACGCTGACGTCGGACGAGCCCTTCGCCTTTTCGATCGAGAAGGACAGCACCTGACGGCCGTTGATCTTCGCCAGATTACGCTGTTCGGCATAACCGTCGGTCACCTTGGCCACGTCGGAAAGCTGGATCGTCCGGCCGTTGCCGATCGAAATGCGCGTTTCGCCGAGCTGGAATGCATTCTGCGCGTTGCCGAGGACGCGGACCGCCTGTTCCGACCCGGCAATTTCGGTGCGCCCGCCCGCCGCGTTCAGATTGACCTGACGGAGCTGCTGGTTCACCTGGCTCGCGGTCAGGCCATAGCTCTGCATCCGCGCGGGATCGAGGATCACGCGGATTTCGCGGTCGACCCCGCCCGAACGGCGCACCTGGCTCATACCCGGCACCGACAGCAGCTCTTTTGCGACCGTATTGTCGACGAACCACGACAATTGTTCGAGCGTCATGTCGGTCGCTTCGACCGAGAAATAGGTGATCGGGCCGCCGGCGATATCGACACGGATCACCTGCGGCTCGAGAATCCCGTCGGGCAGATTGCTGCGGATTTGGGAAATCGCCTGATTGACGTCATTATAGGCGCGATCGATCGGTGTCCCGATCGCAAATTGCACCATCGTACGGCTGCTGCCTTCGCTGACATAGGAGGACAATTCGTCGACGCCGCTGACGCTGCGCACCGCAGCTTCGACGCGCTGCGTCACCTGCGTTTCGAGTTCCGCTGGCGCAGCGCCCGGCTGCGCGACGATGACCTGCACCGCCGGGAATTCGATATCGGGATTGTCGTTGACGTCCATCCGGTTGAAGCTGACGATCCCCGCCAGCAGCAGCAGCGCGAACAGGACGATCGGCGGCACCGGATTGCGGATGCACCAGGCGGAGATGTTGCGAAAGCTCATGATTCAAACGCCCTTGTGCGCAGTCGGTCCGGGGAGAGGCTTATTGCGACGATTTCTGGATCGTCGGCTTCACCTTGTCGCCGACGTTGAGGAAGGCGCCCGCCAGCACGACGACCTTTTCGTTGCCGGTCAGACCCGACGCGATCGACACGCCGCCATCGGTGACGGTGCCGACCTTGACCGGGCGCCGTTCGATCTTGTCGTCCTTGCCGACGATCAGGACATAATTGCCCTCGGGACCGCTCTGCACCGCGCTTTCGGGAAGCAGAGGCGCCTCGGCCGAACCCGAGACCAGGCGGGCGTCGGCGAAGCCGCCGGGACGCAGAGCATCGCTGTAGGGGACGGCAATGCGCACGGTGCCCTGCCGCGTGTCGGGATTGACGACCGGCGACACCTGCCACACCTGTCCGGCAATCTGCAGATTGGTGCCGACCGGGGTCACGGTCGCGCGCGTTCCGGAGCGGACACGCTGGAGATCGCCCTCGGCAAGCTGCGCGAGCATTTCCATCTCGCCGCCCTTGGCCATGCGGAACAGCACGCCGCTGCCGGCGCCGACGACCTGACCCGGTTCGACCTGGCGCGTAAGCACCAGACCCGCCGCAGGCGCGACGATGTTCAGACGGCCGTTGCGCGCAACGGCTTCCTTATACTGTGCCTCCGCAACGCGAACCCGCGCGTTCGCGGAGTCGCGCGTCGCGCGCTTGCGGTCGAGATCCGCCTTGGAGATGAAGCCTCGGCTGATCAGCGCTTCGGCGCGATCGAGCTCGGATTGCGCCAGATCGGCGTCCGCCCTGGCGACGCGGATCGATGCGGAAAGGCTCGCGGCCTGCTGCGCCTGCACCGAGCGGTCGATCACCGCGAGCGTCTGGCCCGCGCCGACCCACTGACCGGGTTCGACCAGAACCCTGACGACCTGGCCGCCCTCGCCCGCGACACCGACCGGCATCTCGCGCCGTGCGGCGATGGTGCCATTGGCGGCGATGACCGCTTCGACCGACTGTCGGCCCGGGATCATCACCGTCACGGTCGGCGTGCTGGCGCCCGCAGCGGCGCCCGCGGCGCCGCCCGAGGCCGCGCCGTCGCCGGCCTTGCCCGAACCGAACGCAAACCAGGCGACGGCAAGCACGATCGCGGTCAACACCAGAGCGACGATCAGGATCGTGCGCTTGCGGCGATTGTCCGCCTCTTCGTAAAAGCTTTGGGTCGAACCCGCCAGGCTATCCATCGAATCCACTTTCCGCTCGTAGTTCACATCGAACTCCCCATCCCTCCGCGCCGGCATGTGCCGCAGCCGTCCGTGACGGCCGCCCCTCTCTTCCGAACGGCAGGACAAATATGTCGAAGGTGTATTACCCTATTACATCACCACATACAAGAGGCGATTGAGCCCGTGCACACCCCGCACACAGCTGCGCGCGACTAGGCGAAATCATCCGTCTTTTCCAGCGTTTATGCCCATGAAAAAGGGCGGCCTGCTGTCGCAGACCACCCTTTTTCGAGCCTTCGCTCCGCTTTGGAGCTATGTCGGTTTCAGCGCTTCAGCGCACCCTGCCCCGCCGGACCAGATTGACGATGGCAAGCAGGATCACGGCGCCAAGAAAGGCCGTCAGCAACGTCTTCGGATCGAACGCGTCACCACGCAAATGGCCGCCGCCGATCAGACCGCCGAGCAGAAACCGACCCAGAATAGAGCCGATGCAGCCGACGATGATATTCAGGAAAATGCCTTGTTGTGCGTCGGTACGCATTACGATGCTGGCAAGCCAGCCGATGATGCCGCCCACGACGATAGCGATGATGAAATCGATCATGACATTGACCCCCTACGATCATTGTTGCCCGCCTGTCTGCGGGTATGTGCTTGATAACGCGAACAGCCCCGATTGCCTAACGAATTGGCGGCGACCCGAAGGACGCCGCCATCGGACGTCAGCGGACGCTGCCGCGGCGCACCAGATTCACGATCGCCAGCAGGATGATCGCACCCAGCAGCGACACGAGGAAGCTGTACAGCGTAATCGCGTTGTTGATCGAACCGCCGCCGATCAGCAAGCCGCCGATGAAGGCGCCGATGATGCCGACAACGATATTGAGCAGGATGCCCTGCTGCGCGTCGGTGCGCATGACGATGCTTGCCAGCCAGCCGACCACACCGCCGACAACGAGCCAGATGATAATGCCGATCATGTTGCAATCTCCTCCTTGGACACAGTCGAACATCGATGCGGCACCCGTTCCGACGCTCGGCCGGTCGCGGTGCGACATCGCTTCAACGATGCGATCATAATGTCGATGGAGGGCGAAAAGTTCCCGGCCGCTTCCCCGAAAGGTCACGGCCGGGACAGTGGGATCAGTTCCGGTCGGGGAACTGCTCCGGGTCGCAGGACGGGATTTAGGGGGATTGGTGCGCCGCGGTTGTGACAGACATCACAGGCGCGAAAAAAAGTGCCGAAGGCCGATAGCGGCACCCAAACAGGCGGCGCTCAAACGAAATGGGGGCCGACATCGCTGCCAACCCCCACTATCCGGTTTCGATCGTCGCGCGTCCGTTCCGCTTCATCCCGAACCGCTGGCCTGGCGACCAGCAGCCCGCCAAACGATGCGTCGCGGCGCGCGCCGGCTCGATCCGGCGATGGTTCGGTCGGCCCCCTTTCGGGGGCCGGCCTCACCCGGAAAGCCCTTCGTCATCCGGTCTGCGCGTCCGCCGAAGCGGTCGCCGTCCAAGCGACGGTCTGCTTTCCCGCACCCGATCGGGTTCGCCTCAACTCGTGGGAATCGCGGCGTTCCGTGATCGAGCTATCGGTCAATTTCCTCGTCAACCGGTCCGTTCTCTTCTGGCTAGTCTTGCAACCACCCTTCGTGTCCCGGCGGTCCGACGTCTCTGTCGTCCGATGATTTGAAGCTGACATGAAGGCCGCGGAGCGCCAAATAAAAAACGCGCTTTCGCGCGCAGCACACGCCGCCTTCTGTGGATAAGTCCGGCATTAGCAACAAGCGGATTCGGTGCAGCATTTTTGTAACAGCGCTGCAGCATTTTCGGATTCGCCCAGAGGCGGTTTGAGCGACGACTCGCCGATCCGACTCGCCCCGCGCGACGACGACTCGCGACTCAGCGAGCGCCCAGATCGCCCTTGCCGACGGTTCCCGACGCCATTTCGAGCATCCGGTCGAGGCTCTTGCGCGCGGCAAGGCGCAGGTCCTCGTCGAGTTCGATCTGCGGCTTCAGGTCGCGCAGCGCGATGTAGAGCTTTTCCATCGTGTTGAGCGCCATATAGGGGCAGATGTTGCAGTTGCAGTTGCCGTCCGCACCCGGCGCACCGATGAAATTCTTCCCGGGCAGCGCGAGCTGCATCTGGTGAATGATATGCGGTTCGGTCGCGACGATCAGCGTATCGCCATCGAAGGTCTTGGCGAATTGCAGGATGCCGCTGGTCGATCCGACATAATCGGCATGATCGACGATATAGGGCGGACATTCGGGGTGCGCCGCGACCGGCGCGTCCGGATGCTGCGCCTTCAGCTTCAGCAGCTCGGTTTCGCTGAAGGCTTCGTGGACGATGCAAACACCGGGCCACAGCAGCATGTCGCGCCCGAACTTGCGGTTCAGATAGCCGCCGAGGTGGCGGTCGGGACCGAAGATGATCTTCTGTTCGGGCGGGATCTGGCTGATGATCGTCTCGGCGCTCGACGAGGTCACGATTACGTCGCTGAGCGCCTTCACCGCCGCCGAGCAGTTGATGTAGGTCAGCGCGATATGGTCGGGATGGGCGGCGCGGAACCGCGCGAATTGTTCGGGCGGGCAGCTGTCCTCCAGGCTGCACCCGGCGTCGAGATCGGGCAGGATCACGATCTTTTCGGGGCTGAGAATCTTCGCCGTCTCGGCCATGAACTTGACCCCGCAAAAGGCGATGACATCGGCATCGGTCTCGGCCGCCTTGCGCGAAAGCTCGAGCGAATCGCCGACGAAATCGGCAAGATCCTGAATTTCGGGCTTCTGGTAATAATGCGCCAGAATCACCGCATTGCGCTCCTTGCGCAGACGATCGATCTCGGCGCGCAGGTCGAGGCCGGAGAGATTTTCGCGGACGGGAGCAGTCATGGCGGTTCCTTGTCGGTGCTTGTCGGGCGCTCCCTACACCGCCGTCAGCGCGAGGGCAAACGCGCCCGCCGCGGCTTATGCCGGCCGCGGCTGGTCAGCCGCCGCCAAGGCGCCGCGCAAGCTCCTCGACCGGCGGTGCCAATGCGAGCGAGTAGACCGCAATGCGGGTTAGCACCACCGCGAGCGCGACCCGGATCGTCGCCGGGTGCACGCGCCCGATCGTGCGGCGGTCATGGAACGCGATCAGGCCGACGACCGCGAGTTCGACGAGACCGATCGGAATGTCGGACCAGCCGATCATCAGCGGTAGCGGCAAGACGCGCCCAAGCGCCGGTTCGAGGACGATGATCGTCGCCCCCAGCATCAGGCGCCGGTGCCAGTCGGTGGCACGGCGGCGGCGGATCGCAGCATAGACAAGCAACCCGAACGCGATCGCTTCGATTGCGGTCAGCGCGAGAAAATAGGGTGCGGTGAAAAAGGGCGGCTGGCGGTGCAGGATCACCGCGGCAAAGCCGGTGAAGATGCCAAGCCCGACGATGATCGTCGCCAGCGCGGCGCCGGTCCAGCCAAGCTGGCGGTGCAGCGTCCGGTTGCCCGCCGCCGCCAGGCGAGGCTGGACGACGAGAAGCCCGAGCCAGCCGAACATCGCCAGCGCGTGCAGATGCACCCAAATCGGTGCGGCTACCGGATCGGCCAGCCCGCGAAATGCGAACTGGGCGAATGCGACGAAGATGAAAAGCGCGAGGCCGATTGCCATACGCTGCCAGAAACGCTCGCCGGCGAGCGCGCGATTTGCGGTCGTTGCCATGCCATACCCCCCTCAGGCCGGACAGGCGGCGGAAGCTAGCGTGAAGCCCGCGCGGACGAAAGCCGAAATTTCGGAGGGGCTCAGCGCCCGAAGCGCGCCGTGACCTTGGCGTCGATCCCCGCGGCTTTGAGGGGCATCGCAAAGCTTTGTTCGATCGCCGTCCGGGCGGCATTTTCGGCGAGCCGCATCGGCGTGTCGCCCCGCGCCTGCTTGATCAATTCGGCCTGCCCCGCCTTGCGATTAGCGGCATCGAGCGCCTGTTCGGCATCGGTCAGCGTCAGAAGGATCAGCCCGTCGCGATATTCGCTGATCGCATCGATGTCGATTTCCGGCCCCGCGAGGCGCAGCGGCGGCAAGGTGACCGTCAGCGCGTTGTTCGCCGCATCCCAGTCGAGATCGGCGGGCTTCAGCTTGGCAAGATCGACCTCGTACCGCACCGTCCCCGGCATGATCAGCGTCTTCTTGGCCTCCAGCCCCAGCCGGTTCTGAGTCGAGGTCACGACCGCGACATAGCGCGCGGTGAAGGGCACGAGGACATTCTGCTCCTGAAGCCCCTGGAGGCTCGCCGCAACCACGGTTTGCGGCGCCGTACCCTCGCGCCAATCGCGCCACGCCGAAACCGTCCACCATGTGCCGAGCACGAACAGCATTGCGGTCGCGAGGAGAAGAAGGCGGGCAATCATGCGCCCGGACGAAATTTTCGCTTCGGTCATGGCGTCGTGTAGGCCGAGCAATCGGGCGCCGGGCGATCCATTTCATATCGCGCGGTTGCGGGATTATAGTGCAGAACACGTTCGTAGCTGCAGTCGAAGTCGCGCCAGTCCGAAAGATCGGCCTTGGTCAGCTTTTGTCCGCTATTGTCTTCGCCGCGCCGCGCCGTTTGCGGATAGGCCGTCGCTACGCTGCGATAAAGCAATGCCGGGAGTTCGGCTCCATCGCCCGGCGCCGGGTTGAGCGTGGCAATGAAGCGATACTCGTCATGGCAGGCACCGAGCCTGTCCTTTGCATCGCGCTCCGAAAAGCAGGCACGGATGATGAGCGAACTGTCCCAAACGACGTCGAGCACTTCGCTGCCGAAGCCGATCGCGTCGGGCGGCGTGGTCAAACGGAAAAGATGCAGGCGTCCACCAGTCCCGCCGCCGCCCGAATAGCCCGTCCTCTCGGTCGTTACGAATCCGGCAAGATACTCCGATCCCGCCGCCTGTCCGGCCACGTCGTCGCGGGGAACAGCAATGAGATGGGGCCAGAGCGCAATGTCCGGCGCGGCGGCAAGGGGAGCGGGTAACGGCAGGTCCGTTCCCGCAGCATCGCCCGATATCGGAGCGGCGACGTGAAGCGCGCGCGCATCGCCATCTCCCGTAAGCGCGAGGCATAGGCCCCTATCGGCAACGCACAGCGCCCCGTCGCCTCCGGGTGACAGCATCACGATGCGGTCGTCCGATGGCGCATCGGGCGCGGCTTGCGCGGCGAGAGCCAGCAGGATGATCGCGATCATTCAGCAAAGCTCCCAGGTCTGATCCTCGACGCGCACCCGGCCCCGCGCCTGCAGATCGAGAAGATGGGCGAGCACCGATCGGCCCGCAGCGCCGGTCAGGCGGGGGTCGAGCCCCTTGTACATATGCTTCACCATATCGGGGACGACGCGCGGCCCCTTTTCCAGTTCCCGCAATATCTGGCGCTCGCGCTGCCTGCGATGGCCGAGCATGCCGCGAACGAGTTGTTTGGGCTTTGCGACCGCGGGACCATGCGCCGGATAATAGACGCGGTCGTCGCGGTCATAGAGCTTGGCAAGGCTCGCCATATAGGCGGCCATGTCGCCGTCGGGCGGGCTGACGACGCTCGTCGACCAGGCCATGACATGGTCGCCGGTGAACAGCGCACCGCTTTCCATAAGCGCGTAGCATAAATGGTTCGACGTGTGGCCCGGTGTTGCCACCGCCTCGATCGTCCAGCCGTCGCCCGCGATCTGCTCACCGTCCGTCAGCACGCGGTCGGGCGCATAATCGGGGTCGAAGGCCGAATCGGCGCGCGGGCCATCGTCCGAAAGCGCGAGCGGTGCGCAGCCGATAATCGGCGCGCCCGTCGCCTGTTTCAGCGGCATCGCGGCGGGGCTATGGTCGCGGTGCGTATGCGTGCAGAGGATCGCCGCCACGCTCTGCCCTTCGACGGCGCGCAAAATTGCATCGACATGCCCTGCGCCATTCGCGTCGGGTGGATCGCCGATGCTCATCCCCGATCCGGTCGGGCCGGGGTCGATGATCGCGACATCGCGGCCGGCGCCGACGATCCATGTCTGGGTTCCGGTGAAGGTATAGGGGGACGGATTGGGCGCGAGCACGCGGCGCACCAGCGGCTCATGCTGTTCGCAGTCGCCGGCGCGGATCGTGTCGGGCCAGGGTTTTTCTTCGCTCACCCCTCCCATGTGGCATCGCGCGGGCGAAAGGAAAAGCCCGCGCCCGCCGAAAGAAGGGCAAAAGGGGGACGGAGAAAGGAAGCGGGGACAACCGCGCTCCCTTTCCCCGCCCCTGCCGCCGATCCCAACCGGGGAGCAAAGACCGGCGTCAAAGCTGATCCGGTTACTGGCCCTTTTCGGCTTCTGCGATGGCGCGATCCATGTCGGCGATCACCTTGGCGCGCATTTCGCCGGACATCGCGCTGCGGCTGTCGGCGGCCAACCGGTCGCGCGCCTTTTTGAGCGCCGCGACCCGATCGGCCTTGCTCGCCCCGGCATCGCCGCACACCATCATCACCATGCGGTTGCGGCCGCCCTGTTCCTGTTCGTCGCTGGAAAACAGCCGAACCGATTTCGGCCCGTCCTTGCAGGTGGCCGTCGCCATCGCCTTGCCATCCTTCGAACGCCAGGCGCCTTCGCCCATCGGAGGCATCGGCGGGAGTGGCGGCATTGGCGGCATCGGTGCCAGCGCGGTGCGGAAGCGCTCGGTGCGCTTGGCTTCCAGCTTGTCCGCTATGGCCTCGGCGCGCGCGCCGCTGATGCCCTGTTCCGTCAGCGTCGCCAGAATGTCCTCGCGCGACAGATTCCCCGGCAAGTGAAGCTCGAACCGTCGTCCCTCTCCGGTACCGGGCGCCAGCGTGACACGCGCCGCCTTGCCGTCGCCATCCGCGATCTGGCGCACGACCACGCGGTTCACTTCGCGCCGCGTGCCGTCGGCCGAGGTCGTCACGGTTTCGCTCTCGCCATCGCCCTTGGTGGTGACGATCATGATATGGTGCGGACCGTCCGCAACCGGCTCAAGAGGTGCGGGAGGGGCCGGGGGCGCTTCGGGCGCGGCGGGCGGAGCCGGCGGAGCCGGCGGCGCGATCAAACCGGCGTCCTGAACATGCGCGGTGGCGGTCCCAGCTGGAACGAGCGTCGCGGTCGCGCCGAGCACGGCCAGCGTCGCGCTGCCTACGAGAAGCTTTCCGGCAAGGCGTCGCTTTTTCGAAATATCCTGCTGCGTCAACATGGTCAGCCTCTCCTGCAGATTATCGTGAACCGCCATCGGGGCGGCAAGTGACAGGCGCGCACCGACCGCCGCCTTGGCGATCGCGGCGGCATAATGGGCGGTGCGCACGCGGCGTTCGGCGGTATCGGCTATCGTCAGCACGCGCGCGTCGCACGCCGCCTCCTGGTCGAAACGAAACGCCCGGATCGCGCGCCACGCGAGCGGGTTGAACCATTGCGAGGCGAGCAGCAGCAGCGCGGCGCTGTTTGCCCACAGATCGCCGTGGCGATGGTGCGCAAGTTCATGATCGATCGCCAGCGCGCGCTCTTCGGCGGCGTAGCGGGCGAAAAAGTCGGGGGGTACCGCCACATATCGGCTGAAAAGGCCAAAGGCGACGGGACCATCGACGGCGCCGCTCATGACGAGACGGATCGACCCGATCGGTTCGAGCGCGACCGCCGCATCCAGCACCAGCCGCCGGAAGCGCATATGCCGCACGATCGCCGTCGCGATCAGCAACAGCGCGCCCGCCATCCACAGGGTGAACAGCAGCGGCAGCGCGTCGGCCAGCCCCCAGCTCGGCTGCGGCATCGCCGCCGGCGTCCCGATCGTACGCGCCGCGTCGGCCGCCTCGATCAGTACGACATCGGCCGGGACGGTCACCGCGGCCGGGGTCGCCACGGGATCGGCAAAGGGCAAGGGCGGCAGCACCAGCCGCAGCGCCGGCACGAGCCAGAGCGCATAGGTCAGGCGCGGACCGAACTGGCGCGCAAAGGGCTTGCGCACCAGCAGCACCGCGAGGACGAGCAGAGCGGTGGTGACGAGCGTGTCGCCCCAAATCTGCATGATGGTCGCGCCGCTCATGACTTGAGCTTCCGGAGCAGCGCCTCGATCTCGGCGATATCGGCGTCGGTCAAGGCTTCGCGGTCGGCGAGATGCGCGATCAGCGGGCTGACGCGGCCGCCGAAGAGGCGATCGACGAAACGCTGCGATTCCTCGCCCACCGCCGCGTCGCGATCGACCGCCGGGCGATAGAGATAACGCCGACCGTCGGCCTCCGCCGCAACGGCGCCCTTCTGCACGAGCCGCGCGAGCAGCGTCTTGACCGTCGCTTGCGTCCAGCCGTTCGCCCGGCCGACGCGCGCGGTCAGATCGGCCGCGGTCTGCGGGGCGTCATCCCACAGTGCGGCCAGCACCTGCATTTCGGATTCGCTTGGTCGTTCCGCCATGGTGAACCCCTCCCTTCGGCTGCGACAATCTATGCGACTACAAATGTAGTCAATTGACTGAACGGTCGATGAACGGGATTTTTCCGGCCGGTGTCGGGATTTTTGACAAGTCTGCCGCGCGGTAAGAAATCGCTAACCAGCGTAACCCGCTGATTTGCGCGACGGCCCGAAAATGGCACGGCACTTGTATAGTAAGATATGTTCCCGAGTGTTCCGCTCAATGGAGCGGTGGGGGGCATCGGTCTGGTCCCTGATGCCCCCTGCCCCCACCGGGACATCCCCACTTGCCCCCGACGCAGACGGGGGGCGGAGCGGCCTTCAGGCCCCGCCCCCCGGATGCATTTCCCGCATCGATTTCGCTGTTGTTACGGCTTCAGCCCGAAGCGGGCATAATCGCGTTCGGTCGACGGCGACAGCTGGCGCGCGATCGCGAGATCGGCCGCGGCATCGGTGGCGCGGCCCAGCCGCTGGTAGACGATCGCACGCAGGAAGCGGCTCGATGCGAGCGACGGCACCTGCAGTAGCGCCGCGTCGAGATCGCGCAGCGCATCGTCGTTGCGGCCGAGGCGCAGCCACACCAGCGCGCGGCTGTCCAGAATATGCGCCGTGCTGTCCGCCAGTTCCATCGCCGAGGTGCAGTCCTTGAGCGCGCTGTCGACCGCGACTTCGCGCGATGCCTTCACCCAGCAGCGCGCGTTGAGCAGGTCGGGCGACCCGGGCTTTGTCGCAACGAGCGCATCGAGTTCGTCGATCGCGGCCTTGGGATCGCCGAATTCGCCCACCATCGCCGCCTTGGCGAGCCGGAGGTCGCTTTTCGATTTGCCGCCAAGCGCGATGCGATCATCGAACATCCGCGTCGCCGCGGCGACATCGCCCTTTTCGGCGGTCAGCATTGCGACAGCCCCGATCGCGCCGAGCGACGAGGGGTCGAGCTTGCGCGCCTCTTCGGCATCGGCGAGCGCGCCCGCAATATTCCCCAATTCCTTGCGCACCCCCGACCGGGACAGATAGGCGTCCTCCGACGGCTGCAATGCGATCTGGCGGGTCAACGTCTGCTCGGCTGCCTTGTAATCGCCGATGCCGCGCTGGAACGACGCTTCGCTGATCAGCGCCGACACATTTTCCTCATCGGCCTTGGCGGCGTTGACCGCATAAATCGACCGCACTGCGTCGAGCTGCGACGTCGATGGTGCGCCTTTCAGGTTCCAGCGCCGCCGCGCATCCTCGGGCGCGACCAGCCGCGGGGTCTGGCTGATGACGGTGGCAACGCGGTCGCGCTCGGCCGCGACATCCGTCGGCGCGATTTCGACGCCGCTGCTCGCCAGCACCTCGTCGACGACGACATAGCCGTCGGCCATCGTCACGCTGCGTTTGACATCGACGCCGGCGAGCCGCGCGTCGAGCGCGCCTTCGCCCTCGATCTTGTAGTCACGGCCGCCGTCGGGCAACCGGACGCGCAAACGATAATGCGCATAGTCGGGCGCGCCCGTCGCAACGGGAATATTCGCCCAGGAAGCGCGCGCGCGGTCGGGCGAAAATTCGATCAGATTGCCGACACGCGACAGCCAGCGCTCGCTGTGATTATCCTCGCGCTCCCACCC
Source organism: Sphingopyxis sp. A083 (assembly GCF_001468495.1). Taxonomy (NCBI): domain Bacteria; kingdom Pseudomonadati; phylum Pseudomonadota; class Alphaproteobacteria; order Sphingomonadales; family Sphingopyxidaceae; genus Sphingopyxis; species Sphingopyxis sp. A083. The sequence goes on along the minus strand of NZ_LNSK01000008.1, from coordinate 85,035 downwards.
CGATCCGAACACGCCGCGCGCGGTGATCGTCACGCTGCCGTCCGAGGCGTCGGGTTTGGCTTCCAGCTTGTCGAACTGCGCCTGCCCGACGAAATTCTGGAGCAGGCCGTTCAGCATGTCCTCCTGCTCCTTGGGACCGAGCTGCGCGGTCGACAGGGTAAGCAGGCTCGCGAGCTGGCCGCGCACGACCATGTCGACCTTGATGACCGACGGAAGGTCGATGCTGGTGCTTTCGTCGGCATCGAGCGCCAGGTCGATCGTCGGACGCGCCGGACGGCGCAGCGCGATCTTCTCCAGCTCCGCCCCTTCGGCGCGCACCGGCAGGACATAGCCAAAGGCCGGCGTATCGCGAATATCGGCGAGCCGCGTGCCGAGCCCCGTTCCGTCGAGCCACAGCGGCTCGCCGCCGATCGTCGCCTTGACGATGACATGATTGAAAGCCAGCGCGGTGGGCAGGCGGCTCGCCACCGCATCGCCGAGCTGCGCATGCGCAAGCACCGGTTCGGCGTCGATATCCATCGCGTGCAGCATCGCGAGCAGCAGCAGCGTTTTCGCCTTGCAGTCGCCATAGCGGACGTCCCAGGTCTTCGCGGGCGCCTGCGGCACATAATTACCGCCGTCCATGCCGACCGCCAGATAGCGAACCTTGTCCTGCACGAGTTGCAAGGCTTTGGCGGCGCGTTCGAGCGGGTCGATCGTCGCCGCCTTGATCGCCGCCACTTCGGCGGCGAGCGGGCTATCGTCCGCGATGGTGCCGGCGGTCGCGTACAGCGGCGCCATCACCTTCGACACGTCGGACCAGCCCGAAAAGGTCGATGCCTCGATCAGCGGCGGGCTGCGAAAGCGCATCGGCGCGTCCGACGGCATTTCGGCCTGTTTCGCGATCGGCAGGGTGACCGGCAGCTCGTAATAGGCGCCCTTGCGCACCGGCTTCAGCGTGACGCCATTGGCGAAGGATTTCCATTGCAGCTTGTCGTCGGCGCGCCAGGACAGACGGTAGCTGCCCGATCCGATGCGCGCGGGTTCGGCGATCAGCGGCACAGCCAGCTGTGCGCGGCCGCCCAGCGCGTCATCCTTGTTGGTGATCGACATGCGCAGCCGCAACATGTCGCCCACGCGCAGTCCCTCGACGGGCAGATTGGCCGACAGGATGCCGGTCAGTTCGCGCTGTTCGAGCGCTTCTTCGCGGCGCAATACGGTAAACTTCTGGCCGCCCGCCAGTGCGTCGATCACCTGCCCGTCGCGGATGATCGACAGTTCGTGGACGATCAGATCGCCCTTGTCCGGCGCCCAGCCGACCGTCACATTGCTGTTCTGCGCCAGTTCTTCGGGTGTGTTGAGTTTGATGACGGTGTCGGTGTAATTCCAGACCGTCGCGCCATCGACACGCTGTTCGATATCGAGCACCTGCAACCCGCCGCCCGGTGCAGCGTCGGGCAGGGTGGCGACCTGTGCCCAGTCGGGCGCGGGCTGATAGAGCGGTTGCTCACCCGCCAACGCCGACCCGGCCGGGCCAATCAGCAATACCACACCGGCAACACGTCCCCATCCGGCCATCGGCCTTTTCCCCCAATCAAATGCCCCAAAACAAATTCCAGCCTGCATGGGCTGAGGGCGCGATGCAACCGCCATTCCATGCCAGCATGGATCTATTGTTCAGCCCGCGACGGCGCGGCTCCGCGCGTAAAGAAAATAGACGCCCAGACCGCCGATGTTCCAGGCGAGGAACCACAGCTGCGTCTTTGCCGGCAGGCTGAAGAAAAGATAGATGCACCCCAGCACCGCGATGCCGCCGACCACCCACGGCATTGGCGCACGGAACGTCCGCGGTGCGTCGGGCGCGCGGCGGCGCATGATGAGCATGCACACCGACACCGCTGTAAAGGCCGCCAGCGTTCCCGCATTGGCCAGCGCCGCCAGCTCGCCGAGCGGGATGAAGCCCGCCAGCACCGCGACGACTGCGGCCGTGAAGATCGTGATCCGCACCGGCGTCCCCCGCACCGACAGCTTCGCCAGGCTGGCGGGCAACAGGCCGTCGCGCGCCATGGTGAAGAAGATGCGGCTTTGACCGTAGAAGAACGCCAGGATCACCGTCGGCAACGCAATGACCGCAGAAATCGCCAGATAATGGGCGGCGAGCGGCTGGCCGAGTTCACGCAGGATCAGCGCCAGCGGTTCAGGGCTGTTCGCAAAGCGGCTGTAGGAAATGGCCCCGACCGCCGCGACCGCGACGGCAATGTAGATCAGGACGCAGGCGATCATCGACCCGACGATCCCGATCTTGAGGTCGCGGTCGGGATTCTTCGCCTCCTCGGCGGCCGTCGCGATTGCGTCGAATCCATAAAAGGCAAAGAAGATGATCGCCGCCGCCGCCATTACGCCACGCTCGACGCCATCGGGACCCATATGCTTGGCAAAGCCGAACGGGCTGAACGGTTCGAGATTGGCGGCGTCGAAGGCAGGTAGCGCAACCGCCACGAACACCGCAAGGGCGACGATCTTCACGAGCACGAGGATAGCGTTGACGGTCGCACTCTCGCGCGTGCCATAGAGCAGCATGCCCGCGACCACCGCGATGATCGCGATCGCCGGCAGGTTGACGATCCCGCCGAGTTCGGGGCCCTGCATCAATTCCTGCGGCACCCGCGCCCATTCGTGGAGCAGCGGCGCGGCATAGCCCGACCAGCCGACCGCGACCGCACTGACGACCAGCGAATATTCGAGGATCAGGCTCCACCCGACGATCCACGCGATCAGTTCGCCGATCACCACATAGCTGTAGGTGTAGGCGCTGCCCGACGCGGGGATCATCGTCGCCATTTCGGCATAGGCGAGCGCGGCGCAGGCGCAGATCAGTCCGGCAATGACGAACGAAAGGATGACCGCGGGGCCCGCCTTGTCGGCGCCGACGCCGATCAGCGTCAAGATACCTGTGCCGACGATCGCGCCGACGCCGAGCGCGACGAGATGCGGCCATCCGAGCGTGCGCGCGAGCTTGTGCTCATGCGCGTCGGGAACGATCGCCTTGCGGCGAAATAGGCTGTCGGACATGCGGCACACTCCCCTGTCTCACGATTTGGTGTGTTACTTTATTGCCGACTTTTGGAACGGTCGGCCGGGGAAGGCAAGCGCCGCCTTAGGGGCAGGACCCATTGATTCCGCGATCGAGGTTTGAAGCGATTTTGCTCAGGGCGAGGAGAAAAGGCGAAGGAATATGTCGATATTTCGAGACTTTTCGACGACGCCATGGGCAAAATCGGTCAAATCCCGCAGGGACGCCGAAATGGCTTCGATCTCAGGCCCGCGCGGCCTTGCGGGTAGCGATGCTACCCGCTGCACCCGCGCAGACCCGATATCTTCGCCATTTCGACGCCTCGATCGTGGAATTAATGGGTCCTGACCCTAGGGCGTCTGGCGCGCCATCCACATCGCGCGCGCCCCCAGCCCCGCGGCAAGCGCGATCGCGAGCACGTAAGCCAGCGGTGCCGACCACAGAACGGTGCGCGCACCCAGGACGGCACCGCCCGCCAGCCCCGCCCATAGCCCCAGATGATGACGCCACCGCCGGTCGCCCTCGCCACGAAGCGCGTTGGCGATCTTCTGCCCCATCTGGACGAGCGTGCCCGTCATATAGGTGACGCCGACCACAGTGCCGTCGCTGCCCTCGATCGCCGCATTGACGACGCCCATCGCAAAAGCGAGGCCGAGAATGGCGACCCAGCCGGCATCGGCCACGCGCAGCAGCGCCGCGACGACCAGCAGCAGCGTCACGCACATCAGCACCGCCGGCGTGCGCCGCCGCCCTGCGCGCGCGCCGATCAACGATCCGGCGACGACGCCGGTGACGAAAATCGCAATGATGCTGCCCGCAAGCAGGGCGGCGCGATGGCCCTCCGCCACCCCGACCGCGAGGCGGGTCGAATTGCCCGTCATGAACGACACGAAAAAGCCCGCCGATTCGACGAAGCCGATCGCATCGACGAAGCCCGCCAAAACAGCGATCCCGACAGCGAGCGTGCGATAAGCCTGATCGAAGCGGATCATCGGCGGATCAGAGCAAGGCTTCGATCGCTTCCGCCAAGCGCGCGTCGCGATCGGACAGTCCGTCGGCGTCGTGCGTGGTCAGCAGGATATCGACGCGATTATAGACGTTCGACCATTCGGGATGGTGATCCATCTTTTCGGCGATGATCGCGACGCTCGCCATGAAGCCGAAGGCCTGCGCGAAATCGTCGAACCGGAACCGGCGCGTGATCGCGTCGCGCTGCGGCTCGTGCGTCCATTCGGGAAAGCGCGCGAGCAGCGCCGCACGCGCCGCATCGTCGAGTTTCTGGACCATCCGCTTTCTCCCGCTGGTAAAGACCGTGTCCCCGCCATAAGGAAGGGCGCGATGAGCGACAAGGCCGCCCTTTCCCGATTGCCCGACGGCTGGACCGGCGGCGCCCCCGATGCCGATGCCTTTCACGCAATGGCCGATGCGGCGCTGGCCGCGCTGCCCGATATTTTCAAGCCGCACATCCGCGGCGTGGTCGTCGCGATCGAGGAATTTGCCGACGACGAAACGCTCGCTTCGCTCGGTATCGAGCATCCCTATGATCTGACCGGCCTCTACGAAGGCCGGCCGCTGACCGAACGCAGCATCGACATGAGCGGCGGCATGCCCGACCGGGTGACGCTCTATCGCATCCCGATTCTGGTCGAATGGATCGAAGGCGGCGAACGGCTCGACTGGCTGGTGCGCCACGTCCTGATCCACGAAATCGGACATCATTTCGGCTTTTCGGACGACGATATGCACGCGCTGGAAGACATGGCGTGACGCTGTTGCTCCAGCTAGACCGCATTGCCTGCATCCGTGGCAACCGGCTGCTGTTCGAAGGCCTGTCGCTGGCGCTTGCGCGCGGCGAGGCGCTGTGGCTGCGTGGTCCCAACGGTGCCGGCAAATCGAGCCTGATCCGCGTTGCCGCGGGCCTGCTCCGCGCCGCCGCGGGCACGGTGACGCGGCACGAACGCTGCGCGCTGATCGACGAAGCCGCGGCGCTCGATGCCGAACTGCCGCTGCGCCGGGCGCTCGACGTCTGGGCGCGCATCGACGGCATCGACGGCCCGATGACGCAGCGCGCGATGGAGGCCATGGCGCTCGGCGCTCTTGCCGAAGTACCGGTTGCTATGCTGTCGACCGGCCAGCGCAAACGCGCCGCGATGGCACGCGTCATCGGCAGCGCGGCGCCGATCTGGATGCTCGACGAACCCGCCAATGGCATGGACGACGCCACCCGGACGCGGCTCGTCGCAGCGATCGCGGCGCACCGCGCGAACGGCGGCGCGGTATTGCTCGCCTCGCACTTCGCGCTCGACATCCCGGATCTTGCCGAGCTGGACATGGGCGCGCGCGCATGACCGCCCTGCTCACGCTTTTCTGGCGCGACCTGCGCCGCGCCTGGGGCAGCGGCGCGCTGTGGCTGCCCGTCGTCTTTTTCCTCCTGGTCGCGACCGCCTTTCCCTTCGCGGTGGGGCCTGACGCGCCACTGCTCGCGCGCACGGGGGGCGGCATGCTGTGGGTCGCGGCGCTGCTCGCGGCGCTGCTGCCGATCGACCGGCTGATCCGCCCCGACAAGGATGCGGGCGTGCTCGATCAGCTTGCGGTGCGCGGCATCGCCGACGAGGTCGTCGCGGCGGTCAAGATCGCCGCCCATGCGATCGGCTTCGGATTGCCGTTGCTGATTGCACTGCTGCCAGCCGCGGCGCTGCTTGCACAGGATGCGGCACGCGTCGCGACGATTGCCCTCGGCCTCGCCATCGCCATCCCGGCCCTCGCCTCGCTCGCGGTGCTCAGCGCCGCGCTCACGGCGAACCTCAAGGGCGGCAATGCGATCGGCGGTCTGCTCGTCCTGCCGCTCGCGGTGCCATTACTGATCTTCGGCGCCGGAATGCTCGATCCATCGGGCCGCGGTGCAGTGAAACTGCTCGCCGCTGCCAGCCTGCTGCTGACGGTGACAGGCCCCTTCGCGGCGGGGGCGGCATTGCGAGGCTTGCGGGAATAGCGGGTTTCGAGCGGAAAGGGGCATCTGATCCTCATCGTCATCCCGGACTTGATCCGGGATCCATTCACGCAGCGTCGGAATAATGGATCCCGGATCAAGCCCGGGATGACGAACGAATAGAGCTCCACGTCGTCATTGTGTTCCCCGGCGAAGGCCGGGGTCCAGAGTGTCGAACGCTGATGTTGATACTGTAAAGCCCTGGGCCCCGGCTTTCGCCGGGGAACACCATGCGGTTAGCGGCAACGCCCGCTTCCCATCCCAATCCATCCCTTCAGCCCATAAGAAAAGGGCCGGAGTTTCCCCCAGCCCTTTCCTTGAATTGCTTTGCCTGAAAATCAGGCGCCGGCGACGTCCGCGGTGTCGATCTTGACGCCCGGGCCCATCGACGACGACAGCGCGATCTTGCGGACATATTTGCCCTTCGCACCGGCCGGCTTGGCCTTGACGATCGCGTCGACGAACGCGTCGAAATTCTGGCGGAGCTTTTCCTCGCCGAACGACAGCTTGCCGAGGCCGGCGTGGATGATCCCGGCCTTTTCGACGCGGAATTCGATCTGGCCGCCCTTGGCTGCCTTGACGGCTTCGGCGACGTTCGGGGTGACGGTGCCCAGCTTCGGGTTCGGCATCAGGCCCTTCGGACCCAGCGTCTTGCCGAGGCGGCCGACGATGCCCATCATGTCCGGCGTCGCGATGACGCGGCCATAGTCGAGGTTACCCGCGAGCATGTCTTCCATCAGGTCTTCGGCACCGACCTTGTCGGCACCGGCGGCGAGCGCCTTTTCGGCATTGTCGCCGCGCGCGAAAACCGCGACCTTGACGTCCTTGCCGGTACCGGCGGGCAGCGTGACCACGCCGCGGACCATCTGGTCGGCGTGACGCGGATCGACGCCCAGGTTCATCGCGATTTCGAGCGTTTCGTCGAACTTCGCCGAAGCGAGTTCACGGACGGTCTTCAGCGCGTCTTCGATGCTGTGCAGCTTCGTCGCGTCGACCTTGCCCTCGAGGGCCTTCTGCTTCTTGGTCAGCTTTGCCATCGGTTCAGCCCTCCGTCACTTCGAGGCCCATCGAGCGGGCGCTGCCTTCGATGATCTTGGTCGCCTGTTCGATGTCGTTGGCGTTCAGATCCTTCATCTTGATCTCGGCGATTTCGGCGAGCTTCGAGCGCGCGATCTTGCCACCGCTGATCTTGCCGGGCTCCTTCGAACCCGACTTCAGGTTCGCGGCCTTCTTGATGAGGTAGGTTGCCGGGGGCGTCTTGGTGACGAACGAGAAGCTCTTGTCCGCAAAGACGGTGATGATGGTCGGGGTCGGCGTGCCCTTGTCCATGCCGTCGGTCGCGGCGTTGAACGCCTTGCAGAATTCCATGATGTTGACGCCGCGCTGACCCAGCGCCGGCCCGAGAGGCGGCGAGGGATTGGCAGTGCCGGCGGGCACCTGCAGCTTGATATAGCCGCTGATCTTCTTGGCCATGATGGCCTCCTTTCTTTCTGTCGCCCCGGACGGGTCCGGGGCTCAAAATAAGCGGTCAAGCAGAGGGTTATCAGCCCTCCTCCCGCGCGGAATCACGCCGCCTTTCCAAAGGAGGGCGATCGCGAAGCGCGGCCGTTAGCGGGCTTTCGCCCGAAATGCAAGGAAAGACGCGCCGCGCGGCGCGATCAGGCGGCGGCCGCCGCCTGCCGGCCGCGCCGGATCTTCCAGCGATCGCGGATCATCCGCTGGCCAGGACGTTCGATGTAGCGATAGGTGAATTCGGACAGCAGCATGACGATCGCGACGAAGAGGATATGCGCCGAAAACAGGCCGTAGTCCCAATCACGGAACTTGCCAGCGACGCGCAACAGCACGTCCGCGACGGGAATATTGACGAGATAGATTGAATAGCTGCGATCGCCGAGCCACACGAGCGGCGCTGTTCCCATGAAGCGCGTCCGCAGCGCCAGGATTAACGCCGCCGGCCAGGTCAGCGCGGTGAGCGGCAGCACCGGATTGGCTGTCCCGGTCGGGATCAGGAGTCCCGCCACGGCGATCGCCACGAGCACCAGCGCCGGAACGCGCGCAAAACGGTCGCGGTAGCGCCACAGGAGCACACCGATGAAAAAGCCGAAGCCGCCACGCGCGATGCTGTTGGCGGAGGTAAGTGGCTGGCCCGCGTGCCCGTCGAAAAGAAGCACTATACCGCTCGTCAGAATCGCGGTGCAGGCGACCGTAAGAACCGCCCGTCGCCCCGCGAAAGCCGCCGCCGCGAAAAGAATATAGCAAAAAACCTCGACCGAGATCGACCAGGATGGACCATCGAAGGTGCGCGCGACCGGCTCCGTAAACACCTGCAGCATGAACAGATGCGCAATGAAGGTACCGACGTTGTTATACGGCATCCACCAGAAGGTTGCAGCGCAGCAGACGAGCATGAACAGGTGAAGCGGGTATAGGCGCGCGATGCGTGCCACGGTGAAATCGGCAAGAGCGCGCGTCGACTGCAGCGATTCGCCGAAACGATACACATGCGCGAACACGAAACCCGATAGCAGGAAGAACAGGTCGACTGCAGTCCAGCCATTGTCACGCAGCCACGCTGCTACCGGACCGCCCCAGCCGTCTTCGAAAACAGCGCGTTCGAACAATATCTTGGAATGATATCCGAAGGCGACGGCGCAGGCGGCAAGCCCACGCACCCCGTCAAGCTGCTTCAGTCGCCCGATGGCCGTGCCGTCCGTTCCCATTCGAAAAGCAGCCCCCTTCTGCGGCGCGCGCAATCGCTATCGCACGGCATCCGGTCGATAGCGCACCAGGCCTTCCTGCACCACGGTTGCGATCAACGTGCCGTCCTGGCGATAGATCGACCCGCGGCACAGCCCGCGATCGCCGCCGGTCCACGGGCTGTCCATCACGAACACGAACCAGTCGTCGACGCGAATATCGTCGTGGAACCACATCGCATGATCGAGGCTGGTCGACACCATGCCAAGCGTCCAGAAGTTGACGCCGTGCGGCAGCATCGCCGACGACAAAAGCCCCATGTCGGATGCGAAAGCGAGGAAACCGCGATGGAGCAGCGGATCGTCGCCGATCGGCGCGGCGACGCGGAACCACTGGTAATGCTGCGTCGCCTTGGCCGACGCCGGCGGGCGATAGCTGCGCACCTCAAACGGCCGCCGCCGCGCCATATGGGCAAGATGGCGGTCCGAAATATTGGGATCGGCAGCGATGAAATCGGTGAAGTCCCAGCACTGCTCGGGCGGCAGCAGGTCGGGCATCGGCACCTGATGCGACAGCCCTTTCGCCGGAATCTGGAACGATGCGGTCAGGTTGAAGATCACCTTGCCGTCCTGGCGCACGACGACACGACGGTTCGAAAAGCTGCGCCCGTCGAAATCGCGGTGGATGCGGAAATGCAGCGGCTTGGTTTCGTCGCCGCCGCGCAGGAAATAGGCGTGGAGCGAATGCACCTGCTTTCCGGTCTCGACCGTGCGCGAAGCCGCGAACATCGCCTGCGCGATGACCTGCCCGCCGAAGATCCGGTCGCGCGCGGTGGTCGCTAGGGCGGGATAGGTAAATTCATCCTCGACGCCGGGCACGGGGTCGAGATCGAACAGCCGCGCGACCGCCGCGACGACCTTCTCGGCCGAAACACCCGCGTTGATTTCGCGTGCGCGCGCAACACGGGCCTGAATCTCGTCCTGACTCAGACTCATGCGATTATCCAGTGCTGCGAAAAGCGACGGCCCACGGCCATCACTTCATCCGTTCGACCTGCTCGAAATCGAGCTCGACCGGCGTCGCACGGCCGAAGATCGATACGCTGACCTTGACGCGCGCCTTGTCGAAATCGAGTTCTTCGACCACGCCGTTGAAGCTCGCGAACGGGCCTTCGAGCACCTTGACCTGATCGCCGATTTCGTAATCTACGCGAATCTCGGTCTTCGGGCGCGCGGCGGCTTCTTCCTTGCTGTTCAGGATACGCGCGGCTTCGGCTTCGCTGATCGGCTGGGGCTTGCCCGACGACCCCAGGAAGCCCGTAACCTTCGGTGTATTCTTGACGAGGTGATACACATCGTCGGTCATCGTCAGCTTGGCGAGCACATAGCCGGGGAAGAATTTGCGTTCGGACTGAACCTTCTTGCCGCGCTTGACCTCGGTCACCGTTTCGACGGGCACTTCGACCGCCTCGACGAAATCGCTGAGTCCCAGACGCTCGGCTTCGGTGACGACCGAATCGCGAACCTTGTTCTCGAAACCCGAATAGGCGTGAATGATGTACCAGCGCGCCATCTGTGCGTGTCCTGTCCTGAAATTGGGTGTGAAGCGCGGATCAGCCCGCGAGCGACGTCAGCCAGCCGACGATCAGCTTGAATACCGTGTCGACGCCGAAGAAGAACAGCGACAGCAGGATCGTCATGATCAGAACCATGATCGTCGTCTGCACCGTCTCGCGGCCCGTCGGCCACACGATCTTGCCGGCTTCCGCCTTTACCTGGTTGACGAATTCGCCAATTTTGGGCCTCGCCATATCGATCGTCCCGTCCTTCATGCGTCTCAGTTCACGGCCAGATGGGTTGCCGCCCCCGCCGCGTCAAGCACGGCTTCAGGCAATAGTCCGCCCACCCTCCCCGAGCATGTCGGCGAAAGGCGGAAGGAAAACGGCGCATCTGTCCGAATGGGCGGCCTTTAGCCGCGCGCCAGAGCCTTGGCAAGCGATTGCCGCATGGCACCCCGCCCCGGCCCGGGATATCGCGCCAAGCATGCGCCCACAGAAAGCTGGCCGGGAATTTTCGGATCGGAACCGAGCGGCATGGCGCGCCAGGCCGCGCCGACGAGCCACGCGAGCCATCGCAGGAATATTATCCCGGTTTCAAGATGTTCCGGAACGGTCGCCAAGGGACCGTGGTGCCCGGGGGCGGGATCGAACCACCGACACTGCGATTTTCAGTCGCATGCTCTACCAACTGAGCTACCCGGGCACGGGCTCCACAAGGCCGTGCGGCCTGTTCGGGAGCGGCGGCTATAGGCAGGGGTTTCGATCCTGTCCAGAGCCTTTGTTGCGCAAATTTTGTCCTGTCATTCATCCTCGAAACGGTCGCCGTCGAGGCCCCCGTCGGGCGCCTGATCGACCGGTACGCGATAGCCTTCGTCGAACCAGCGATTGAGGTCGCGGTCGCGGCAACCGCGGCTGCAAAAGGGCTTGTAGGTCTCGTCGCGCGGCTTGCCGCACAAGGGGCAGCGGCGCGATCGGGCGGCGGCATTACTGGGCATGGCCCGTTCCTTTCACTTGCGCATCGGCGGCGATCGCGACCGCGCGCCCGGCGCGCCGTTCGAGCATCGAGATCCAGTGCGGGTGCGCGCCGATCCATTGGGCAACGGCCGGTCGCGCCGTGAGTTGCAGCGGTCCGGCACCAACCGCGCGCTCGGCCTGGCGCAACAGCAGCGCGGCGTCGGTCGCCACGGGGTCGAAGCGGACCTGTTCGATCAGCGACGGGCGCTCGCGGCGCCGGATGATCTGCAGAAAGCCGAACCCGTTGGTCGCGGTGCGCTCGAACGGCTGCGGGAAATGCGCATCGACCCAGCCATCGACCGCCTGTCGCTCGGCCCGGCCCGGCAGCGAGGGAAAATCGATGCCGATCGAGCCGCCGATGTCGCAGCAGCGCACCACATGCGCCGCAGCGGCGGCGCCGGCTTGTGCCAGCGCCAGCGGATCGCCATCGCCGTCGATGTCGATGAGCAGCATCGCGGGCGTGGCATCGACCCACAGCGCGCCGCCGGCGAAAGGCCAATGGCCGGTGCGGACATGATCGATCAGATCGGACCAGCCCGCTTCCTCCAGCCGGTCGGGCAGCCGGTCGGGACCGGTCGGGGCCAGGTCGGTCACCGGCAGGCCGCTCGCGGCGATGCGCGCGCGCAGGTCGGGTCCGTCATCCGGCGCGGCGTCGCTAAGCCGGCCGCGCGCGGGCTTGTCGCGACCGCGCTCGCGCAGCGCCATGCGCGTGATCTCGACCGCCAGCCGCGTGCCGAGCGGAACGCCCTTCGCCGCCACGGTTGCGACGGGATCGCCCGGCAGGTCGAGACGCACCACCCCCGGTTCGATCAACCGCCCGGCGACAATAGCACCGACACGCGGCCGCTCGCCCTCGCGTTCGATCCGCGCCTCGATAATATGACCGTCTTCGATCAGCGCGGCCCGCGCCTCGCCGATGCCGGCTTCGTATAGCCACTCAGCCAAGTGGCACTCCGGCACTCGTCAGCAGCGCGCGCGTCTCGAAGATCGGCAGGCCGACGACGTTGGAATGGCTGCCCGAAAGGAAGCGCACGAACATCTCGGCCTTGCCCTGGATGGCGTAGCCGCCGGCCTTGCCCATCCCCTCGCCGCTCGCGACATACCAGTCGATCTCGGCGGGCGTCAGCCGTTTGAAGGCGACGACGGTATCGGCGACGCGAACGCGCGGGCGGCCATCCGCTCCGACAACGCAAACCCCCGAATAGACATGATGGCGCCGCCCCGACAACAGACCGAGCATCCGGCGCAGATCGGCCTCGTCGGCTGGCTTTTCGAGAATGCGGCGCCCGACCGCGACGGTCGTGTCGCCCGCCAGCACCACCTCGTCCGCCGAGCGGTCGACGGCGCAGGCCTTGCTCTCGGCGAGGCGCGCGACATAGGCGCGCGGCAGTTCGCCCTTCAGCGGGGTTTCATCGATGTCGGGAGCCGCAATGCGCGCCGGCTCGAGACCGATGCGCGCCAGCAGTTCGCGCCGACGCGGCGACGTCGATGCGAGCACGAGCGACGGTGCGGGCAAGATCGCCGCCCCGCTCACTTGAAGCGATAGGTGATCCGACCCTTGGTCAGGTCATAGGGGGTGAGTTCGACGAGCACTTCGTCGCCCACCAGAACGCGAATGCGGTTCTTGCGCATCTTGCCGGCCGTATGGCCCAGAATTTCATGGTCGTTTTCCAGCCGGACGCGGAACATCGCATTGGGCAGAAGTTCGACCACCTGGCCGCGCATTTCGAGAAGTTCTTCTTTCGCCATCTATCCTCTATGGGCTCGAAATTTAAGGATGCGCGCCCATAGCTCCAAATGCGCGCAATTGAAAGCCATCTGTCGCGGTGGCGTCAGGACACGAGTTTCAGTTTGCGCGCGACGCGCCAGCCGACGGTCTTTGCCCAGGCATAGTTCGGCCAGCGTGGCGGCATTGCGGGGTTCAGCCCCATCCGGCGCAGCGCGGCATTGGCGGCATGCGCTTCGGATTCGCGGTAGCTCCATTCGCTGCGCCAGGTGATCGAGAGCGAGATCGAGGGCGCATCGCCGTTGCGGACATAGTGCGGCGCCATCACGGGCATCAGCACCGCATCGCCCGGCGCGAGCGGGACCGCCTGTTCAGCGCCTTCAAAGCCATCTTCCCACGGCAGGTTGCGGTGACCGCCGGTGTGGTAGCGTTCGTGCTCGATCCGGTGGGCAAAGCGTTCGTCGCCCGCAGGCCAGACGTGCATCACCTTGCTGCCGCGAAGCTGGAGCAGGATATTGTGCTCGGGATCGAAATGATAAGGCGTGATCGATCCCGGCGACGAGACGAAGACGAACCCCTGCGGCGTCAGCATCGCGCCGGTGCGCGGCGAAACAATGGGTTCCAGCTCGCCGAGCAGGTCCATCAACAGCGCCCGATAGGCATCGACCGTTTCGATATTCTTGAGCACCGCCCAACTGCGGTTGCTGTCGATGGTGCGGATCGTTTCGGCAATCGACAGCCCGTTCGATGGCACATCCTCGGGCCGGATGCCGACGGACAGATCGCCCGGATTATATTCGACCTGCGACGCGGGCAACGTGTCGGCAAGCGCGGCGAGCGCTTCGAGCGAGAGCAAGGGATGGTCGGGCAGGTGGTGGTGCAGCAGCCCCGCCTGCGCCGGATAGAGCGCGGCCATGCGCTCCAGCGTTTCGGGCGGAAAGACACGAACTTGTTCGGCGGATTGCGCGGTCATGACGGATCCTGTTCGATCGGCGGTTTGGGGGCGGCGCGCTTCAGGCGGCGCCAGATTTTCTCGGCACGCGCCAGCGCGCGAAAGCGCCAGCGGTCCGAGGCGCCCGATAGGGGCGCGTTGATCCACACCAGCCGGCGCCGTTCGCGCCAGACGCTGTCGATCATCGGATGATCGGGCGCCGCGCAGCTGTCGACCCATGCGACGCGCGCGTCGGCGAGGATATCGAGATTCGCCTGCTGAAGCAGCACCCCGGGCGAGAAGCGGGCATATTCCTCGTCGAAGGCGGTCTTGAAGGAAAAGGCGCCGGGCGGCGCCACGAAGTTGATCAGCAGCGCGATCGGCCGCTCGCCAAGATCGAGCGCGCGCATGTCGAGCCGGCCCGCCTCGGCCGCTGCGGCAAGGATCGCGCGGAACCAGGCCTCGGTTTCGCTCTGGCTCGCAAGCGCCGATCCGGCGCGCCCCTTCCAGCCGCGCGCTTCGAGGTCGAGGAAGGCATCGATCCAGCCCTCGATCGCGTCGCCGCTGCGCCACTGGCGAAATGTCAGCGGCCCCAGTTCGGCAAGGCGGTTGGCCTGGCGCCGCAATTCCTTGCGCTTCTTGCCGCGCATGGCGGCTTCCCAATAGGCGCCCGGCGAAAGGTCGCTTTCGAGCAGCGCGCGCTCCTCGCGGTGGACGGCTTCGGCCTCGTCGCCGCGACCGCGCACGACTTCGGCCAGCGCGCGATGCAGCGGGCCGTCTTCGGTCAATCGCGGCACCTGAACCAGCGTTTGCGCCCACGGCGCAGCATCGCACCAGCCAAGCAGGATCGACCAGAAAAGCGTCTCGCAGCCCGCGCGCACCAGCGGGGCGCCGTGAAAATGATTGGGGTGCGCCCAGCCGACAACATGGCGGAGCGGCAACGGGCCGTAGCGTGCGGCGGGCGCCAGCGGCATCACGCCGATCAGCGGCCCGTCGCTGCCCGTCATCACCATCACCAGCCGCGCCTGCCGCTCAGGATCGAGCAGGTGCAGCGCCGATTGCAGGCACCAGCGTTCAACGAAGGGATTGGGCTCACTCGCCGCCGCGGCCAGGCGGTCCCAAGCCGCGGCAAGATCGTCCGACAGCGCGAGCGGATCGACAACACGAACGGTCAGCGGCGCGGCTTCGGCGGCATGGGTCGGAAAGGCGGGATGCACCGTCATCGGCGGCGAGCCTAGCAGCGAGTTGTTAAGAAGCGGTGGCGATTCAGCGGCTTCGCACCACGCGCGCCGCCGAGAAACTAGATACCAAAAAGCTTCGCCAGCGACTTTTCCAGCATGAAAAATTGCCAGATCAGCCGCCCATGATCGCGGCGGCCCGACTGGTGCGCGGCGACAACGCGTTCGATCTCCGCCATGTCGAACCATCCCGTCCGTGCAAGCGTTCCCGAATGGGCAAGCGCGCGCGCCTGTTCGGTCAGCGCGCCGCGGAACCAGTACGACACCGGCGTCACGAACCCCATCTTGGGCCGGTACAATATGTCGTGCGGCAGATAGCGTTCCATCGCCTGTTTCAGGATCGCTTTCCCCGTCCCGCCTTTCACCCGCATCGCGGCGGGGAGCGAGGCGGCGAATTCGACGAGTCGATAATCGAGCAGCGGCTCGCGCGCTTCCAGGCTGACGGCCATGCTCATCCGGTCGGTCTTGGTCAAAATGTCGCCGGGCAGCCAGATCTTGAGGTCGGCATATTGCGCGCGGTCGAGCCGTTCGCGGGCCGGCGCCTCGGCCATCGCCTGCCAATAGCGCGTTTCCGCGACATGATCGCCGAGCGCGCGGATCGCGGCATCATTGAACAGGCGCGCGCGCTGGTCCGGGCCGGTGACGCCGACCGCTTCGGCATAGCCTTCGGCGCCGCTCTTCGACAGGCTGGCAAGCGTAGCGCGGGCGCGCAGCGGGCGCGGCGCCCAGTCCATCTGCGGCCAGACGCGGGCGAGCGGCCCCAGAAGATTGCGCCGCAGCACGGCGGGGATCAGCGACCGCAACCGTTCCTCCTGATGATGGAAGACCAGCCGACGATAGCCCGCAAACGCCTCATCGGCGCCGTCTCCCGACAGCGCGACCGTCACCTCTTCGCGCGCCAATTCGCAGACGCGATAGGTCGGCAGCGCGCTCGCGTCAGCGAAGGGTTCGTCGAACATGTCGGCGATGCGGTCGACCAGCGCGAAATCGGCGGCCGCGACGGTGCGGGTGCGGTGGTCAGTGGCGAAGCGGTCCGCGATCGTCGCCGCATAGGCCGTTTCGTCGAGCGCCGCCTGATCGAAACCGATGGTGCAGGTCTTGACAGCTTTCGCGCTCGCCTCGGCCATCAGCGCCACCACCGCGCTCGAATCGACGCCGCCCGACAGAAAGGCGCCGAGCGGCACGTCGGCGACCATCCGGTCGGTGACCGCGGCGCGCATCAGATGGACGAGATGCTCGGCGGCCTCGCCTTCGCTGGCGCGGATGCGGTTCGAAAAATCGGGCGACCACCAGCAGGTCGGGGCGGGAAACGGCTTGCCGCGTTCGAGCAGCAGATAATGGCCCGCGCCCAATTTGCTGACGCCCGCCATGATGCAATTGTCGTCGGGCACATAGCCGAGCGCCAGAAAGTCCTCGACCGCCGACAGATTGGCCTCGCGCCGCAGCAGCGGATGCCGCAGCAGCCCCTTGAGTTCGGACGCAAAGGCGATCGATCCGTCCGACAGCTGCGCGAAATGCAGCGGCTTCACGCCCAGCCGGTCGCGCGCCAGGAACAGGCAACCCCGCTGATGGTCGTGGATTGCAAAGGCGAACATGCCATTGAGCCGCGACAGGCAATCCGGACCCCACTGTCGCCACGCCGCCAGAATCACCTCGGTATCGCCGCTGGTGCGAAAGCGGTGGCCACGGTCTTCGAGTTCGGCGCGCAACTGACGGAAATTATAGATTTCGCCGTTGAAGCTGATCGTCACCGCCTCGTCGTCGCTCGCCATCGGCTGCGGGCTGCCTTCGATATCGATGATCGACAGCCGCAGATGCCCCAGCCCGACACCCGGCGCGGTCCATTCGCCCGATCCGTCGGGACCGCGATGGCTCATGGGATGCAGCATCGCGCGCAGCCGCGCGGGATCGACGGGCTTGGCCGTCTCCAGATGATAAATGCCCGCGATCCCACACATATAGGAAGCAGCCCTAGCGCAGTTTCAGCGCGCGGTCAGCCATCGCCTGCGCTCCGCCCGACGCGGAAAGGAAATCGGCGATCGCATCGCGGCCGCCCGCGCGCTCCTCCGCCGTCAGAATCAGCGCCAGCGCGCGCGGATCCCCGCCGAGCAGCCGCGCCTTGAGTTCGGCCAATTTCGCGGCGCGCGCGCTGCCCGTCGCGCGGCCATCGACGACATACCAGGTTGCGGCGTCGCGCAGCACCGGACCGGGATAAAGCAGCCGCTCGGTCTTTGCGCCATCGACCGCGGGCAGCGCCGCGCTCCACGCCCATTTGCTGTCGGGGTCGATCGCGCCCTGCCCGAAGCCGACGACCTCGCGGCCTTCGGCCTGCCGTTCATAGCCTCCGATCGCGACCGTGACGCGGCGTCCCGCGGCATCGACGAAATGCCGGACCAACCGGCGGTCGGCACCGTCGAAGCGCGGATGCCACGCGGCGCCCTCGCTCGCTGCGTCGTGCCAGCCCGGCGGCGGCGCCACCGCCATCGTCGCGGGCAGCGGCGCTGCGCGGCCCCCAATCAGCGCGGCCCACCCCGAAAAGGCGAGCGGTAGCGCGAAGGCGAGCGCCAGAACCGCAGGCGCCCGACCGGCAAATCGCAGCGGCGCATCCAGCCCAGTGATGTCGACCGCCACATCGTTCGCTGGCCGGTCGAACCATCGCTTCGCGACCAACATCACGATCAGGATCACGATCCCGAAGAATATCCAGCCGTAGAAAACATGGTCGATGCCTCCCGCGGCCTCGATCCCCCAGATTTCGGCGGCGACCATCGTGCCATAGGCGCGCAGCGCATTGGCGCCGACGGTCGTCGCGAGCGCCGCGGCGACGAAGACGATCCGCCGCGTCCAGCTTTTGAAACAGAGGTTCGCGGCGAACACCGAATAGGCGAGCATCGCGATCAGGAAATTGACCCCCGAACAAGCCTCCGCCACCTCGAAGAAGCCGGCGCGCGTGGTGATGAACACGCCCTCGATCGCCGCGTCGAGCCCCGAGAGATGAAGCAGGACGACGCTGATCCGCGCCGTCAGCGTCTGGAGCAGCGGCACCAATTCCTCGCCGAAGGGAACGAGCAGCAGCGCATAGCCAAGCGGGAAGAGAAGCGCGCGCACGAGGTTTTCGCCGAGCGCAGCACCGACCGCGCCCTGCAACATCAGGACAAGCCCCAACTGCCTGAACAGGCCGACGCCCGCCGCTTCGCCCACCAACCAGACGAAGCCGCCGCCCGCCAGCCAGACGACGCCGGGCCACCACCAGACCGGCGCCAGCGTGCGAAGCTGCGGCCAGCGCTGCTGCACCAGCCAGCCGATCATCGGCACCATCAACAGGCAATGGGTGAATGTCGAACTGTGCCACCAGATGCCTGCCATGTCGGCGGCATCGCGCGCGAACAGCAGCAGGATCGCCGCCGCGAGCGCGCCGAGCGCAGCCAGACGCCGCTGCCACGGCGACCAGCCGTGCAGCGCCGCGATCGGCCGGGCGGTCATTCGGGAAGCCCCAGCAAGTCGCCGAGTGGTTCCAGCCGCGCGTCCCACCCATAGCGCGCGATCATTCGGTCACGCGCGCTGGCACCCATCTGCGCGGCCCGTCCCGGATCGGCGAACAGGCGCGCGATTGCGTCCGCCATGGCCGCGGCCCCATCGGCGACGAGCAGATGGTCGCCGTCGACCGCGTCGATCCCGGTCGCGGCGGCGGCGCTCGCGACGACCGGCCGCGCCATCGCCATCGCCTCGAGCAGCTTGTTCTGCACCCCGCGCGCGAGCAGCAGCGGCGCCACGACGACATCGGCGGCGGCGAGCCACGGGCGCACGTCGGGGACTTCGCCGGTGACGGTGACGCCGGGCAGCCGGGCGAGCAGCCGCACCTCTTCGGTCGGCGCGCGGCCGACGATCGCAAAGCGTGCGCGCGGTTCGCGCTGGCGCAGCAGCGGCAGCACCGCCGCCGCAAACCAGCTCACCGCGTCAATATTGGGGCGATAGTCCATCTGTCCGGTGAACACCGCCAGCGGTCCATCGCCTTCATCCACCGCCGCGAAATCCTGCGCCGGGTCGAAACGGTCGGTGTCGATGCCATTTTCGACCGCGACGGCGATGTCGCCGCCAAGGCCGCTGCGCGTCCGGAACAGCGCCGCCTCCGCCTCGCTGACGAACAGGCTGGTATCGACCGAACGTGCGACTTTCGCTTCATAGGCGCCGAGCTTTGCCGCTTCGCGCCGGTGAACCCAGTTCATGGGCTGGCGCCTGTCCTGTTCGGCATAGGTCGCAAATTTGGCCGAATCGACGTCGACGAAATCCATGATGACCGGCCCGTCGAAACGCGCCGGAAGAAATTGCGCCATCTGGCCCGAGAAGGCGACGATATGGGTAATGCGCCCGGTCGCCAGCAAGGCATCGACGTAGGAGGCGACCACACCGCTGCAGAACAGCCGGTTCGACACCGGCTCGCCGCGCAGCACCGCCTGCGCGAGCGCGATGGGCCGCGCAGCGCGGCGCGCGTCGATGCACAGGCTTTTACAAAGCGGCGCCATTTTCTTCCGCGCCGTCTCCGCCTCGCCCGCATTGTCGGCGAGCGCGGCGACATGGACGGGGGCCAGCTTGCGCAGCGCCTCGAACATGTGCCAGCTTCTTATCCGGTCGCCGCGGTCGGGCGGCCAGGGCGCGCGGTGGACCAGGAACAGGATTTCGGCCATCGCGCGGGTCAACCCAATCCGCGGGCGATCATCGGCCCGATGCGGTTGGCCGCCCACAGCGGCAGCTTCTTCCACAGATCGACCTGCAACCGGTATTTGGCGCTGTTCGGGTTGGTGTCGCGCGGCGCCTCGCCCGGCGCGAGCCAGCGCGCATAAGTCAGCGGGCGGGGTTCGAAACCCCAATTCTTCTTATAGGCGAAGGGACCGGTGCCAAGCTTCGAACGGCCGAAATCGAAACGGGTGCAGCCGCGCGCGCGGGCATGCCCCATCAGCGCGAAATACATCAGCTCGTTGGCGCGCAGCCCGCGCGCTGCCGCCGTCCCGCCACCCCAATAGGGCATCACCGTGCCGCGCCAATAGAGGCTGAGCACGCTCGCCACCGGCCGGCCGTCGGCGCGCACGGTCAATATGTCGGCATCCTCGCCAAAGGCGTCGAGCACCGCATCGAACAGCGCCTTCGGAAAGACCGGCGTGCCGAGGTTGCGAACGCTCGTCGCGTAGATGCGGTAATGGTCGCGCCGCTCGGCGGCATCGCGCCCCGTGCTCACCGACAGATCGCCCGCCAGCGCCTTGCGCACCTCGGCGCGCTGCTTGCGCGGGACGGCGAGCAATTCGGCTTCGTCATCGGCGGCGAGGTCGCGCGTGAAGCCGGCGTAGACATCGTCTTCGCGGCGCCACCCCTCGCCTTCGGGCAGCGGCCCCCCGCGCAGTTCGACCGACGGAACGCCGAGCGCGCGGGCCAGTTCGGCGGCACCCATGGCCAGGGTGTCGGCAACCGCTGCATCGTCCGCCAGCAGTCCGCCGTCGACAGCAAAGCCGCTGCCGACCAGCGCCTGTCCGAACAGCGGCGAGCGGACGTGGTGCAACGGGACGAGGCCGGTCAGCGCGCCGCGCGCATCGCGCGCCGTGACGAGATGGCAGCGGTGACCCGTCGCCTTGGTGATCGCTTCGCACCAGGCGCGCGTATGAAAGGGCGTCGCATCGGGGTGCGCGGCGACATAGGCGTCCCACGCCGCCGTGTCCGCAAGCGGCGCACCGGCAAAGGCGTCGCTCATCGTTTTGACCGGTGCGTTCACGCCGCCGCGCGCCACGGCCGGGCGCGATTCCGCTGCGCCGCGAGCAATGCATCGGCGCGCGTCCATTCGAAATCGTCGAGCAGCTTCTTCAACTTACCCGCCATCGCCGAGAGGCCAGTATAATGCCGGACCTTCGACCGTAGCGGCGCATCGGCGACGCGCGGCTGACCGGGATCGATCTCCCAAGGGTGGAAATACAGGATCGCGGGATGCCCCTCGCGATTCATCCGCTCGATAGCCCAGCGCGTGAACCCATAAGGAAGCAAACGCATGAAGCCGCCCCCGCCGGCAGCAAGCGTGCGGCCCGCGAAGCGCGCAGTCGTCACCGGCCATTCGATCAATGCGCTGTCGGGAAGCGGTTGCCACGCATGGCGCGGGCTTTGTGCCCAGCCATAATGATCGTGCACCACCGGCGCGACGCTGCTCGAATAGGCATAGCCTTGTTCGGCAAGGACGGCATGCGCCCAGGGCGTGCGCATATCGACCGAAAAGCTGGGTGCGCGATAGCCGCGCACGGGCTGGCCGCCCAGATTTTCCAAGATGGCGCGCGTCTTTTCAAGGTCGGCGGCAAATTCGCCCGCCGTCATCTGGAACACGCGCTTGTGGTCATAACCATGGCTCGCCAGCTCGTGCCCCGCATCGACGATCCGTCGGATCAGCGCGGGATAGCGCTCGGCGACCCAGCCGAGCGTGAAGAAGGTGCCCCGAACCCCGGCTTCGGCGAACAGGTGCAGAACCACGTCGCAATTCGCCTCGACCCGGCATTCGAGCGCCGGCCAGTCAGCGCGCTCGATCGTGCGCTCAAAGGCGCCGACCTGGAACCAGTCCTCGACATCGACCGACAGGCCGTTCTGCATCGTCCATCACCTCTGCCGGTCGCATAGCCGAAATCGGCGCTGCCGTCAGGCCGCCCAAACCTGCGATTTTGCGGGGTTGGGGGCGTTATCCGGATCGCGCTCGACCCATTCGATCAGCAGGTCGAGAACCCGGCGCAGCGCTTCATCCTGTTCGGCAATGCGTGACTCGAGCGCCGAAATCTGCGCGCGCAGCGCATCGAACTGCGCCGTATCCTGCGGAGCCGCGACTGCCGGCACAGCGGCGTCCGTCGCCGGCGCCGCGAATGGCGCGCGCTCTGCGCTTGTCACCGGCCATTCGTGCGGCACGGCGGCGTGCGGCGCGCTCGCCGTTGCGGCATGCGCCACCACCTCCTCGACGGGCAACGGCGCAAGGCTCGCCTCGTCGATGCCGCGGTCCGATTCGATCTCGGCAATCACGTTGCGAACATGCTGCGCGTTGATGCGGTTGAGTTCCTCCACCGCTCCGAACAGCAGCAGGCGGCTGACGAGGACGTTGAGCTTGCGCGGTACACCTTCGCTATAATCATACATCAGCTCGAAACTGTCGGGGCTGAAGCTCGGGTTGCCCGTCCAGCCCACCTTGCCGAGGCGGTGGAGGATATAGGGTTCGACCTCTTCGGGTTCCATCGGATCGAGATGGTGCGTCGCGATCACGCGCTGGCGCAATTGTTCGAGCGTCGGCGAATGGAAAAGCGTCTGGCGGAATTCGGGCTGGCCGAGCAGAAAAATCTGCAGCAGCGAATGGCCGCCGAGCTGGAAGTTCGACAGCATCCGTAGCTCTTCGAGCGCCGAGATCGCAAGATTCTGCCCCTCGTCGACGATCAGCAGCGTGCGGCGGCCGGCGCGCGCCTGTTCGCGCAGATATTGCTCCATCGCGCGCAGCAGTTCGGCCTTGCTCTGCCCTTCCCATTCGATGCCGAATTGTTCGGCAACAAGGCGCAGCAGATCGTCGCCCTCGACCTGTGTCGACACCAGCTTGACGGCGGTCAGCCGGTTCGGATCGATCGTGTTCATCAGATGGCCGACCAGCGTCGTCTTGCCCGCGCCGACATCGCCGGTGATGACGATGAAGCCTTCACCCTGCGCCAGCCCATAGCCAAGGTAGGACATCGCCTTGCGGTGCGTTCCGCTCTCGAAATAGAAAGCGGGATCGGGCGTCAGCTGGAACGGGCGTCCGGTGAAGCCGTAAAATTGATCGTACATCGCAGTAATCCCGTTGTGCTGGATCAGAAGTTGTAACGCAGACCGACGAGCGCCGATCCGATAAGCTGGCTGTTGAAGCCATCCTGGTCGAAGGCGTTGAGCCCCGCCGCCGCCGTTCCGGTCAGTCCGCGCCAGAAGCGCCGCGAATAGGCCGCGGAGATACCGGCCGACTGGACGTCGGACGCACCGGGCGAACCATTGTCGAAATAGTTGAGGTAGCCGGAAATGCTGAGGTCCGAAGAGGAATCGAGCTGGCGCCCGGCAGAGACGAAAAGATAATAGGCCTCGTCCACCGTGCCGTTGATCGCGCCGAGTACCGATCCGGTCGGCACCAGCAGCTTGCGGCGGTCGTACCCGGCGCCGACGCCATAGCTCCAGCGGCCATAGCGCGACGACAGGATCGCCTGCACGCCGCTGCTGCGGAACTGCGCGGTTGTCGTATTGGCAAGCTGCGGGGCAAGGCATCCGCCACTCTGCTGCCCGAAGACGCAGGCGTTCACATCGCCGCTGATCGGATTGCGCGTCGGATCGAACTGCGTCGGCAGCGCCGATAGCCCGGTGGTAAGCCCGCGCCCGAAGCTCGAAAGCCCGTCATAAACGCCAAGCTGGAACAGCGTCCTGTCGTCGGGACGATAGGCGAAGCTGCCGGTATAGACCGTGTCGCCATAGCGGCGGCCGACGCGTGCGGTCAGCGAGGTGCGCGGGCTCGGGCGCCACATCACGCCTGCATCCCAGATCAGCCCGTCGGTGTCGAACGAGAGCTGTCGGGGCTGCGACGTGTCGGTGACAAAGCGGCCGTTCGAATCGCGCACCGGCACCCCATTGGTGTCGAGCAGCGGATCGCGCTGGCTTATCTGGACCTTTTCGTAGCCCACGCCGCCCAGCAAGGCGACGCTGGGGCTGATCGGCACCGTAACGTCCGCGCGGGCATATTTGCCCTCGAACCGCTGGTCGAGCTGATTGCTGTCCTCGCGCTCATAGCCGCCCGAAACCTGCCAGCCGAAGGGCAGATCGCCCGGACGCTGGCCGAGGCTGGCCCAGGCGACATGGTTCGTCGAGCTGTCATAGGCATCGCCGACCGGAACGCCCGGTGCGAGCACCGCGGGCGTATCGATGTCGACCTTCGTATAACCGAAACGATAGCCGGCTCCGAAGTCGAGGTTGCCGATGCGCTTGGTCAGCGTCGGACCGGCATAGATGGAATAGAGATTGGCGACATTGTTCGCGCCGCCGATGAACAGGCCGCTGTCGGCGCCCCGACCGTCGGCGCGCGCACGGGTCGCAAGCGCGCCGCCTTCGATATTGAAGCCCTGCATCAGTTCGAGGCGCGCCCGCGCGAGACCGCTGAGCACGTCTGCATCGCCAAGACTGCCCGATTCGCCGAAGCGGTGTTCGTAGCGAATCGTGGCTGCCGCCTCGGCGCGGCGCGTCGCGATCACCGCATCGACGCCGGCCGCTACGGTCGTGTAGGTGAGCACGTCGCCGCCATTCTTGAGCTCGGCAGTGAGTACCTGGCCGATCTCGAGATAGGGGCTGACGTCGACCTGGCGGCGCTTCTTCTGCTTCTCGGCGCGCTTGCCGCCCTTGCGGTCGTTTTCGCCGGAGGCAGCGCCCGAAGCCGGGGCAGCGTCGCTCGCGCCAGAGCCTGAGCCCGAACCGGAACCGCTGTCCTGCGACCATTGGGCCTGCGCGCCCGTCGCCGTACCGGCGAGCAACAGCGCCGCGATCGCGGCAGCGCCGCGCAAATAAGTCCGGTCGCGCATCATGACGCGCCTCCCTGTCCGTAATAGGTGCCGAAGCGGCGGCCGCCCGGCGAGAATTTCACCCCGTTGAGGAGCAGCTGGATATGCGGGCAACCGCCCATCAGCCCGACCGCATCGCGCAGCGAGGATTCGAGCGTCTGATCGGCGCGCACCACGATGATGAGCTGGCCGACATGCCCCGCGAGCACCGCGGCCGGCGAGGCGGCGAGAACCGGCGGTGAATCGAGGATGATGATCCGCCCCGGCGCACCCTGTTCGAGCTGCGCGAGCAGCGTCTCGGTTCGGGCCGATGCGAGCAGTTCGGTGTCGTGCATATGCTGCGTACCGGCAGGCATGACCTTCAGCCCCGGAATGTCGGTCTGGATCAGGCAGTCGCCGAGCGGCAAGTGCGGATCGGCGAGCGCGTCCATCAGGCCCGGCCCATCGGGCAGCCCCAGCGTTTCGAGGACGCTGGGTTTGGCAATGTCGGCATCGATCAGCAACACGTCGTGATCGGCCTCGACCGCAAGGCTGAGCGCCAGATTGACCGCGGTAAAGGTCTTTCCCTCGCCCGGATTGGCCGATGCGATCAGCACGCGGTGACCGCGCGGCACGACGGGACGGTTGGAGGTGCCCGCGAAGTTGCGAATGATCTCGCGCTTCACGATACGATATTCTTCCGCGATGCCGGTGACCGGCGCGCCCGGCACGACCATTCCGCGCGCGGCGAGCCGCTCGCGATCGATCTTGCCCTGCCGGTTCGCGTCGATAGCCGGGGCGGCGCGCGCCACCTCCTTGCGCGGCGATGCCTTTGCCGCGGGCGTGGAGGTGGATGGGGGCGTCGCCTCGACCGCCGGTGCCGGCGCATCGGGCGGCAGGATTTCGGGCTGCGGCGCTTCGGCAGCGGGCTTCGCCTTCTTGGCCTTGCGCTCGGGTTCGGGCGGAAGCTGCGAGACGTCGATCGTCGGCGCATGCTTCGCTGGATCAAGGCCGAACATGTCGGCCGCGCGTTCGAGGAGCGAGGGCTGGCGCTTGACGGGGCGTTGGTCGTTCATGTCCTTTTCCTCGCTCACGCGACCATGCCACGCTGGACGAACTCGGCGACCAGCAGCAGCGCATAGAGGCCGACGAGCGCCGCGCCCCCGCCGGCAAGCCAGACAAGCCGCTTGCGCCGCTCGACATGCCGGTCGGGCGTCACGACCTCGGTGATCGATCCGATGACCGGAAGTCCGCTCGCGCGCTCGAGCTTCGCGGCGGTGGCATAGCTTGTGCGCACCTGCGCCAAGCCAAAGGCCGCGCCGATGCCGCCGCCGATCCCGGCGAGCAGGACGAGTGTCAGGAACAGCGGGCGATTGGGCGCCGCAGGGCTGGTCGGCTTCGACGGCGGATCGAGCAATTCGATCCGGATCGCGTCGGTTTCGGTCTGCACGTCGCCGCGCAGCCGCACCTGTTCGCGCTGCGCGAGCAGCTTGTCATACTGCGCCTTTTGCGCCGTATATTCGCCGTTGATCCGGTCATATTCCGCGGCAATGCCCGGGTTCTGGATCTGCTGCGAGGTGATGCGCGCGATGTCGCCAGTGAGCTGCGCCTTGCGCGCCGACAGCGCGCTGACGGTCGCCTGCCGCTCGGCGCGCATCGCGGCCAGCGACGAATAGGCGGGGTTCTGCATCCCGCCGCCACCGCCATTGCCTTCGCGGTCGGCCTGCGCCTTGAGCGAGGCGATCTGACTCTTGAGCGCGATCACATCGGGGTGCGCGTCGGTCAGCCCGCGTGCGCGCATCGATGCAAGCTCGTTCTGCGCGCCCGCAAGCTGCTGCCGCGCGACGCCGCCGCCAACACCGCCTGCGCCCGGCACCGTCGCGGGGGTCGAGGCGAGCTGGCCGTTCGCGGCCGCCAGCGCCGCCTGCGCCGCAACCAGTTGTGTTTCGATCTGGCTGAGTTCGGCGCGCGCCGCATCGACGCGCTGGGCGGGCGATCCGGCGCCGCCCGGGATCAGGCCGATATTCTGCGCCTCGAACGCGGCGCGCCGCGCCTCGATCTCGCGCAGCGATTTTTCGCGGTCAGCGATCTGCGAATCGAGGAATTTCAGCCCCTCGCGCGCATCCACGCGGCCACCGCGCAGCTGATCGTCGCGAAAGACGGTGATCAGGCTGTCAAGCACACCGCTCGCCAGCTTGGCATTGTCGGCGTCCGACAGGCTGCCGATGCCGACGCTCGACGTGATTTCGAAGATATTATCCTGCTGCGGCAAGATCTTGATATTCTTTTGCAGCATCGCGACCGCACCGGCTTTCTCGCGCTCGCCCGCACCCGCCGGGATCAGGCCGGTGGTCGTCGCGACTTTCTCCAGATTGCGCGCGCTGGTCAGCGTTTCGCGAATCTGGTCGATCTGCTGGCGCCCGCCAAAGGATCCGCCCTGCGCATCGTCGGGCAGTATCTGGTTCACATCGACGAGCAGGCGCGCGCGGCTGTCATAGCGGTTCGGGATCGACGCGATCCCCAGCCAGCCGAGGATGCAAATGCCCCAGGCGACCGCGAGCACGAGCCAGCGCCGCGTCCAGACGCTGTGCACCGCAACCCGGAATTCGTCGTAAAGGCCGTTCATCGCTTGTCGTCAGTCCTTGCTGGGCAGTGGCGGTCGGGGGCGCATGCGCGCCGTCAGAACATGCTTTCGGGGATGATGATGACGTCGCCCGGCTGAAGCTTGACGTTCGCCTTGATGTCGCCGCGCTTGATCAGGTCGTTGAGGCGAAGCCCATATTCATGCTGCTTGCCGCTGCCCTTGTCGAAGCGGACGAGCCGCGCCTTGTTGCCGGCCGCATAATCGCCGAGTCCGCCGACTGCGATCATCGCGTCGAGGACGGTCATATTCGCGCGATAGGGGATCGACGCCGGCTTTTCGGTCGCGCCCACGACACGCACCTGCTGCGAGAAGGTGCTGTTGAAGCTGGTGACGATCACGCTGACGATGGGATCGGTGATATATTGGCTGAGCGCGAGCTTGATGTCCTGCTGAAGCATCGTCGGCGTCTTGCCGACCGCGGGCATATCGGTGATCAACGGCGTGGTGATCCGGCCGTCGGGGCGCACCTGCACCTTGCCGCCGAGTTCGGGGTTGCGCCACACGAAAATCTGCAACTCGTCGAGCGGCCCGATGATATATTCCTCGCCCGGTCCTTCCTGGTTCGCGACGAAATTGGCGCTGGGAAGCTGCGGCGCGGTGGTGCCGGCCCCCATGCACCCGGTCAGCGCGGTCGCGGCGATGCCGGAAATCAGCGCGGCGCGGGCGGCGCGAAGCGAGGGGAAGGACGTCATGTTCAATTCACCTTTCGAGCGGACGGGTGCCGCCGCGGCGCCAATCCCCGCAGCAACAGCCAATGCGTCAGGGTCAGCCATGCTGGAAAAGGGTGAACATACCGTTAGTATTGGGATAAGTTGTGTCCGCGCTTGTCGCACATTGTGCCGCTTCGGCACAAAATTTAACCGCGTTCGGTAAGGTTCAGAGGAGCATCTCGCGCGCTGGCCCCTGTCCCAGGAATGCAGCGGGGCTCGCCGAGGCGCCATAGGCGCCCGCCTGGAACAGCGCGATCAGGTCGCCGACATCGGCGCGCGGCAAGCCAACCTGATCGCCCAGCCGGTCGAGCGGGGTGCACAGACAGCCAACGACCGACACGGTTTCGACGGCCTCGCGGCCGAACCGGCCGGCAACCGCGATCGGATAGTTGCGCCGGATCACCGTCCCGAAATTGCCGCTCGCGGCGAGTTGGTGATGCAGTCCTCCGTCGGTGACGAGGAAGGTTTCCCCGTGGCTGACTTTCCGGTCGACGACGCGCGTGAGATAGACCCCGGCCTCGGCGACAAGCCAGCGGCCGAGTTCCATCGCAAAGCCGCTCTCTGCCAGCGCGGCCCCTCGCGCGCCGAGCGTTTCGGCTAGCCGCGCGCCGACCGTCGCAGCGTCGACCGCGCGGTCGCCGGAGAAATAGGGAACCCCCATGCCGCCGCCCAGGTTGACGAGCGGCGGGGTCGCGCCGACCGCCTCCGCAAGCCGCGCCGCGAGGGCGACCGTCTGCGCCTGCGTATCGGCGATCGCATCGGCATCAAGTGCCTGCGATCCGGCGAAAATATGAAAGCCGCGCCAATCGGCGCCGGCATCGATCAGCGTGCGGACCAGCGCCGGCACCGCATCGGCATCGACCCCGAACGGCTTGGCGCCGCCCCCCATTTTCATGCCCGATCCCTTGAGATCGAAGTCGGGATTGACGCGCACTGCGAGCCGGGGCCGCGTTCCGATACGGTCGGCAATGGCCAGCGCCCGTGCCCCCTCCCCCGCCGATTCGAGATTGAGCGTCGCGCCCGCCACAATCGCCGCTTCCAGTTCGCGGTCGCGCTTGCCGGGGCCGGCGAAGCTGATGTGTTCGGCCGCCATGCTGCTCGCGAGCGCCAGCGCCAATTCCCCGCCGGACGCCACGTCGAACCCGTCGACGATGGTCGCCATATGCGCAAGCAGCGGCGCGAAGGGATTGGCCTTCATCGCATAATGGAGCTGCACCTCACGGGGCATTGCGGCGCGCCATTCGGCGGCGCGCGCAGTCAGCATCGCGCGGTCATAGACAAAGAGCGGCGTGTCGCCCGCGGCCTCGGCGAGGGCATCGGCGCGCCGGCCCCCGATGCGCAGCATGCCGTCGGCGTCGGCCGCGAAGCCGGGCGGGATCGGGCCGTGCGGCTTCATGCCGCCACCCCTGCACCCCATTCGGCCGCGATCGCGACGCGGTCGAGCTTGCCATTGGGATTGCGCGGCAGCGCCTCGCGCCACTCCACGGCCTTGGGCTGCATGAAATTGGGCAGCGTCCGGCGCAGCTCGGCGGCGAACGCCTCGCGGTCCGCATCGGCCTTGCCGCGCACGATCAACTGGATCGCAGCGCCCAGCCGCGCGTCGGGCACGCCGAAGGCGACGGCTTCATAGACCATGCCGGTGGCGACGGCTGCATCCTCGACCTCGGTCGGGCTGACGCGGTTGCCCGCGGTCTTGATCATCGCATCGTCGCGGCCGACGAAATAGAGCAGGCCGTCACCATCGCGCCGCACCGTGTCGCCCGACCACACGGCGATGCCGCCCGACGCCGACGCGGCAGGCGCCGCGCGGAAACGCTCGGCGGTGCGTTCGGCGTCGCGCCAATAGCCCTGCGCGACGAGCGGCCCGCAATGGACGAGCTCGCCCGCTTCGCCATCGGCGGTGATGCTGCCGTCGGGGCGGCAGACGAGAATTTCGGCGTGGGGAATCGCACGGCCCATCGAGGTCGGATGCGCGGCGACGAGCGCCGGGTCGAGCCAGGTCGACCGGAACGCTTCGGTCAGGCCGTACATCGGATAAATGTCGGCCTCGACAAAAGTCGCGCGCATCGCGTCGATCAGCGACGGCGTCAGTGCGCCGCCGCTGTTGGTCAGGCGGCGCAGCGATGCGGCGACATCCACCGGCCAATCGACCTCGACCAGTTGCACCCATAAGGGCGGCACCCCGGCAAGGGTCGTGGCGCCGTGCCGCGCCACCGCTTTCACCACATCGCGCGGCGCCAGATAATCAAGCGGCGCCACCGCGGCGCCCGCATACCAGGCCGAAAGAAGCTGGTTCTGGCCATAATCGAAGCTGAAAGGCAGCACCGCCAGCACGCGATCATCGGCGCCGAGCGCCAGATAGGTCGCGACACTCTCGGCACCAAGCCACAGATTGGCGTGACTGAGCATCACGCCCTTGGGCCGTCCGGTCGATCCGCTGGTGTAGAGAATGGCGACCAGATCGCCGGGATCGCCCGCCGAAGGGGGCAAGCGCTCCGGATGGCCGTCGATCGCCGCCTCGACCGCGGTCAGATCGCGCAGCGCACAGCCGCCGGGAAGGCCGTCGCCCAGCATGTCGGCTCGCGCGCGATTGGTCAGCAACAGCGCTGCGCCACTGTCGGCCAGAATATGCGCGACCTGCGGTGCCTTCAGCAGCGGATTGACCGGCACATGGATCAGCCCGGCGCGCGCCGCGGCGAGCGGCATCAGGCAGGCAGCGCGCGTCTTTGCGCTCCAGCTCGCCACCCGGTCGCCGGGCCGGGCGCCCGCGGCGCTCAGCCATGCCGCTAGCCGGCCGACACCCGCATCGAGATCGGCAAACGACATCGGCGCGTCGCCGATGAGCAGCGCAGGCGCATCGGCCGCGCCGCGCAGCGCGAGATGGTCGAGGGGGCATGAGGGCGGGTTTTCGGCTTTGGTCATCGGCTGTTAGGACAGTGGTGATAGAGCGCCGCACCATGGATGGGAACGGTGAACATCACGCTAATGATGCCAAGCTGCCCGCCGCAGCGCGCGGCATGGGCCATGCTTCGCCGTTCGACCGTCCCCAATGGTTCGACCTGCTCGCCGCGCACGGATTTGCCGGAGAAGGCCGAATCGATGCGGTGGGCTTCGCAGGCGAAACCGCGGCGTGGCTGCCGCTTCGGCGTGAAGAATCGGGCGCGGTTTCCGGGCTTGCCAACTGGTACAGCTTTGCAATCCGCCCGCTTTATACGGGCCAGGGCGACCATATGGCGGCGCTGCGCAACCTGTTCGCACGCGCCCGCGCCGAGGCCGCACGCCTGACGCTCTATCCCGTGCCCGATGCCGAAAAGGACAGGATCGCAACCGCGATGCGCGCCGCCGGTTGGTGGGTGCGCGCGGTGCCGGCGGGCGATCGCCACTGGCTCGACCTGACCGGGCTCGACCATGACGGCTGGTGGGCCACCCGCCCCGGCGCGATGCGCAGCACGGTCCAGCGCAAGGCGAAAAAGAATATTGTCGCGATCGAGATTCTGACCGCATTCGACGCCGATGCCTGGGCGGCCTATGAGCATATCTACGCCGCGAGCTGGAAGCCCGAAGAGGGCAACCCCGCCCTGCTCCGCGCCTTTGCCGAAGAAGAAAGCGCGCGCGGCACCTTTCGCATGGGGCTGGCGCGGATCGACGGCGAAGCGGTGGCGGCGCAATATTGGACAGTGGAGGACGGCACCGCCTTCATCCACAAGCTCGCGCATGTCGAGGACAGTCTGAAGGCATCGCCCGGCACTCTGCTTTCGGCGGCTCTGTTCCGCCATGTCATCGCGGTCGATGGCGTGCGCCGTATCGATTTCGGCACGGGCAACGACGCCTACAAGCGCGACTGGATGAACCGGCACGAGCCCTTGTGGCGATTGGAGGCTTTCAATCGCGGGCGCATCGCGGCATGGGGACCGGCATTGAAGGCCTTTGCCCGTTCGCTGCTCAGGAAAGACCCATGACCGAAGTCCATAACGTCGACGCCACCCTTCGCGCCCTGCTCGCCGACGTCCTCGGCCTTGGCGCCGAACGCGCGGCGGCGCTGACCGAAGACAGCGGCCTGTTCGGCGAACTGCCCGAATTCGATTCGATGGCGGTCGCAACTGTGCTGACCGAGATGGAGGACCGTCTCGGCATCCTGATCGACGATGACGACGTCGACGGCGAAATCTTCGAAACCTATGGCAATCTGCTGCGCTTCGCCGAACGCAAGGTTCAGGGCTGACCGGCATGCGAGGGGCGAATGGACGAGCATAGGCTTCGCATCGCGCCCGACGGCACGCCCCGCGCGACGATCCTGTTCGCGGCCCCCTTGTTCGAGGAAGCGAACCGCAGCCGCCGCACTATCGTACGCGCGATGCGCGCCTTGGCCGCGCAAGGTTTCGCCGCCGTGCTTCCCGACCTGCCGGGCCAGAATGAAAGCCCCGTCGCGCTCGCCGATGTCGATTTGAACCGGTGGCAGAGCGCCTTTGCCGAGACGGCCGGTGAAATAGAGGAGCCGATCATTATCGCCGCGCTGCGCGGCGGCGCGCTGATCGACCATCAGGCCGCGGCCGCAGCATGGTGGCGGCTGGCGCCCGTCGGCGGCGGCTCGCTGCTCCGCACCCTGCTGCGCGCGCGCGTCAGTGCCGATCGCGAGGCGGGCGTGACATCTTCGCTCGACAGCCTTCAGGAGCAAGCGAAAAGCGAGCCCTTGTTGCTCGCCGGAAATTGTCTGTCACCGGCGATGATCGCGTCCCTCGCGACGAGCGAGCCGCAGGCGGTCACGCCGCTGCGCACTGTGGCGCTGGGCAGCGGCGACGAAGCGATTGGGGGCACGCCGCTGTGGCTGCGCGCCGAACCGGGCGAAGACGCCGCCATGGCTGACGCGATGGCGGCCGACATCGCCGCATGGAGCCGAACATGCGGCATCAGCTGAGCTTCCTTTGCGAAGACGCGGCGCTCGCCGCGAGCCTCGACGACGCTCCGGGCACGACCGGGCTGCTGATCGTGTCGGGCGGCAACGAGATCCGCAGCGGCGCGCATCGCGGCATGGCGATGCTGGCGCAGCGGGTCGCGGCGGCGGGCCATCCGGTCTTTCGCTTCGACCGCCGTGGGATCGGTGACAGCGAGGGCGAAAATGGTGGCTATACGCGCAGCGGCGCCGACATCGCCGCCGCGATCGCCGCGTTTCGCACGGCTGCGCCGCACGTCACCCGCATCCTTGCCTTCGGCAATTGCGACGCGGCGAGCGCGCTGCTGCTGCACCAGCCGCTCGCGCTCGACGGTCTGATCCTCGCCAATCCATGGACTTATGACGACGCGGAATGGGATGCGAGCGAGCAGCCGGCACTGCCCCCGGCCTCGGCGATCCGCGCACGCTATCTGGCGCGGCTCAAGGATCCCAAAAGCCTGCTGCGCCTGCTGAAGGGCGAGATCGATCTCGGAAAATTGGTCCGCGGCCTGTCGGCGATGAAACGGACGCCGCAAGCCGCCGCACCCGACAGCCTCGCCGCGCGGCTCGACGCGGCGATGACCGCGCTGGCTTGCCCCGCGACGATCCTGCTCGCGACCGGCGACCGCACCGCGCAGGCATTCATCGCGCATTGCCGGCCCGCAAACATCCCGGTCGAGCGTCTCGACAGCGCGTCGCACAGCTTCGCTGGCGGCGACGCGGACTGGTTATTTGCGCGAATATTGGACCGGCTGCGCTGACGGCGGCTTTGGGATCGAATGCGGACATTGCCACTTCCCCACTTGCTCACCCTGAGCTTGTAGAAGGGTGAACGGAGTGTGGTAGGCGAGCCTATTCGCCTTTCGTCATCCCGGACTTGATCCGGGATCCATTCACGCAGCGTCGAAACAATGGATTCCGGATCAAGTCCGGGATGACGGTGAAAAAAGTCGTTCGGTGCGACTCGCAAAAGATAGGCCCTGCAAGCTCGCAATCGATCACGGATAGCCCGGCGTCTTGGGCGCGTCGGGCAGCGGGATGAATTCTTCGCTGTCGCCCGCGACCAGCGGGAAATTGCCGTCCTTCCAGTCGTGCTTCGCCTGATTGATCCGGTCGCGCGAAGAACTGACGAAATTCCACCACAGGTGCCGCGGAGTGCGGAAGGCTTCGCCGCCGAGCAGCATCACGCGCGCGTCGGTGGCGGCGCGCAGCGTCATCGCCTGCCCCGGCTTCAATATATAGAGGCTGTAACGGTCGAGCGCTTCGCCATCGAGGGTCGCATCGCCCATCGCGACCAGCACCGCGCGCTCGTCGGCCTCCGCTTCGATCGGCAGGCTTGCCCCTGCCGCCATCAATATATCGGCATAGATGGTCGCGGCATGCTGGGTGATCGGTGATGTCGCGCCCCACAGCGTCCCCATGATGACGCGTGCCGACACCTTGCCGTCCTCGATCAGCGGCAGATCTTCCTTGGCGACATGTTCGAACGCCGGGTCGATCTCTTCTTTGCCGTCGGGCAGCGCCAGCCACGTCTGCATGCCCGAGATCGGCGATCCGGTCGCGCGTTCGGCCGCGGGCGTGCGCTCCGAATGGACGATGCCGCGCCCGGCGGTCATCAGATTGCACGCGCCCGGCCGGATCGTCGCCCAAGTGCCAAGACTGTCGCGATGGTCGATCGCGCCTTCGAACAAATAGGTGACGGTGGCGAGGTTGATGTGCGGATGCGGGCGCACGTCCATCCCCTGCCCGATGTCGAAATGCGCCGGTCCGAACTGATCGACGAAGATGAAGGGGCCGACCATCGTCCGCTCCTTGTTCGGCAGCGTACGCCGCACATCGAAGGCCCCGATATCGTGGGTCGAGGGGGTAATGACCGTGAACATCAGCCAATCCTTTCCAGCCTGTGGCGCGTTTTGTCGGTTTCGACCGTGCCGGTGTTGCGCGTCGTGCCTGGTTCGAGCAGCAGCACATGGCACTCGCCGTCCAGCGCCTCGGGACAATGTTCGGTTCCGTGCGGAACGATGATGAATTCGCCCGGCCCGACGATCACATCGCCGCTGCGCAGGCCCATCTTCATCCGGCCCTGTACCACCAGAAACAATTCATCTTCCGTTTCATGGTGATGCCAGTCGAACTTGCCTTCGAATTTGACCATCTTGACCTGAAAATCATTGATGTCGCCGGCGACACGCGGGTTCCAGTGATCGTGGAAGGTCGCAAAGGCGGCGGCGAGGTTGACCTTGTCGATCGTCATGGCACGGGCGCCCGCAATATCTTGTCCATCGCCTTGCCCTTCGCCAGTTCGTCGATCAGCTTGTCGAGATAGCGTATCTCGCGCATCAGCGGATCGTCGATTTCTTCGATACGCACGCCGCAGATGACGCCGCGAATCTGCGTGCGTGCCGCATTCATCGCCGGCGCGCCCGCGATAAAGCTGGCGTAATCGGTGCCGGCCGCGAGCAACGCCTCGAGCTCCTGCTGGCTGTAGCCGGTGAGCCAACCGATAACCTGATCCACCTCGGCCTTCGTTCGCCCCTTGCGTTCGGCCTTGGCGACCAACAGCGGGTAAACCTTCGCGAAGCTCATCCGATAGATGCGATGCTCGGTCATCCGCGCCTCATTCGCCCGGCGCGAGCGCCCGGATCGCCAGCGCGTGAACGCGGTTGCCCGGCATGTCGCCGAGCGCCTTGTTCACTGCCCGCTGGCGCGCGACGCGGGTCTGGCCCGCGAAGCCCGCCCATCGGATCGTCAGGCTGAAATGCGATTCGCCGCTGCCGTCATCGCCGGCGTGGCCGTGATGCTGGGCGCTGTCGTTATTCAGGGTGAAATCGGCGTCGGGGAAAGCCGCGGCGAGCAGCGTTTCCATTTCGCGTTGGGCTGGACCTTTTTGCGTCATGCCCCCATGTTGGGAGCAGATACCCAGCATGACAAGCCCCCGCTCCCCCCGATTCCACGGCCGCGTTCCGCGTGAGGCCCCTTGCGCCGTTCCCGGCTGCCAAGAGCCCGGCGAATTTCGCGCCCCCGCGTCGCCGCATCGCTCGCCCGACGGACCGCCACCCTATCGCTGGCTGTGCCTCGACCATGTTCGCGAATTCAACGCGGGCTATAATTATTTCGAGGGCATGAACGCCGACCAGATCATGGCCGCGCAGTCGCCGACCGCGGGTTGGGAGACCGAAAGCCGCACCTTTCGCGCTGCCGGCAGCGCCGACCTGCCGCCGCGCTGGGCCGATTTCAAGGATCCGATGGATGCGCTCGGCGCGCGCTTTCGCCAGCGCATGGACGAGGCGCGGCGCGAAGCCGCCGACCCGCGTTTCACCCGCGAGGAGCATCGCGCGCTGCAGCTGATGGGGCTCGCCAACGATGCGGACCGCGCAGCGCTGCGCCGCCGCTACAGCGAGCTGGTGCGCAAATATCACCCCGACCGCAACGGCGGCGACCGCAGCCACGAGGTGCGGCTGGGCGAAGTCGTCGCGGCCTATCAATTGCTGCGCAAGGCCAGGCCATTTGCATAGGAGAGGCACGGATGAGCGAACTCGACGCGGCGCGGATCGAAACGGTGAAACGCCATATGGCGCTGGAGATCACGCACGACTGGGCCGGAGTGATCGCGACATTCGATCATCCACGTTACGAACTGCTCGGCCCCGGCACCGTCTTTGACGGCGAGGCCGCGGTGCGATCCTATTTCGCCGCGTCGCGCGAACCCTTCCCCGATCAGGCGAACGAGATTATCGCGATCGCCGCCGACGCGGCGACCGACACCGTGCTCGTCGAATTCTGGCTGACGGGCACGCACCTCGGCCCGCTGAAGCTGGGGCTGCGTACCGTCGAGCCGACGGGCAAGGCCTTTCGTATCCGTATGGCAGCGAGTTTCGAATTCGCACCAGGCAGCGACCGGATCGTCTGCGAGCGCCCCTATTACGACCAGTCGGCGGTGATGAAGGCGCTTGATCTGTTCTGAATAAGGCGTTGCAAGGGGCAACCCATCGCGATACCGCGCTAGCCGAAGCGTCGGCCCGTCCGGCGACTCTCTCCCGATGCGTTTTGCTGGACCTTGCGACATGACCGATATTCCGAACAGCCTTCCCGACCATCATGGTTCGACGCTGCTGGCAGCGCCCGATACCGAGGTCGATGCGCGCGAGCTGTTCGGGGTCGACATCGACATGAAGGTGCCGGCGTTCAGCGAATCCGACGAGCGGGTTCCCGACCTCGACCCCTCCTATGTCTTCGACGGCGACACCACGCTCGCGATCCTCGCGGGCTTCAAATATAACCGCCGCGTCATGGTGCAGGGCTATCACGGCACCGGCAAATCGACGCATATCGAACAGGTGGCGGCGCGGCTGAAATGGCCGTGCATCCGTATCAACCTCGACGCGCATATCAGCCGCCTCGACCTTGTCGGGCGCGATGCGATCGTGCTGCGCGACGGCAAGCAGGTGACCGAATTCCGCGAAGGCCTGCTTCCCTGGGCGCTGCAGACGCCGACCGCGCTCGTCTTCGACGAATATGACGCGGGGCGGCCCGACGTGATGTTCGTGATCCAGCGCGTGCTGGAGGCCGAAGGCAAGCTGACGCTGCTCGATCAGAACCGTGTCATCCGCCCGAACCCGCACTTCCGCCTGTTCGCCACCGCGAACACCGTCGGGCTGGGCGACACGAGCGGGCTCTATCACGGCACACAGCAGATCAACCAGGGCCAGATGGACCGCTGGAACATCGTCGTGACGCTGAACTATCTGCCCGCGGCGACCGAGAGCGAGATCATCCTGAAGAAGGTGCCGGGTACCGACGATGCCACCGTCGCCAATATGGTGAAGGTCGCGGATCTGACGCGTCAGGGCTTCGTCAACGGCGATATCTCGACCGTCATGTCGCCGCGCACCGTCATCAGCTGGGCCCAGAATGCGGCGATCTTCCACAGCCTGGGCTTCGCCTTCCGCCTGTCGTTCCTCAACAAGTGCGACGAGGCCGAGCGGATGATCGTCGCCGAATATTATCAGCGCGTGTTCGGCGAAGACCTGCCCGAAGGCGTCGTCGGCAAATAAGGCGAGCGCGCGCGCCGCGCCCTTCCCTTCGCATTCAGCGCAGCACCGCCTCGGCATCGACGAGCCGGATGTCGTGCATCATGTTCAGATAGGCTTCGAAATAGCCCTTGTGCGACGCGCCGACGATGACGAGCGCTCGCGCACCGGGCTGCGCCGCCATCGCCGCGCGGATATTGGCGACCATGCGCAGGTTCCGCGTTTCCCACCAGCCGGTGTAGTAGCGGCCGTAATGCTGCGGCGAGAGTTCGGCGAGCGCGGCGCCGAAATCGCTGTCGAACGCCATCCGCATCGCCTCCGGGCTGTTGTAGGCGCGATAGAGGGCGAGCACGCCGTCACCGTCGAGCCGCTTTCTGAGGTCGGCATCGATAGCGCTGCGCTTCGCGGTCACCGGATTGTCCCAAGCGCGCTGGATCGCTTCGCCATAACCCGCTTCGCCCGCAACGCGGTTGGTCGTCGCATCGGCGCTGTGATCGTCGACCGAATAGACCCGGTCGAGTCCCAGCCGCGCGGCCAGCGCCGCGCCGATCAGGAAATTTTCGTTGCGGCGTGTTGTCAGCATCGTCAGGCGCTCGACCAGCACCGCATCGAGCCCATCGCCCGCGCGCCGTTCGGTCGCGGGCAAGCGCAGCCATTGGACCAGCGCCGATGCCTGCTCGCCGCCGGCCAGGAAAACCGCGGCGAGATGCCGGCGCTGCGCCGCGGTGGGCTCGGCGGGCCAGTCGGCGAGGAGCCGCTCCGCCTCGACCGTAGCAGCCGGAACGTCGAGCCCCGTCGCCGCGCGCGCGGGTTCGGGGCTCCAGCAATAATCGTCATACACGCCGGGATAGATCGGCTTGTAGCGCAGCAGCATCTCGCAATCGGGTCCCGAGAGCCCTTCGATGGTGACGATCTGCGGCCGCCACGCGGTGAGCCTGGTCAGCAGCGGGTCGAGGGCTTTGGCATCGAAATCCTTGGGAAAGCCCGACAGGTGCGGCGATCCGAGCACGAGTGCCTGCCCCGGCTCGCCCGCGACAGTCTGCTTGAGCCGGCTGGGGTCGAAGCTCGGCTCATAGGCGGGAGCCGCCGGCGCGGCGGTTGCAGCGAGCATCAGCGCGGCAAGTGCGAACATGATTTTCCTTCCCTGTCGCTGCACGGCCAACCGCGCGCAGCGGAGTCACTATAGCAAAGTGTGTTATTTCATCAATACAGCCTGAAGCCGCACTTCGCGCTTCCAAAGCCCGCTGCGCTCTGCCAGCGTCGCCGCCATGATCCGGCGATTCCCGCGCATGCCCCGCCCCCCCCAGCGCTTGCTCGCTTTCGCTCTCGCCCTCCCGCTTGCAGGGTGCGCGACCGCGGTCGATTATGGCAAGGTTCCGCATTCGGCCTATGTCGCCGACGCACGCTGCACCGCGCAGGCCGGGGCGGAGGTCGATACCGCGGCGCTCCCGCTCTTCTTCGTCACGAGCCGCCTACCCGATTGCCGGACGCCCGACATCCGGCTGACCAACCATCGCGGCGACCGCATCCGCTATGGCCGCTTTGCCGCGCCGCACGACAGGAAGGTCGATGGCAAGACGCGCTTTCTGACCCCGCTCGCCTTTCAGGAGGCAGGCGACTGGTGGGCGGGTCTGCAGGCCGAAACCGATCGCCGTCAGGGCCGCGTCCTCCTCTATGTCCATGGCTATCGCGAGACGTTCGAAACGACGTCGAAGGATGCGGCGCAGATCGCGCGGATGACCGGTTTCGACGGGCCCATCGTCGAATATAGCTGGCCGTCGCAGGGCAAGCTGCTGAGCTATGCCGTCGACGAAACCAACATGTATCATGACGTGCGCAATTTCCGCCTGTTCCTAAAAGCGCTCGCGGAGCGTCCGTGGGTGAAGGAAATCGTCGTCGTTTCGCACTCGCTCGGCGCGCGGCTGGTGATACCCGCAATCGCCTATGTCGACCGGACGGCGCCGAGCGCGGACAGCAGCAACATTTCCAACATCATCCTCGCCTCGCCCGATTTCGACCGCGAGACGTTCGAGCGCGACATTGCGAACGACGTGCTCGCCACCGCGCGGGTCGCGCGCGACCGACGCATCACCGCCTATGTGTCGCGCAGCGACAAGGCGCTGGCGGCATCGCGCGCGCTGCACGGCTATCCGCGGCTCGGCTCGCCCTATTGCTTCGATCCGTTCGAGGCGGCGGATTTGCGGGCGAAGGGCCTGCCCGAACGCTGCTACGCCGCCGCCATTCCCGGCCTGACGATCGTCGACACCACCGACATATCGCGTGGATCGACGGGGCACAGCGATTTCCTGCGCAGCGCGCTCGCCTGCATGGATTTTGTCGACATGATCCGCGGCAAGCGCAGTCGGCCCGAACGCACGCCCACGCATCTCGCCCATGTCTTTCGCCTTCCGCCCGATCCGCAGGTACCGAGCAGCCTCGACAAGACGATCTGCAACCGCATTCCCGATGGTGAAAAGGATTAGAGCCGATGCTCTTCCTTCGCCGGTGAAAGCCCGTTAGAGCCGATTCGATGTCCGGCCAGTCTCCCCTCGACGATTTCAAGACCGCGCTGTCGAGCGTGGCGCGCGCCGTGACGCGCGATGCCGAGGTCGAGGTGGGTTTCACCGCCGACGCGCCGGTCCAGATCGGCAAGCAGATCAAGGTGCCGACCCCGTCGCGCACCCTGCCCGCCGATCAGGTGGCCGAAGCGCGCGGCTTTGCCGACGGTTATGCGCTGCGCATGAAGCATCACAGCGACACGGTGCACGCCGCGGCGCGCCCGGTCGAACCGCTCGCCGCCGCGGCCTTCGATGCGATGGAGCGCGCGCGGGTCGAGGCGCTGGGCGCCCGCAACATGGCCGGAATGCGCGCCAATCTGCGCGCCAGCCTGGCGATGCGGATGCGCAGCGACCCGATCAGCCGCGCGCAGGATCGCGGCGAAGTCCCGATATCGAGCGCGCTTGAACTGATGCTGCGCGAGGCGCTGACCGGCGAACAGGCGCCGCAGGGCACCGAAACCGGGCTGTCGCTGGTGCGCGAATGGATCAGCCAGGATGCCGGCGCCGACCTGACCGCGCTCGCGATGCTGATCGACGATCAGGCCGCCTTTGCCGAAACCGCGCGGCTTGCGCTGCGCCACCTCGACCTGATGCAGGCCGACGATCCGCTCGAGGAAGGCGCCGAGGACGGCGGCGAGGACGATCAGACCGAAGCCGAAGAGAGCCAGGAAGAACAGGAAAGCGAGGACGGCGGCACCGGCGAGAGTCAGGTCGACGCGCGCGCCGAAATGTCGGGCGATCAGGCCGACGATGGCGAAAGCGATCCCGACGCGCAGGAAATGGAAGCCGACGGCGAGCCCGAGATGGGCGGCGAAGGCGACGAGGGCATGTTGCCCGTGCGGCCCAACCGCCTGCCCACCGACGTTCCCGATTTTAACTATGTCCGCTTCACCGAGAAGCATGACGAGATCGTCGCCGCGACCGAATTGTGCGACGAAGAGGAATTGACGCGGCTGCGCGCCTATCTCGACCAGCAGATGACGCATCTGCAGGGCGCGGTGACGAAGCTCGCCAACCGTTTGCAACGCCGCCTGATGGCGCAGCAGAACCGCGCCTGGGACTTCGATCAGGAGGAAGGCCAGCTCGACGCCTCGCGCCTTGCCCGCGTCGTCGTGTCGCCGGGCCATTCACTGTCCTACAAGATCGAGCGCGATACCGATTTTCGCGATACCGTCGTCACGCTGCTCCTCGACAACAGCGGGTCGATGCGCGGGCGGCCGATCAGCATTGCGGCGATCAGCGCCGACATTCTGGCCCGCACGCTCGAACGCTGCGGCGTGAAGACCGAGATTCTGGGCTTCACGACGCGGACGTGGAAGGGCGGGCAGAGCCGCGAGGACTGGCTCGCCGCGGGACGTCCGCCGCACCCCGGCCGCCTCAACGACCTGCGGCACATCATCTACAAGCCCGCCGACGAACCCTATCGCCGCGCCCGCAAGTCGCTCGGCCTGATGATGCGCGAGGGGCTGCTGAAAGAGAATATCGACGGCGAAGCACTGATGTGGGCGCACACCCGCATCGTCAATCGCCCCGAGGAACGCCGCATCCTGATGGTGATCAGCGACGGCGCGCCGGTCGACGACAGCACGCTGTCGGTCAATCATGGCGCCTACCTCGACCAGCATCTGCGCCAGGTGATCGATTGGATCGAAAAGAAATCGCCGGTCGAGCTGTGCGCAATCGGCATTGGCCACGACGTAACCCGCTATTACAGCCGCGCGGTCACGATCATGGATGCCGAGCAACTGGGCGGCACGATGGTTGAACAATTGGCGGGGTTGTTCGACATAGAATAGGCACTTCGGAGCGATTTCGACTCTCCTCGGGTCCGGTGCAAATTCCCGCTTGCCAAGCAAAATTCCGGCGATAACTCTCGCGCTTGGGGGGAGGGTCGCAATCAATGTCGATATTGCAATTTGCGCGCCGTGCAGCGAGCGCGGGGGCCATGGCGCTTGCCTTGAGTGCAGGCATAGCGCCAGCGCAGGAGGTCGAGCCGGCATTGCCTGCTCCCGACGCCCTCGCGACCGATGACAGGGTGCCAGATGTGCCGACAGCGACGCCGGACGAAGTGCCGGCCGGGACACTCGTGCATCTGCGCATCGACGAGGACGTCAACAGCAAGACGCACAAGACCGGCGACTGGTACGCCATCACCCTGCTGGAGCCGATCATGCTGGGCGAGCGGACAATCGTTCCCGCTGGGACGCCGGGACGCGGCCAGGTGGTTCATGCCGCGAAGTCCGGCTGGGGCGGCAAGGCTGGCGAGTTGATCCTCGGCGCGCGGTACCTCGAATATCAGGGACAGCAGATTCCCTTGCGCGGCATGAAACTGGGCGGTGTCGGCGGCAATAATGAAGGTCTTGCCTTTGGCGCCACAATCGCTGGCGGACTGGTGGCGATGCCGCTGGTCTTCGCCTTGAACGGCAAAAATGCCAATATTCCGGCCGGCATGTATGCAACCGCCAAGCTAGCGGTTGCCCTGACCGGCGAGCCATCCACCGCCGCGCAAGCGACGGTCGATCCGGCGGCGGCGGTGTCGGCTGCCCCCGGAGACGCAATCGACACGAACCCGACAGGGGAAATGGGGGAACCGAAACAATGAAAAAGCTGATCGGAGCCGCGCTGCTTGCGGCAACCGGAATAGCCTGCACCGCAACGATGGGACCCGCGGCGGCCAAGGAAGCGAAGAGCGCGGCCGACGAGGGCGCTAAGAAGGTCATCCCCGCTCCGGCCGAGGGCAAGGGACAAATCGTCTTCTTCCGGCCCGGCGGCATGGGCTTTGCGCTTGGGTGCGGAGTAAATGAAAATGGCGTGCGGTTGAGCGCATTGGGCGCAGGAAAATATTTCATCCTGCCGGTCGATCCCGGATCGCACAGCTATACGGTCAAGAGCGAGGCCACTGACCTCCTGACGCTGGAAGTCGAACCCGGCGAAACCTATTATGTGAAGTGCAAGATCAAAATGGGGATCATGGTCGGTCGACCCAATATCGCGCCGTCGACGCAGGACGAATTCGACAAGGACAGCCATAAGCTGAAATATGTCGATGCCGACGATGCAGGGTCGACGGTCCTGTCAAATCCGGAAGGCGAAGCTGCGAAAGCCGAATAGCCGCCTCCCTATCCGATATCGCGGCCCCGCATATGTTGCGGGGCCGTTTTTCGTGGACGTGACAACCCCTTCGCCGCCGGTTACACATTGCCGCCGGCGCCGCAGGGACTCGCAGCCCCACGACGGGACTCGCTACGCCGATTGACGGGCCGATGGTCGCCGGCACGGGCTTGGGCCGCACC
Organism: Sphingopyxis sp. A083; assembly: GCF_001468495.1. Classification (NCBI taxonomy): domain Bacteria; kingdom Pseudomonadati; phylum Pseudomonadota; class Alphaproteobacteria; order Sphingomonadales; family Sphingopyxidaceae; genus Sphingopyxis; species Sphingopyxis sp. A083. The sequence goes on along the minus strand of NZ_LNSK01000008.1, from coordinate 41,120 downwards.
GATTTGGGGTGCGCTGCTGAAGGGGGCGAGTGACCGTGAAAAAAGCATCTGACCTGTTCATCGAATGTCTGGAAGAAGAAGGCGTCGAATATATCTTCGGGGTTCCGGGTGAGGAAAATCTCGACTTTCTCGACAGCCTGTCGCGTTCGAAAAAGATCAAGCTGATACTGACCCGTCATGAGCAGGGGGCGGGCTTCATGGCCGCGACCTATGGCCGCCACACCGGAAAGACCGGCGTGTGCCTTGCGACACTGGGGCCCGGCGCGACCAATTTCGTCACCGCGGCGGCCTATGCCCAGCTTGGCGGCATGCCGATGATGATGATCACCGGGCAGAAGCCGATCAAGAAATCGAAACAGGGCCGGTTCCAGATCCTCGACGTCGTCGCGATGATGGGACCGATCACCAAATATACGCACCAGATGGCCTCGTCGGACAATATCCCGAGCCGCGTGCGCGAGGCCTTTCGCCTGGCCGAGGAAGAAAAGCCCGGCGCAGTGCATATCGAACTGCCCGAGGATATCGCCGACGAACATACCGAAAGCCTGCCGCTGAAGCGCAGCCATTCACGCCGCCCGACCGCCGACGTCAAATCGATCCGCGAGGCGGTGAAGGCGCTCGAAAATGCGAAGGCGCCGGTACTGGTAATCGGCGCGGGCGCGAACCGCACGATGACCAGCCGGATGCTGCTGCAGTTCATCGAAAAGACCGGCATCCCCTTTCTGACCACCCAGCTCGGCAAGGGCGTGATCGACGAACGGCATCCGAAATTCCTCGGGTGCGCGGCGCTGTCGGCCGGCGATTTCGTGCACCGCGCGGTCGAGGCGTCGGACTGCATCGTCAACATCGGCCACGATGTGATTGAAAAGCCGCCCTTCTTCATGCAGCCCGGCGGGCCCACCGTTATCCATGTGTCCACCAAGACCGCCGAGGTCGATCCGGTCTATTTCCCCGGCATCGAGGTCATTGGCGATATTGCCAATGCGATCTGGCAGATGAAGGAGGATATCGTGCCGAACGGCGGCTGGTCGTTCGACCATATGCTCGCCTATCGCAAGGCCGAGGTCGAGCATACCGCCCCGCTCGCCGCCGACACGCGCTTCCCGATCTTTCCGCCGCATCTGGTGCAGCAGGTCCGCGACGCGATGCCCGACGACGGCATCATCTGCCTCGACAATGGCGTCTACAAGATCTGGTTCGCGCGCGGCTACACCGCCTACCGCCCGAACACCGTGCTGCTCGACAATGCGCTCGCGACGATGGGGGCGGGCCTGCCCAGCGCGATGATGTCGGCGATGGTCTACCCCGACCGCAAGGTGATGGCGATCTGCGGCGACGGCGGCTTCATGATGAACAGTCAGGAGATGGAGACCGCGGTTCGCCTGGGGCTCAACCTGACCGTGCTGATCCTCAACGATTCAAGCTATGGTATGATCCGCTGGAAACAGGCAAACATGGGGTTCAAGGATTGGGGGCTGACCTATGGCAACCCCGATTTCGTCAAATATGCCGAAAGCTATGGCGCGCACGGCCACCGCGTCGAAAGCGCGGCGCACCTCAAGGAACTTCTTGCGCATACGCGCGATACTCCCGGTGTACACCTGATCGATTGCCCTGTGGATTATTCGGAGAATGACCAGATTTTGAACATCGACATCAAGAAGCTGTCGAAGGAACTCTGACGGTCGCGAAACCCGTTCGCCCTGAGCTTGTCGAAGGGTCGTTTTTGTCTTCAAGGAAGGACAGGGCTTCGACAGGCTCAGCCCGAACGGAGTAAGAAATGCAGCTCAAGGACGTCTACCCGCTCTATCTCAACAACAAGGCGGTGCAGCCGAACACCGACCTCAAGGTGATCGACAAATTCACCGGCGAAATCGCGTTCCGTACCGCACTTGCGACCCCCGACGTCATCGATGAAGCCATCGCCGGCGCGGTGCGCGCCGCCGAGCCGATGGCGCGGCTCGCGAGTTACGAGAAGCAGGATGTCCTCAATCATTGCGTCGCGCGCTTCAAGGAACGCTTCGAGGAGCTTGCCTATGCGCTGTGCGTGGAAGCGGGAAAGCCGATCGCCGACAGCGAGGGCGAGGTCGGGCGCCTGATCGACACCTTCCGCATCGCCGCCGAAGAGGCGACGCGCAACTATGGCGAGATCCAGCCGCTCGACATATCGGCGCGCGCCAAGGGCTATATGGGGATGTGGAAGCGGGTGCCGATCGGCCCGTGCAGCTTTATCTCGCCGTTCAATTTTCCGCTCAACCTTGCGGCGCACAAGATCGCGCCGGCGATCGCGATGGGCTGCCCCTTCGTGATGAAGCCCGCCTCGATGACGCCGCTGGGCGCGATTATCATGGGCGAGGTCCTCGCCGAGTGCGACATATTGCCCGAAGGCGCGTTCAGCATCCTGCCCGCGAGCCGCGACGGCGCCGATCTGTTCACCACCGACGAACGGCTGAAATTGCTGAGCTTCACCGGCTCGCCCGGCGTCGGTTGGGACCTCAAGGCAAAGGCCGGCAAGAAGAAGGTCGTGCTCGAACTCGGCGGCAATGCCGCCGTGATCGTCGACAAGGACGCCGACCTCGATCATGCGCTCGCGCGGATCATCTTCGGTGGCTATTACCAGTCGGGGCAAAGCTGCATCCATGTGCAGCGCGTCATCATCCACGCCGACATCTACGACCGTTTCCGCGACATGCTTGCCGCCAAGGTGAAGACGCTCAAATCGGGCGATCCCAAAAACCGCGACACCTTCATCGGCCCGATGATTTCGGCAAAGGAAGCAGAGCGGCTCAAGGGCTGGATCGACGACGCGGTCGCGGCCGGGGCGACGTTGCTCGCCGGTGGCGGCTGCGAGGGCAATATGCTCGAGGCGACGCTGCTCGAAAATGTACCCGAGGGGACGGACGTGGTGCGCGAGGAAGCCTTCGGCCCGGTGGTCGTCCTGTCGCGCTTCACCGACTGGAACGCCGCACTGGCGGAGGTCAACGACAGCAAATTCGGCTTGCAGGCCGGGATCTTCACCCGCGACATTCACAAGATATTGGAAGCGTGGGACGACCTCGACGTCGGCGGCATCGTCGTCAATGACGTCTCCTCCTACCGCGTCGACAATATGCCCTATGGCGGGGTCAAGGATTCGGGCCTCGGGCGCGAGGGCATCCGTTTCGCGATGGAAGATATGAGCGAAATCCGCAACCTGGTGATCCGGCGCGTCTGATCCTCGATAAACTGCGTCTGGAAACGGCCAATAGTCACCGAACCGCCGCAAAACATTCTTCAAACTGTCGCGGCTTTGATTCGCCGCATGTAACAAAACTCGTGTCTAGGCCGTGGGCAGCCAAGGCTGCCTACGGAGTGAGACATGGCATCGATCTCGACCCTGCCGATCCCGAACCGCTTTCCCGATCCCTTCACCACCGAACCGCATGTGCCCGAGCGGGTGATCGGCGAGCGGCGCAATTACCGCACCGTGTGGGTCAGCGACATCCACCTTGGCACGCGCGGCTGCAACGCCGGGCTGCTGATCGACTTTTTCGACCATGTCGATTGCGAGACGCTCTATCTCGTCGGCGACATCATCGACGGCTGGCGGCTGAAGAAGCGGCACTTCTGGCCGCCCGAGCATAATGACGTCGTCTGGCGCGTGCTGAAGCGCGCAAAGCGCGGCACGCGCGTCGTCTATGTCCCCGGCAATCACGACGAGATGGTCAAGCCGTTCGACGGCTTCGATTTCGGCGGCGTCGAAATCCGGCGCGAGGCGGTTCACGAGACCGCCGATGGCCGCAAGCTGCTGATCGTCCATGGCGACGAGTTCGACGCGGTAATGCTCGCGCACCGCTGGCTCGCCTTTGTCGGCGACGCAGCCTACACCGCGCTGATGAAGTGCAATGTGGTCGTCAACGCGATCCGCAGCCGCCTCGGCCTCCCCTATTGGTCGCTGTCGATGGTCGCCAAGCACAAGGTCAAGAACGCCGTCCAGTTCATCGGCCACTATGAAGAGGTGGTCGCCCATGCGGCGCGCTCGCGCGGGGTCGACGGGGTGGTGTGCGGGCATATCCACAGCGCAGAGATGCGCGCGATCGACGGCGTCGATTATTACAACGACGGCGACTGGGTCGAAGGTTGCACCGCGCTGGTCGAACATCATGACGGCCGCATGGAAATCCTGCACTGGGCCGAAGAGTTCGCCGCACGCGACGCGCCGGCCCCGCTCGGCCTTCCTGCTGCCGCCAAGGCCGCGTGAGCGCAGCATGCGGATATTGATCGTTACCGACGCCTGGGAGCCACAGGTCAACGGCGTCGTGCGCACGCTGCAGGCGACCATTGCCGAGTTGCGCGCACAGGGGCATGTCGTCGGGGTGATCTCCCCCGATCTGTTCCGGTCGATCCCCTGCCCGACCTATGGTGAAATCCGCCTGGCCTTCGCGGGCAAGCGCGCCGTCGCACGGCGTATCCGCGCCTTCGCGCCCGAGGCGATCCATATTTCGACCGAGGGACCGCTCGGCCTTGCGGCGCGGCGCTGGTGCATCGATACCGGCTTTCCCTTCACCACCGCCTATCACACGCGCTTTCCCGAATATGTCGCGGCGCGCATCCCCGTGTCGCCGCAGTTCGTGTGGCGCTTTATCCGCTGGTTCCATCGCCCCGCGCAGCACATCATGGTCGCAACGCGCTCGCTGAAACGCGAGCTTGCGGAGCAGGGCCTTGGGCAGACGATGATGTGGGAACGCGGCGTCGATCACGCCCTCTTTCATCCCGATCGCATGTCCCATCCGGACTTTGCCGGCCTCGCCCGCCCGATCCAGCTCTATGTCGGTCGCGTCGCGGTCGAAAAAAATATCGAGGCCTTCCTCGAAACCCGCCATCCGGGAACGAAGGTGATCGTGGGCGACGGTCCGGCGCTCGATGAGTTGCGCGCCCGCTTTCCCGATGCCTGCTTCCTCGGCAAGCTCGGCGGCGAACGTCTTGCCGGCGCCTATGCCGGCGCCGACGTCTTCGTCTTCCCCAGCCGCACCGACACTTTCGGTCTTGTGGTGATCGAAGCGCTGTCGTGCGGGACGCCAGTCGCGGCCTATCCCGTGGCCGGCCCGGCCGACATCGTCACCGACGACGCTGGCGCCCTCGACACCGATCTCGATCGTGCGATCGCGCTGGCACTGACGCGCGATCCGGCCCGCGCCGCGGCCTTGGGCCGACGCTACAGCTGGCCGAACTGCACGCGGCAATTTCTGCGCGCTCTGACCTTCGTACCCGCCGAATCCGCGCCGTCGCCGGCCACGGTTTCAGCCCGCCTGGCCTAAAAGGCCTTGCGCCACTCCAGCTCGATATAGCGGCCGAGCGGGTCGATATAGCCCGGCGCATAGGTGAGCGGCACGACGCCGCTTGCATCGGTGACCTTGCGCTGCGCATCGAACAGATTGTCGACCGACAGGCGCAGGCGCGATCCCTTCAGGATCGGCAGCGCCTTGGTCAGTTCGGGCTTCTGGTTGAAATCGACGAAGAAGCGCAGATTGAAAGTTGCAAGATCGTGGAAGGTCAGGTCGCCGTTGGCGCCGCCGACAACGCGGCTGCCGCTGTCATATTTGGCGCTGACCCGTGCGCCGATGCCCTTGTAAAAGACGCCGCCATCGAGTTCGACCAGATTGCGGTTGCTGCCGCCGCCATTGCCGGTCGCCGATCCGTTCAGCAGATCGAGTTCGGGAACGCCGGGCCGTATCAGCACGCGGTCGGTCAGCTTGATCGTGTGATAGAGCGACAATTGCCAGCGCCCGCCCTGCGGTCCGCCGAACATGCCGCCAGGACCGCCGCGTCCCCCGCGAAAGCCGCCGCCGGGGCCACGCGGACGCGCAGGCGCTGCGGCGGGCGCATCGCCCGATCCAGCAGGCTTTGCCGCCTGCCCGTCGGGCGGCGGCGGGGCGTCACCCTGCGCCGGCTGCGGACGCCGCTCGGCGCCGCCAGCCGGACGACCGCCACCGAAGCGGCCCGCGCCCGGGCCCGCTTGCGACTGGCCGAAACTGCGGCCGAAATTGATCCCCCAGCGGATTTGCGAATTGGTTGCGCGGTCGAAATTCACCGGGCGCTGGTCGAGCGCGACAAGCACGCCGCCGACGCGCGTCGCGCGATCCGGGAAAGCGGCCTCGATCTCGGGCGTCAACAGCGGGAAGCTGTTGCTGGTGTCGTCGCTGCGGTTGCTGTTGTAATTTATCGAAAGGTTCAACCCCTCGACCATTGGCGGCGACCAGTTGAGCCCGAGCTTCACATCGCGGCGCTGTTCGGCGAGGAGGAAAGGATTGCCGCCGGTCGTCGTCTGGATCTGCACCGTCTGGCCGGTGCGGAAGTCGTAGTAGGTGACATTGTCGGTAACCAGCGGCGCCGCGCCAAGCTGCGTCACCGAAGGCGCCGCCTCGTCGCGATTGAAGCTTGCGAGCAACGACAGATTGTCGGTCAGCCCCCAATTGAGCGTCGCGCCCCAGCTTTTGAGCGCGGCGAAATCGCTGGGGTTTTCGACCTGGCCGTTCAGCGTCAGCGAAATGCGGCCGATCTTGCCGACATCATAGTCGGGATCGAGGATCGGCACCGTCAGCGATCCGAAAACGCTCGGCGTGTCGCGCGCGAGGTCGCTCGTCGTGATGACGCCGCTGCGGTCGGCGCGGCTATCATAACGCAGGCCGGTATAAGCGCCGGTGATCGATGCGCGGATCGGGCCGGCCCAGCCCTCGATCACGCTGCCCGAGATATTGGCATTGCCGCCGAAGCTCTGCTGGCTGCTGTCGAAACGGTCGCGCCCGCCACTCAGACGTTCGGTAAAGATCCGCTGATCGCTGTCGGCATAATTGCCCGTAACCGACCAGCGCCACGCGCCGAGCATGCCGTTGGCGCTTGCCGAACCCGTCCAGTTCTGCGTCCGGCTGTCGCGGCGCAGCGGATCGCTGACACCGCCCGCGCCGGGGCCGAGAAGGCTGAGGCTGTCGGTCTGGTCGAACCGCAGGCTTGCCGACAGGTCGGTGACCTTGTCGAGATTGCGGACGATCGTGCCGTCGATGATATAGGTGTCGCTGGCCGGCAGCAGGCTGCGCCCCGTGTCGCCGAGGTCGCGCTCGCGTTCGAGCAGCATCGTCTGATGCTCCCACCCCCCGTTGAGGTTGAAGCGGCCATTCTGTCCGATCGCGACGACCGCGGGTTCCAGCTCGCTCTTGAACTGCCCGCCCTGCGTCGGCACGCCTGCCTCGCCCTCCACCGACACCTGTTTGAAATCGGGCTTGAGCACGAAATTCACGACGCGGTCGGTTGCGGCATAACCATATTGCAGCGCGACTTCCTCGGGGAAAATCTCGACCTTGGCGATCGCTTCGGGCGGAAGGTTGCGCACCGCGCCGAAGCCGCCGATTCGGCGCCCATTGACCAGGATCACGGGGCGCCCGCTGCCGCGCCCGCGCCCCGACCGCGTGATCGGTTCGAGCGCCGTCAACAATTCCTCGATCGACGAGGCGCCATAGCTGGCGATCGCGGCTTCATCGAGTTCGGCTTCGGCCGCGATATCGGTATCGAGTTGCCCCGCGATCCGCGGCGCGGTCACAACGATCTCGTCCGCATAGTCGATATCGTCGTCGGTCGGGGTGCCCGAGCTCGAAACGACGGCAACCGCCGCCTGATCCTGCGCCATCGCGGCCGGAACAGCCGCAATCGCGGCGCCGGTGAGCAACAGGGCGCGCATGGAAAGGAGCGGTCGAACATACATGGTGGGGGAGAGCCTTTATCTTGTCTTTTGATTATCATGCCGCCGCCGATTGAACCGGCGATGAAGCGAATTACCGCCTTGCCGGGCAGCTATTCGCCATTTGTCGCAACACTATGGCATCGCGAGGGCGCATCCACCAACGCCCCCTCCAGACCGACGAAGCGCTGGGCCGCCCGGCTTGACCCTAGACAGTCGGCCCCGGCATCCGTATCGGCCAGCCATGCCGACTCCAGCCTCTTCCGCCGCCCCCGAATCGATCCTGATCGTCGATTTCGGCAGCCAGGTCACCCAGCTCATCGCCCGCCGCGTCCGCGAGGCTGGCGTCTATAGCGAGATCGTCCCGTTCAGCGCCGCCGACGCTGCGCTCGAACGGATGAAGCCCAAGGGCGTGATCCTTTCAGGCTCGCCCGCGTCGGTTCCCGCCACCGGCAGCCCGCGCGCGCCGCAGTCGATCTTCGACAGCGGCCTCCCCATCCTCGGCATCTGTTACGGCCAGCAGGTGATGAGCCAGCAGCTCGGCGGACAGGTCGAGCCCGGCGGCGCCGACGGCGAGCGCGACGGCGAATTCGGCCGCGCCTTCCTGACCGTCACCGAACCCTGCGTGCTCTTCGACGGATTGTGGGAGGTCGGCGAGCGGCATCAGGTGTGGATGAGCCACGGCGACCGCGTCACGCGCTTCGCCCCCGGCTTTCGCATCGTCGCGGTCAGCGACGGCGCCCCCTTCGCTCTGATCGCCGACGACGAACGCCGCTATTACGGCACGCAGTTCCACCCCGAGGTCGTCCACACGCCCGACGGCGCCAAGCTAATCGCCAATTTCGTGCGCCACGTCTGCGGTTGCAGCGGCGACTGGACGATGGCCGAGTTCCGCGCCACGAAGATCGCCGAAATCCGCGCGCAGGTCGGCGACCAGCGCGTGCTGTGCGGCCTGTCGGGCGGCGTCGACAGCGCGGTCGCGGCGGTGCTGATCCACGAAGCGATCGGCGAACAGCTCACCTGCGTCTTCGTCGACCACGGCCTCCTGCGCATGAACGAGCGCGAGCAGGTCGAACGCCTGTTCCGCGACCATTACAACATCCCGCTCGTCGTCGTCGATGCGGAGCAACGGTTCATGGCAGGCCTCGCCGGGGTCACCGACCCCGAAAAGAAGCGCAAATTCATCGGCGCCGAATTCATCAACGTCTTCGAGGAGGAAGCGAAGAAGATCGGCGGCGCCGATTTCCTCGCGCAGGGCACGCTCTATCCCGACGTCATCGAGAGCGTGAGCTTCACCGGCGGGCCGAGCGTCACGATCAAGAGCCACCACAATGTCGGCGGCCTTCCCGAGCGGATGAACATGAAGCTCGTCGAACCGCTGCGTGAACTGTTCAAGGACGAGGTCCGCCTGCTCGGCAAGGAACTCGGTCTCCCCGACATCTTCGTCGGCCGCCACCCCTTCCCCGGCCCCGGGCTCGCAATCCGCATCCCCGGTGAGGTGTCGAAGGAGCGCTGTGACATCCTCCGCAAGGCCGATGCCGTCTATCTGGAAGAGATCCGCAATGCCGGCCTCTACGATGCGATCTGGCAGGCTTTCGCGGTGCTGCTGCCTGTCAAGACCGTCGGCGTGATGGGTGACGGGCGCACCTACGACCATGTCTGCGCGCTGCGCGCCGTGACCTCGACCGACGGCATGACCGCCGACATCTACCCCTTCGACGCGAGCTTTCTCAGCCGCTGCGCGACGCGCATCATCAACGAGGTGCAGGGCATCAACCGCGTGGTGTACGATTATACCTCGAAGCCGCCGGGCACGATCGAGTGGGAGTGACGCATCATGGGCAGCGACGAACGACTTGAGGTCGATGCGTCCGGCGGCTGCCAGTGCGGTGCGGTGCGCTATCGCATCAGCGCGGTGCTCGACACGTCGCACATCTGCCACTGCCGCATGTGCCAGAAGGCCGCTGGCAACTTCTTCATCGCGCTGATCGGCGTTCCGCGCGATGCCATCGCTTGGACGCGCGGGACACCCGCAACCTTCAACAGTTCGGACAAGGCGGCGCGCGGCTTCTGCGCGGATTGCGGCACGCCGCTGCTCTATGATTATTTCGAGAGCAAGCATATCAATCTGACCACGGGGTCGTTCGACGACCCCAGCCGTTTCGCGCCGCGTTTCCAGTTCGGGCTTGAGGCCCGCCTGCCGGTCTTTGCCGATCTGCCGATCCAGGCCGAAGGCACGACCGAGGAAACCATGGCGGATCTTGTCGCGGCGATCGCGGCGACCAATCATCAACATCCCGACCACGATACCGAAAGCTGGCCTGAATGACCCCCACTGCAAAGATTCTCCTGCTCGGTTCCGGTGAGCTTGGCCGCGAGTTCGTCATTTCGGCAAAACGGCTCGGCTGCCATGTGATCGCCTGCGACAGTTACGCCGGCGCGCCCGCGATGCAGGTCGCGGACGAGGCCGAGGTTTTCTCGATGCTCGATGGCGACGCGCTGGGTGCCGCGATCGAAAAGCACCGCCCCGACCATGTCGTGCCCGAGATCGAAGCGATCCGGACCGAAGTGCTGGCCGAACTCGAGGCCGAAGGGTTTCACATCGTCCCCTCGGCACGCGCGGCCCAGCTCACGATGAACCGCGATGCGATCCGCGACCTTGCCGCAAGCGAGCTGGGCCTGACGACCTCGAGCTTCGAATATGCCACCAGCCGCGAAGAACTCGCCGCCGCCGCGGCGCGGATCGGCTTTCCGCTCGTCGTGAAGCCGGTGATGTCCTCCTCGGGCAAGGGGCAGAGCACTGTGAAGGACGCCGCCGGGATCGACGCCGCTTGGGATTATGCGGCCGCCGGGATGCGCGGCGACCGGCTGCGCGTGATCGCAGAGGCCTTCATCGATTTCGATTATGAGATCACGCTGCTGACGGTGCGCCACAAGGACGGCGTCGCCTTCTGCCCGCCGATCGGACATCGGCAGGAACGCGGCGACTATCGCGAAAGCTGGCAACCCGCGGCCATGTCGGCGGCGGCGCTGCAAGCCGCGCAGGCGATGGCGACGAAGGTCGTCGATGCGCTCGGCGGCCATGGCATTTTCGGGGTCGAATTTTTCGTGAAGGGCGACGATGTGATCTTCTCCGAACTTTCCCCGCGCCCGCACGACACCGGCATGGTGACGCTGATTTCGCAGCAATATTCGGAATTCGACCTTCATGCCCGCGCGATATTGGGATTGCCGATTCCGCCGGTCGCCGTGCCGCAAGCCAGCGCCAGCGCCGTGCTGCTCGCCGACCGCGACGCAAGTGATTTCGCGATCACCGGTCTCGCCGAAGCCCTGACGCCGCCGAACGCCGAAACCTCGGTCGACGCGCGCCTCTTCGGCAAACCCGTCACGCGGCCCTATCGCCGCATGGGAGTGGCACTGGCCAAGGTCGCGGGCGGCACCACCGACGACGCGCGGGCAGCCGCCGTCGCGGCCGCGGACAGGCTTGCGATCCGATATCCGGGGTGATTGGGCGGCGGGTTGGCGGATTGCGACCGAAGGGTTACGTTTCGGCCTATCCTGACCCGTTCGCATCGAGCCCTTCGACTGCCTTGGCAGGCGCTCAGGAAAAACTTCGGCCTTTAGCCGAAGTCGAGATGCCCCTCGGGCCAGGCGTCGCGTCGACGGGTGTCTCGACTTCGCTCGACACGAACGGGAAAAGAGGTTCGTCAGCAAGCCACCGGTTGCGGACGTTCAGTATACGATCCACCCGTCTGCCAAGTCGTCCGTGAACGAGATCAGACCACACTCCCAAGGGCCTTCCTCAGATTTCAGACGTAACTGCTGTCCACCTTCAAAGCCAAGAGTCAGGCACAAAGGCTGCACTTCAATCATTACAACCTTCTTCATGAGAAGCCTGTGTAGCAGGAGGGGCGGGCCGGCGAATGCCGCACAGTCGTAAGGGTGCACAATACGGTCTTCGCCCACATGTTCTAGATCGCCGGTGACGGTAATCTGTCCGCCCTGAGACCATCGAAATTGCACCGAGTTTGGATCAAGTGCTATTTGGGCCAGTTCTCTGCCAATTAGGAACTGCAGCTCAGGCGATTGGGGAAACTTATGCATTCCTCCTTCTCGCAATTTTGCCTTGGCGCCGCAACGTCCGCTCCCCGCCCCAAAGCAGACCCTCCGCAACACAGCACGCCGACATAGCTAGGCCGCCCGCGCCGCCCCTGCTACACCCCGCGCCATGTCACAGAAGAATCATCTCTATCTGGTCGATGGCTCCAGCTACATCTTCCGCGCCTATCATCGCCTGCCGCCGCTGACGAACCCGAACGGGGTGCCGGTCGGTGCGGTCTATGGCTACACCACGATGCTCTGGAAGCTCGCGAAGGATCTGCACGACGCGGACGGACCGACGCACCTTGCGGTCATCCTCGATCATTCGAGCCAGTCGTTCCGTAACGAGATTTACGATCAGTATAAGGCGAACCGTCCCGAGCCGCCCGAAGATCTGCGCCCGCAATTCCCGCTGATCCGCGACGCGACGCGCGCCTTCTCGTTGCCCTGCATCGAAATGGAGGGATTCGAGGCGGACGATCTGATCGCCTCCTATGCCGAGGCCGCGGTGCGCGAAGGGTGGGACGTGACCATCGTCAGCAGCGACAAGGATCTGATGCAGCTGATCCGCGAACCCGCCGACGGACCGCATGTCGACATGCTCGACACGATGAAGAATGTCCGGCTGGGGATCGACGCGGTGCACGAGAAGTTCGGCGTCACCCCCGACCTCGTCGGCGACGTGCTCGCGCTGATGGGCGACAGCGTCGACAATGTGCCCGGCGTGCGCGGGGTCGGACCCAAGACCGCGACCAAGCTGATCCAGGAATATGGCAATCTGACTGCGGCGCTCGACGGGGCCGAGACGATGAAGGCGTCGAAGCTGCGCGAAAATCTGATCGAGCATCGGGCGATGGCCGAACTGTCGCGCGTGCTGGTCGATCTGAAGCGCGATTGCCCGCTGCCCGACACCCTCGACAGTCTGAAGCTCGACGCGATCCCGCCGGCGCCGCTCAAGCTGTTTCTCGACGAACATGGCTTTCGCTCGCTTTCCGCCAAGCTCGACAATGGCGTTGCGCCCGGCGGTCCCCCGACGCTGCCGCGCACCGGCGCCACGCCCGCCGCGGCGGCGCCCACCGGCCCGACGACGCCGGTGCTGCCCGCTATGCCGGCAATCGACCGGGCAGCCTATGAATGCGTGACCGACCTCGACGCGCTCGACCGCTGGATCGCGGCGGCGAAGGCGGCGCATGTCGTTGCGATCGATACCGAAACGGCGAGCCTCGACAGCGTCACCGGCGAGCTGGTCGGCGTCAGCATGGCGATCGCGCCGGGGCAGGCCTGCTACATCCCGCTCGGCCATGGCGGCACCGACATGTTCGCCGAAAAGCCCCACCAGATTGCGATGGCCGACGCCATCGCCCGCCTAGGCGCGCTGTTCGCCGACGACGCGGTGCTGAAGGTCGGCCATAATCTGAAATATGACATCGGCGTGCTGGCGCAGCATGGCGTCCGCGTCGCGCCCTATGACGACACGCTGCTGATGAGCTTCGCGCTCGACGCGGGCCAACATGGTCACGGCCTCGACGAGCTGGCAAAGCTGCATCTCGACCATGTCTGCCTGGCGTTCAAGGAGGTGTGCGGCACCGGCAAATCGCAGATCAGTTTCGCCGAAGTCCCGCTCGCCCGCGCAACCGAATATGCCGCCGAGGATGCCGACGTCGCGCTGCGACTGTGGCGGCTGCTCAAGCTGCGCCTGCCGCTCGAAGGCGGCACCCGCGTCTACGAGATGGTCGACCGTCCGCTTGCCGGCGTCGTCGAGACGATGGAGCGCGCGGGCATCATGGTCGACCGCGATTATCTGGCGCGCCTGTCGGGCGAATTCGCGCAGGAAATGGCGCGGATGGAAACCGCGATCCATGCCGAGGCAGGACAGCCTTTCACCATCGGCAGTCCCAAGCAGCTCGGCGAGATATTGTTCGACAAGCTCGGCCTCAAGGGCGGGCGCAAGGGCAAGTCGGGCGACTGGTCGACCGACCAGAACGAGCTCGAGCGCCTCGAACGCGACGGCGTGCCGATCGCGCGCATGATCCTCGAATGGCGGCAACTCGCCAAGCTCAAATCGACCTATACCGACGCGCTGCAGCAACAGATCAATGCGAAGACCGGGCGCGTCCATACCAGCTACAGCCTCGTCGGCGCGCAGACCGGGCGGCTGTCGTCGACCGATCCCAATTTGCAGAATATCCCGATCCGCAGCGAAGTCGGCCGCCAGATCCGCGATGCCTTCATCGCCGCGCCGGGCCATATGCTGATCGCCGCCGACTATAGCCAGATCGAACTGCGCCTCGCTGCGCATATGGCCGATGTCCCCGAACTCAAGGAGGCGTTCGCGCAGGGTCAGGACATTCACGCCGCGACCGCGATCGAATTGTTCGGCGAGGTCAATCGCGACACCCGCGCCAAGGCGAAGACGGTCAACTTCTCGATCCTCTACGGCATTTCGCGCTGGGGGCTTGCGGGCCGGCTCGAAATCACGCCCGACGAGGCGCAAGCGCTGATCAGCCGCTATTTCGAGCGCTTCCCCGGCATCTCCGACTATATCCAGGGTACGCTCGAGCGCGCGCGCGAGCGCGGCTATACGGAGACCTTGTTCGGCCGGAAGACCTGGTTCCCGCGCATCAAGGCGGCGAACCAGAACGAACGCCAGGGCAGCGAACGCGCGGCGATCAACGCGCCGATCCAGGGCACCAGCGCCGACCTCATCAAGCGCGCGATGACGCGCATGCCCGTAGCGCTCGCCGAGGCGGGGCTGGATGAGGTGAAGATGCTGCTCCAGGTCCATGACGAACTCGTCTTCGAGGCACCCGAGGACAAGGCCGAAGCCGCCGGCGCCGTGATCCGCCGCGTGATGGCCGCCGCCGCCGAGCCGGTCCTGACGCTGTCGGTGCCGCTGGAGGTGGAGGTCGGAACCGGCAAGAGCTGGGGCGACGCGCATTGATCGCTGCGCTCCTGTTGTTCGCCGTGCAGGCAGCCGATCCTGCAGCCGCAGCCCCGGGCGTCGAGACGACGGCCCCGTCCCCCGTCGCCGATCAGGATCTGCGCGAATTTGCGGCGATCGACGGGCGCAAGGTCGCGGGACGGCCGACCGGTGGCCCCTATGCCAATCCCGACAAGATCCTGCTCCTTACGCGCGACGGCAAAGGCTATCCCGCGGTCATGGCGAGTCTTGCCTTTCCGGCGCGGCAGTCGCTGCCCGCGCCGCCGGCGGGGACGCTGGCGGTGGTGCGGCTGCACCAACGGATGGGAACGATCATTCCCGGGCCGACTGCGGACGATCTGGCGTTCGTCGCCGCGAACCGGCTGCCGCTGTTCGTGATCGGCGAATGGGCGCGCCCGGCACCGATGTGGGAAGTGGCATGGGTCGATGGCACGGTGCGCTTTCGCACCGTCGGCGACGTCGGCGAAATCGGCCCTTGGCAGGATTGAGACTGCACTGACCGCGCGATACGGGCGCCGAAACGCGCTTCGCCTGCGCCCGGCCGCGCGGGTTAAGGCTTGCGCGTAGCGGCGCGGAGCCTATGACAATTTGATGACAGGGCGCAGATATGTGATGGGGCCGGAAAAGGCGAACATCCAATGAACAATGCGGACAAGCGCGCGCCAGTGGCGACGCGTATCCAGCAAAATATTCTTGCACGCGGCGAGCGGCGCCTGCTCAACTGGCTATGCGCGCGACTGCCCGCCTGGGTGACGCCCGACGAGCTCACACTGCTCGGCTTCGCGGGCGCGCTGATGGTCGCGGGCGGCTATCTGTTGAGCTGGCTTGGCAGCGGCTGGCTGGCGCTGTCGCTCGCCGGCTATGTCGTCAACTGGTTCGGCGACTCGCTCGATGGCAGTCTGGCGCGCTGGCGCAAGATTGAACGGCCGACCTATGGCTATTTCGTCGACCATAGCGTCGATGCGATCGCGACCTTCCTGATGGTCGCGAGTATGGGGGTGAGCCCTTTCATGCGCTTCGATGTCGCATTGCTTGGGGTTGTTGGCTATTTCCTGCTGTCGATCCACACCTTCCTCGCGGCGAAGGTCGTCGGCGAATTCCGGCTTTCCTACCTTGCAGGCGGGCCGACCGAATTGCGGCTGATGCTGATGGCGCTGACGCTCGCGATGCCCACGCTCGGCGACGAGCGCGTTCTCGGCAGCCATTTCTCGCCGCTCGACCTCTTTGGTCTCGGCGTGGCGAGCATTCTGGTGACGCTGTTCGTGATCCAGAGCCTGACGCTGGCGCGCACCCTGGCGCGCCGCGAACCCTGAGGCCGATCAGCCGCGGACGCGCGCCTGTGGGTAAGTACCGAGCAGACGCAGCGTCTTGGTCTGGAAATCCAGTTCCTCCAGCGCGCGGTCGATATTTTCCTCGCCCGGCGCGCCGACGATATCGGCATAGAATTTGGTCGCGGCGAAGCTCCCGCCGTCCTGATAGCTTTCGAGCTTCGTCATGTTGACGCCGTTGGTCGCAAAGCCGCCCAGCGCCTTGTAGAGCGCGGCAGGAATATTCTTCACCTCGAAGATGAAGGTCGTCATCCGCGGCACGTCCGCGGGCAGGTCAGCAAGCGGTTCGCGCGCCAGCACGACAAAGCGCGTCATATTGTGATCGGCGTCCTCGATGCCCGATTCGTGCAGCGTCAGCCCGTACAGATCGGCGGCGTGCGGCGGCGCGACGGCGGCCAGCCCGATCTCTTCGCTGTCGGCGACCCAGGCCGCGGCGCCCGCGGTGTCGCTGTGCGCGATCGGCGAGATATGGTGCGCGCGCAGCCAATGGCGGCACTGTCCCAGCGCCTGTTCGTGACTCATCGCGCGCGTAACGGGGCCGAGATTGCGACTCATCAACCCGTGGCGGATGCGCAGAAAATGTTCGCCGACGATCGACAGACCGGATTCAGGCAACAGGAAATGAATGTCGGCGACGCGGCCATGCAGGCTGTTTTCGATCGGAATGATCGCGCGGTCGACGCGCCCGTCGCGCACCGCCTCGATCGCATCTTCGAAGCTGTAGCAGGGCAGCGGCAGCGCCTGCGGGTCGAATTCGCGCGCCGCAAGGTCGCTGTTCGCGCCGGGCGCGCCCTGAAAGGCCAGCCCCCGCGCGGGATCGGCGAGCGCCGCCGCCGTCATCGTGTCGACCAGTCTTTGTGCCGAAGCCGAATAGCTGCCCATGAACGCCTTCCAGAAAACCGCGCCGCGGCGCATAGCGGCCCCGCGATGCGGAGGCAACCGAACGTGCGCATGCCGCCGGGACATTTCATCCCCTTGCGCCCCCGCCCATGCCCAAGTAAGGGAGCGTCCAAATCAATCGATGCGCCCGGGGTGGGCGCCAGCGAACGGGGCCTGACATGGACGACCGCAACAATACTATCGCCGGCTGGGCTCTCTTCGCCGGTATCTGCGCGCTGGGCCTGACGATCGGCACCGGCATGCTGGGTGCGAGC
Source organism: Sphingopyxis sp. A083 (assembly GCF_001468495.1). Lineage (NCBI taxonomy): Bacteria > Pseudomonadati > Pseudomonadota > Alphaproteobacteria > Sphingomonadales > Sphingopyxidaceae > Sphingopyxis > Sphingopyxis sp. A083. The sequence continues at coordinate 23,885 of NZ_LNSK01000008.1, read as the reverse complement.
CATGCCCCTGAAAAGCCCGGATTTCCTATCGAAGATGCCGAAGCCGGTGGCGGCGGCGGCGCGGCGGCGGTGCCGCTGCCCAACCTGCTCGCAGCCGCCGATCCGGCAAAGGGCGAAGCGGTGTTCGCGAAATGCGCCGCCTGCCATACGATCAATCAGGGCGGCGCCAATGGCATCGGCCCCAATCTTTACGGCACGATGGGTGAAGCCATCGGTCAGGGCAAGGGCGGCTTCGCCTTCTCCGACGCGCTCAAGAGCGTCGGCGGCAACTGGGACTTCGAAAAGATGGACCATTGGCTGACCAGCCCGCGCAAGTTCGCGGCAGGCACGAAAATGTCGTTCGCAGGCCTGTCGAGCCCCGAGGATCGCGCCAACCTGATCGTCTATCTGAACGCGCAGGGTTCGAACCTGCCGCTGCCCGCGCCCGAAGCGGCACCGGCTGCCGATGCCGCCGCTCCGGCGGAGGGCAAGGATGGCGCGGCACCGGCCGCCGAAGGCGACAAGGCCGCCGCCCCGGCGGAAGGCGCGGCTCCCGCGCCCGCCGAAGCCAAGAAATAATGCGCCGCGCGCCCGTCCTTCTGGCGGGCGTTTTGGCCCTCGCCGGTTGCGGCAAGGCCGCACCGCCGACGGATACGGCTGCGAGCGATGCGCCAGCGGCCGAAGCCGCGGCTCAGGCGACGCCCGCCGTCGCGCCGACCGCGGCGATGGGCGAACAGATTTTCAAACGCTGCGCCGCCTGCCACACGATCGACAAGGATGGCCCGAACGGTATCGGCCCAAACCTGCACGGCATCGTCGGCCGCCCGGTCGCGTCGCATCCGGGCTTTGCCTATTCGGGCGCGATGAAGGCAAAGGGCGGCGTCTGGGACGCCGCCGCGCTCGACATCTATCTCGCCGATCCGATGAAGATCGTCCCCGGCACGCGCATGGCCTTTGCCGGGGTCATCGACGCCGCCGATCGCCAGGCGCTGATCCTCTACCTCGAAGACCAGTCGAAATAGCCCGATCCGTCGGGCGTTCGCTCCCCGAGGGCCAAGCCCTCGGGGTTCCTGGTCCTAGTGATGATCGGCGTTGGCGTAGAAGCTCTGGATGACGTCCCAGGCCTCTTCGGCATGTTCGACGAAGGTGAAGAGCTTGAGGTCGCGGGCGCTGATCACGCCCTCTTCGACCAGCGCCTCGAAATCGACGACGCGGTTCCAGAATTGCTTGCCGAACAGCACGATCGGGATCGGCTTGATCTTGCCGGTCTGGATCAGCGTCAGCAGCTCGAACATTTCGTCGAAGGTCCCGAAACCGCCGGGAAAGACCGCCACGGCGCGCGCGCGCAGCAGGAAGTGCATCTTGCGAAGTGCAAAATAGTGGAACTGGAAGCTCAGCGACGGGGTGACGTAACGGTTCGGCGCCTGTTCGTGCGGCAACACGATGTTGAGGCCGATCGATTCGCGACCCTCGTCGGCAGCGCCGCGGTTGGCGGCTTCCATGATCGACGGGCCGCCACCCGAACAGACGACGAAATTGCGGTCGCCATTGGCATCGACGGGAACCTGGCTCGCCAGCCGCGCCAGCTTGCGCGCTTCGTCATAATAGCGCGCCTTGGCCTTCAGTCGCCGAGCGATATTGCGCGACGCATCGTCGGTCGCCGCGGCCTCAAGGCCGTCGGCCTGATCGGGTTCGGGAATACGCGCCGAGCCGTAGATGACGAGCGTCGATTCGATCTTCGCTTCGTCGAGTAGCAGTTCGGGCTTGAGCAGTTCGAGCTGGAAGCGCACCGGACGCAGGTCTTCGCGCAACAGGAAGTCGGTATCCTGAAATGCGAGCTTATAGGCTTCGCTTGCGGTCTGCGGGGTCGAGGTCGCCTGCTGGGCGAATTGGGCGTCGTCTTTGGCTTTGTGAAAACGCGAACGATGGGTCTGTTTATCTTTTGTCATTAGCGGACGGCTAGCCGCTTCGGTTGACTTTGCCAAGACGCCCGCGCGCGGGCTTGGTCAGCGGCAGAAGCCGTTGCCGCTCATGTCCATGTGGAAATGATTGTAATGCGCGGCGTTATAATCGGGGCTGAGCACCGTGCCGAAGCGGCGGCATGCCGAGCTGTGCAGCGCACGCAGGAAGTCCTGCGACGCCCGGTCGCCCTTCCATCCGCCATCGAGCATGATCCGGCGTCCGTCGGCAAGGACGAAACCCGACACGTCGATCGCGTTGGAATAGGCGTGCTGCGACAGACGGCCCGACCGGCCACCATAGATGTTGCGGCAGCTGTAGGTGCCGAAGGTTTCGATTTTCACCACCTCTTGCCCGAAGAATTTCCGCGCCGCGGGCCGGACGGCATATTGCGCCCAGGCGGCGAAATTCTTCGCCAGCGGACAGGTCATCGGACCGAGGTTCGTCACCGGGGTTCCGATGTCGAGCAGCTTGACCGAATCGATCGAGGTACAGCCGCCGCCATGATCCTGATCGGGCAGCGGCGTGAAGCGCACCCCCGCCTGTTTGAGATCGAAGGCGCATTGCTGCGCCTCGGGGCTGCTGAAGGATGCGGCGCCGATCGTCTGCGGCCGCTGCTGCTTGGTCGCGGCGGGGCGTTTGGCATCGCTCCGCTTCATCACGTCGGGGGTGCTGAAACAGGCCGAGAGCGCCAGCACCGCGGTTGCGGCGACCAGGATCCGGGGCTTCAGGAACGGCGGGATCGGCATGGCGTCAATTTACCGACATCTTGGTTAACAGGGCGTAAAGCTTTGGCGCGGCTTGCCGGAAATTTCGCACGTCCCGCGCATTTTGTTTGACAGTTGCGCCCACCGCCTTAAACGCGGCGCCGGGCCACGCGGTCCCAACGCCGCGCGAGCTCTCTGCAAGGAGAGTCTGACATGACTGAAGTGCGTAAACCGCGGGCACGACCTGCGCGTCCCTATTTTTCCTCCGGTCCGTGCGCGAAACCGCCGGTCTGGTCCCCCGAAAAACTCAACACCGAATCGCTCGGCCGTTCGCATCGCGCGAAGATCGGCAAGACGCGCCTCCAATATTGCATCGACCTGATGCGCGAGATGCTGCGCCTGCCCGATACGCACCGCATCGGCATCGTGCCGGGATCGGACACCGGCGCCTTTGAAATGGCAATGTGGACGATGCTGGGCGCCCGCCCCGTGACGGCGCTGGCCTGGGAGAGCTTCGGTGAAGGTTGGGTCACCGATGTCGCCAAGCAGCTCAAGCTCGATCCCACGGTGATCCGCGCCGATTACGGCCAGCTTCCCGATTTGGGCCAGGTCGACTGGTCGAACGACGTGCTCTTCACCTGGAACGGCACCACCAGCGGCGTCCGCGTTCCCGACGGCGACTGGATTCCGGCAGAGCGCGAGGGACTGAGCTTCGCCGACGCGACCAGCGCGGTTTTCGCCTATGACCTGCCGTGGGACAAGATCGACGTTGCGACCTTCAGCTGGCAGAAAGTGCTCGGCGGCGAAGGCGGCCACGGCGTGCTGATCCTGGGTCCGCGCGCGGTCGAACGGCTCGAAACGCATACGCCGGCCTGGCCGCTGCCCAAGGTGTTCCGCCTGATGTCGAAGGGCGCGCTTGCCGAAGGCGTGTTCAAGGGCGAGACGATCAACACCCCGTCGATGCTCGCGGTCGAAGACGCGATCTTTGCGCTCGAATGGGCGAAGTCGCTGGGCGGTCTCGACGGGCTGAAGGCGCGCAGCGATGCGAACGCCGCGGCGCTCGACACGATCGTCGCCGAACGCGGATGGCTGAGCCATCTCGCCGCCGATCCCGCCAGCCGATCGAAGACGTCGGTGTGCCTGTCGGTCGCTGGGGCCGACGCGGATTTCATCAAGAAATTCGCCGGGCTGCTCGAAGCCGAGGGCGCGGCCTATGACATCGCCGGCTATCGCGATGCCCCGCCGGGGCTGCGCATCTGGTGCGGCGCGACGGTCGACACCGCCGATATCGAATCGCTCGGGCCCTGGCTCGACTGGGCTTACGCCTCGCTTACCTGAATTCGGTGTGTCCCCGCGAAGGCGGGGACCCATCTCCTGCCATTTCATTCCGCAAGCATCGGGAGCTGGGATCCCGCCTTCGCGGGAGCACACGGAAGGTTTCATTCCATGACCGCACCCAAAGTTCTGATTTCCGACAAGATGGATCCCAAAGCCGCCGCGATCTTCAAGGAACGCGGCATCGACGTCGATGTCATCACCGGCAAGACGAAGGACGAGCTGATCGCGATGATCGGCGCCTATGACGGCCTCGCGATCCGCTCGGCCACCAAGGTCACCGCCGACGTCCTGGCCGCCGCGACGAACCTGAAGGTCGTCGGCCGCGCCGGGATCGGCGTCGACAATGTCGATATTCCCGAGGCGTCGAAGAAGGGCGTCATCGTGATGAACACGCCCTTTGGCAACAGCATCACCACCGCCGAACATGCGATCGCGATGATGTTCGCCCTCGCGCGCCAGATCCCCGAAGCCAATGCGCTGACGCAGGCAGGTAAATGGCCGAAGAACGACTTCATGGGGGTCGAACTGACGTCGAAGACGCTGGGCCTGATCGGCTGCGGCAATATCGGCAGCATCGTCGCCGAGCGCGCGCTGGGGCTGCGCATGAAGGTCGTCGCCTTCGATCCGTTCCTGACCCCCGAGCGCGCGATCGAACTCGGCGTCGAAAAGGCCGATCTCGACACATTGCTCGCCAAGGCCGATTTCATCACGCTGCACACGCCGCTGACCGACCAGACGCGGGGTATCCTGTCGAAGGAAAATCTTGCGAAGACCAAGCAGGGCGTGCGCATCATCAACTGCGCGCGCGGCGGCCTGATCGACGAGGCGGCGCTGAAGGACGCGCTCGACAGCGGCCATGTCGCGGGCGCGGCGCTCGACGTGTTCCAGACCGAACCGCCGGCCGCCGATCATCCGCTGTTCGGCACGCCGAACTTCATCTGCACGCCGCACCTCGGCGCATCGACCGACGAAGCGCAGGTCAATGTCGCCATCCAGGTGGCCGAACAGCTTTCCGATTATCTGCTCACCGGCGGCATTACAAACGCGCTCAATGTGCCCAGCCTGTCGGCCGAGGAGGCGCCGAAGCTGCGCCCCTATATGAGCCTCGCCGAAAAGCTGGGCAGCCTGGTAGGGCAGCTCGCCCACGACAACCTCACCACCATCTCGATCGAGGTCGAGGGGGCGGCGGCCGAGCTTAACCTGAAGCCGATCACCGCCGCGGTCCTGACCGGGCTGATGCGCCGTTATTCGGACAGCGTGAACATGGTCAACGCGCCGCATCTTGCCCGCGAACGCGGCCTCGACGTGCGCGAGGTGCGCCATGATCGCGAGGGCGATTATCACACCCTCGTCCGCGTCACCGTCGCCACCGAAGCCGGCGACCGTTCGGTCGCGGGGACGCTGTTCGGCAACAACGAACCGCGCCTCGTCGAAATGTTCGGCATCAAGGTCGAGGCCGATCTCGACGGCGACATGCTCTATATCGTCAACGAGGACGCGCCCGGCTTCATCGGTCGTATCGGCAGCACGCTGGGCGATGCGGGGCTGAACATCGGCACCTTCCACCTCGGCCGCCGCGCCGCCGGGGGCGAGGCGGTGCTGCTGCTCAGCCTCGACTCGGCCATGCCCGAACCTTTGTTGTGGCAGGTCTGCCAGCTGCCCGGCGTCAAGATGGTGAAGGGACTGAAGTTCTGATCGCTCCAAGGAAATCCGTGTTCCCGAGCGAAGACGAGGGACCCGTTCGAGCGTCGCGAGAACCAGCGAGGTAGCTGCCTCGACTTCGCTCGGCAAAGCCCCTCGTCTCCGCTCGGGGATACGGCGTTGATTGAAACCTCGCTTTTCCCGCTCTAAGGCCACCCCCATGACCAAGGCCCCTGCCCTGCTGCCCGAAGGCCTCCGCGACCGCCTGCCCGCGCAGGCCGAAGCCGCGTCGCGCGTGACCCGCGCGCTCGTCGATGCGATGCGCGCGCACGGCTATGGCCGCGTTTCGCCGCCGCTCGCCGAATTTCGCGAAACGCTGGGCGGCAATGACGAACGCGCCGCGCGCGATCTGTTCCGCTTCACCGACCCCGTGTCGCAGCGCACGCTCGCGCTGCGCCCCGACATCACGCGGCAGGTCGGTCGCATCGCAACCTCGCTGCTCGCGCATGCGCCGCGGCCGCTGCGCCTGTGCTATGCTGGCCAGGTGGTCAAGCTGCGCGCGAGCCAGCTCCGCCCGGCGCGCGAAATGCTGCAGGTCGGCGCCGAACTGATCGGCAGCGACAGCGTCGCAGCCGCGCGCGAGATTGTCTCGGTCGCGATCGACGCGCTCGATGCGGCGGGTATCGGCCGGGTTACGATCGACTTCACCCTGCCCGATGTCGTCGACCTGCTCGCCGCCGGTCCGCTGCCCATTACGGCCGATCTGCAGATGCTGCGTGACGAACTCGACGCAAAGGATGCCGGCGCGCTCGCGCGCATCGGAGCCGAAGCCTATCTGCCGTTGCTGCGCGCGACGGGGCCTTTCGACCGCGCGATCGCCGATCTGCGCACATTCGACACCGCGGGCGTACTCACCAGTCGTATCAACGCGCTGGAAGAAATCGCGGCGCCGATCCGCGGCCGCGCCGATCTGACCCTCGATCCGACCGAACGTCACGGCTTTGCCTATCAAAGCTGGTTCGGCTTCCAGATCTTCGTTCCCGGCCAGGGCGACGCAATCGGCCGCGGCGGCGGTTATGCGATCCCGGTCGGCGACGATCAGGAAGAACCAGCGGTGGGCTTTTCGCTCTACCCCGACCCGTTGATCGACGAAGGATTGGGCGTCGAGCGCGACAGCGATCGGCGGATATTCCTGCCGCTCGGCCACGATCCGGCGCTCGCCGCCAGCCTGCGCGCGGATGGATGGCAAACGGTCGCGGCGCTCACCGATGCCGACGAAGCGGCGCGGCTCGGCTGCGGCTTCACGCTCGGCCCCGAAGGGCCGGTTGCCGCTTAAAAATCCGAAACGCCGAAACGCGGAATCCCCTGGTTGACGCCGGGCGGGTCGAGCACGGTCACGTCGAGCTCGATCGGCTCGCCGATCCAGTGCGCAAGGCGGGTGTGATCGGCGAGATCGTCGTCAGTGAGCGGGTGAACGAGCGCGCGCAGCCCCGTCGCCTCGATCGCCTCCACGACGGCGGCGCGATGGCGCGCGAGGAAATGCACCTCATATTGCGCGATCGGATGCGGCCCGGCCGCGCCATCGGTCATGGCCCCGACAAACAGGATTGCGGAATCGGCACCGAAGGCGTCGCGCAAGGCCGCGGCTGCCGGCCGCTCGGCAGGGTCGTAATAGATATGCGCGTGATAGGGTGCGTCGGGATCGGTCATTGGCGCCTCTTTGGCGGGCATCGGCAAGCCCGCAGTTCACAGGCCTTGCGAGAAACGGCTCCGCGCAGAGGCGATCCCGACCGTAGCGGCCCCTTCTCCCCTCGTCATCCCGGACTTGATCCGGGATCCATTCACGCCGCGCCGGAATAGTGGATCCCGGATCAAGTCCGGGATGACGAAATGTTGGAAGGCGTGAGCGGTTGGTCGCCTCTCAGAAGCTATCGCCCGAATACCCGCTTCAGCCACGCGTCGACCGTCGCGGTCGCCGCGTAGGACGGATCGCCGAGGCGGCGGTTGATCTCGGCATGGCCCTTCAATCCTTCGCCCGGAAAGCTGCCGAACGCGACGCGGCTTCCACCGGCCTCGAGCGCGGCGCCGAGGGCCTTGGCTTGGCGCACGCCGTCGGGCCGCTGGACGTGCAGCAACAGAAAGGCGGACGCATTGGGCGCGGCCGCCTGCGCCGTCGGCGACAGCGCGCGCTGGCGCGCCGGATCGGTGCCGAAGGCCTGCGTATAGGTCGACTGCATGATTTGCGGCCCGTCCTTCATCTGCGCCGCCACGTCATAGGCCGCCCCGTCGATCGGTATGACACCAGCAATATCGGCAAAGGACAGGCCGGCGCCTTTCAGATAGCGCGGGTCGGTGCCGACCAGCGCGACCAGATGCGCGCCCGCGCTGTGCCCCATCAGCACGATGCGATGCCGGTCGACGCCCAGTGCGTCGGCGCGCTCGACGATCGCCTGCACCGCCGCGGCGACATCGGCAGCCTGCTCCTCGACCGTCGCGGCGGGGACAAGGCGGTAGTTGATTGACGCGAAGGCATAGCCCTCGGCGGGATAATGTTCGGGTTTGAACTGACCGGTCGCATTGTCCTTGTCGCCGCGCTTCCAGCCGCCGCCATGCACGAAGACGATCAGCGGCGCCGGACCGGCCGCGCCCTTTGCGCGCCATATGTCGAGCGTCTGGAGCGGATCGCGGCCATAGGCGATCGTTTCGCTGCCCGCGACCTTTGCCCCGGCATCGGCGCCCATGCGCTCCGCCATGCGTTCGGCAATCCGCTCGCGCAGCCGTTCCCGCGCCTCGGCGAGGGGGCCCGGAACCATCAGGCTCGCCGCGACAAACGCCGCCATGGCGGCCCATCCGGTCGAAAATCGCCGCGTCATCATCGCCTCCGTCATCATGCTGTCCGTCGGGTCACTAGCCTGCAATTGTCGCGAGGATGTGACCGCGCACCGCGATGTTATGACAAGATGTAACAGCCGCGATCGGCGCGGCGCGGCACTATTTTACGGCCTTCGCCCTTGCCTCGACAGCCAAATCCGCTAAGGCCGCGCCGGGTCGAAAGGGCCCCGTTCAGCAGGACAGCGTCATGGCAAATGTTACCGTCATCGGGTCGCAGTGGGGCGACGAGGGCAAGGGCAAGATCGTCGACTGGCTCGCCAGCCGCGCCGACGCGGTCGTCCGCTTTCAGGGCGGCCATAACGCCGGTCACACGCTGGTCGTCGGCGAACAGGTCTACAAGCTATCGCTGCTTCCGTCGGGCATCGTCACCGGCACGCTGTCGATCATCGGCAACGGCGTCGTGCTCGATCCCTGGGCGCTGAAAGACGAAATTGCCAAGCTGCGCGGCCAGGGCGTCGAGATCAACGCAGAGAATTTCGCGATCGCCGACAATTGCGCGCTGATCCTGCCCTTTCACCGCGACCTCGACGGCTTGCGCGAAACCGCGGCGGGCGCGGGCAAGATCGGCACGACGGGTCGCGGCATCGGTCCGGCTTATGAGGACAAGGTCGGCCGCCGCGCGCTGCGCGTGTGCGACCTTGCGCATCTCGACAAGCTCGATCCGCAGATCGACCGCCTGACCGCGCATCACGACGCGCTGCGCGCCGGTTTCGGCGAGCCGCCGATCGATCGCGAGCGATTGAAGGCCGACCTCGCCGAGATTGCCGATTTCGTGCTCGAATATGCGCAGCCGGTGTGGAAGCGGCTGAAGAAGGTCCGCAAGGCGGGCGCACGCATCCTGTTCGAAGGCGCGCAGGGCGTGCTGCTCGATGTCGATCACGGCACCTATCCCTTCGTCACCAGTTCGAACACCGTCAGCGGCACCGCCGCCAGCGGCTCGGGCCTCGGCCCGTCGGCGGTCGGCTTCGTGCTCGGTATCGCCAAGGCCTATACGACGCGCGTCGGCAGCGGCCCCTTCCCCACCGAACTCGAGGACGAAACCGGCCAGCGGCTCGGCGAACGCGGGCATGAATTCGGCACCGTCACCGGACGCAAGCGCCGCTGCGGCTGGTTCGACGCGGTATTGGTGCGTCAGAGCTGCGCGGTATCGGGCGTCACCGGCATCGCGCTGACCAAGCTCGACGTGCTCGACGGCTTCGACAAGGTGCGCATCTGCACCGGTTATCGTTTGCGCGGCAAGATCCTCGACTATTTCCCGGCGCACGCCGCCGATCAGGCCGAGGTCGAACCGATCTACGAAGAGATGGACGGCTGGAGCGAATCGACCGCAGGGGCGCGCAGCTATGCCGACCTGCCGGCGCAGGCGATCAAATATATCCAGCGCGTTCAGGAACTGATCGAAACCCCCATCGCGCTCGTGTCGACGAGCCCCGAGCGCGAGGACACGATCCTGATCCGCGATCCGTTCAGCGACTGACCCCGCGAAGCGATCAGGCGTCGACGGACGCCCTGACCTCTGCATCGAGCGCCTGCGTCAGATCGGCGGCGATTTCGTCGGCCTCCTCGAGTCCCACCGACAGCCGCACGAGCCCGTCGGCGATGCCGTGCGCGCGCCGTTCTTCTGCAGTGTAGGTCGAATGGGTCATGCTCGTCGGATGCTGGATCAGGCTTTCGGCATCGCCGAGCGACACCGCGCGCTGGACAAGCGTCAGCCGGTTCATCATCGCCACGCCCGCGGCATAGCCGCCCTTCAGTTCGAATGCGATCATGCCCCCGAACCCCGGCATCTGCCGCCGCGCCAGATCATGCTGAGGGAAACATGCCAGCCCCGGATAATGGACCGCGGCGACCGCGGGATGATCGTTCAGCGTCGTCGCAATCGCGGCGGCCGACCGGCAATGTTCCGCCATGCGCAGCTTCAGCGTCTTGAGCCCGCGCAGCACCAGCATGGCGTTGAAGGGCGCCATCACCGCGCCGGTCATGTCCTTGACCCCGACCAGACGCACCTGCTGCATATCGGCGCCGGTGCCGAGCACGATGCCGCCGACCAGATCGCCATGCCCGCCCAGATATTTGGTCGCCGAATGCACCACGATATCCGCGCCGAGCGTGATCGGCTGCGTCAGCACCGGGGTCGCATAGGTGTTGTCGACGACGGTGCGCGCGCCATGGTCGCGCGCGATCGCCGACACCGCGGCGATATCGACCAGCCGCATGTTCGGATTGGCGGGGGTTTCGAAATAGACGATCTTCGTCGCGGCGGAGATGCAGGCTTCGAGATTGGCCGGATCGGTCAGATCGACATGGGTGACGCGGACGCCAAAGCGCGCAAGGCCGTGGCGCATGAAGGCGAAGGTGCATCCGTACAGCGTCTGATCGACGATAATTTCGTCGCCGGACTTCAGAAAGGACCAGAAAACCGCCGTTATCGCGCCCATGCCCGACGCCGTCGCGACAGCGGCTTCCGCGCCTTCGAGCGCGGCCATGCGCCGTTCGAGCAGGTCGACCGTCGGATTGGCGATGCGGCTGTAGAAATATCCTTCGCGCTCGCCCGCGAAAATCTCGGCGCCCGCCTCGGCGGTTTCGAACACGAAGGTCGACGACAGATGCAGCGGCGGCACCAGCGCGCCGTCATTGGCCTTTGCGTCATAGCCGGCATGAATGGCGCGGGTCGCAAAACCCGAAAGCGGAAAGGACGACATGACGGGCGCGACTCCTGCGGTGAACGAGCGCCGCTTGTATCAAATGGCCGGTGGCAGGTGCTTCCAATATATGCCACTAGCAGCAAGTATATTGGAACATTCTGCCAAGGACTGCCCCATGGATCGCAAGGATCACCAGATCGTCCGCGCCTTGATGCACGACGGCTGGCTGAGCAATCAGGATCTGGCCGCGGCGGTGAACCTGTCGCCGTCGCCCTGTCTGCGCCGGGTTCGTCTGCTCGAAGAGCGCGGCGTCATCACCGGCTATGCCGCGCTCGTCGATCAAAAGGCGATGGGCTATCCGATCACCGTGTTCGTCGGCATCCGGCTGAGCAAGCATGATCAGGCGACCGTGCAGGCATTCGAGCGGGCGATCGGCGCCATCGACGATATTCTCGATTGCTTCCTGATGACGGGCGATATCGACTATCTGTTGCGGGTCGTCGCACCCGACCTCGACGGATACGAGCGCTTCGTGCGCGAACGGCTGCACGCGATCGACGGCATCGCGTCGATCGACACCAGCCTGGCCTACGGCGTCGTCAAGCAGAGCCGCGTGTTGCCGCTACCCGGCTGACGCCCCGCGCCCCGCCGCGGCGACGGCTTCGATTGCAGAAACGAAGCCCGCCGGGTCATCCTCCTGGATGAAATGCCCGCCTTTCAACGTGCGGTGCGCCATGCCGGCGGTTCCGGGCACGCGGCCGAGGAACAGGGCATCGCCGCCGCGCGTGATCGGGTCGCCGTCCGAAAAGCAGCAGAGGAAGGGCTTGTCGAAGCGTTCGAGCGCGGCCCATGCGCGCTTCTGATCGGGCACCGCGACATTGTCGCCCAGCGGCACGAACGACGGATAGATGCGCGCTGCGACCTTCGACGCGCGCGTCGGAAAGGGCGCGTCATAAGCGGCGATTTCTTCGGCGCTGAGCGGGCGCTTCGTTCCCGCCTTGACGATCCGGCCGATCGGGAACAGCGGGCTGTAGCGCGAAAAGGCGCGCCAGATCGCAAAGGCGCGCGGCGCCGCCTGCCCCTCGGGCAGTCCGCCGTTCGATAGCGCGACACCCGCGAAGCGCTCGGGCATTTCGGCGACCAGACGCAGCCCGATCAGCGAACCCCAATCCTGGCAGACGAGGATCATGTTCCGAAGGTCGAGCGCCTCGATCCAGGCGCGCATCCACGCGACCTGCTGCGCATAGCTGTAGGCCGACCGGTCGAGCGGCTTGTCGGAGCGACCGAAGCCGATGAGGTCGGGCGCAACAGCCCGGAAGCCCGCGCGCACCGCGGGACCGATCATGTGGCGGTAGAGATAGCTCCACGTCGGCTCGCCGTGCAGCATGAGCACCGGCTGTGCATCGGCGGCGCCCTCGTCGACATAATGGACGCGCAGGCCGCCCGCGATCTCGGTATATCGCGGCGCGAAAGGCCAATCGGTCAGGCCCGCAAAACATTCGTCCGGTGTACGATAAACCCGCATAATCCCCCCCTTGGTCCCGATCACTCTAGAATTGCCGCGCGGTGCGGCGCAAGACGCGCTTTCGTTCGGCGGCGCGGCGTGGCACGGTCGGCCGATGAGCCGCACTATCCTGGTCTTCTACGGAAGCTATCGCCGCGACCGGCAGGGCATCAAGCTTGCCCGCTGGATCGTCGATTCCCTTGCTGCGCGCGGCGACCGCGCCGAACTGGTCGATGCGATGGCGGTGGATCTGCCGATGCTCGACCGACGGCACAGCGATTTTGCAGCGGGCGAGGCCCCCGCCGCGATGGATGCGCTCGCCGACCGGATCGCCGCGACGGACGGCTTCGTCTTCGTGACCGGCGAATATAATGGCGGGCTGCAACCGGGCCTCAAGAATCTGGTCGACCATTATCTTCCCCAATTCGCGTGGCGCCCCGCCGCCATCGCCTCTTATTCGGCTGGCCCCTTCGCCGGCATCCGCGCCGCGACCGCGTGGCGCACGACGCTTGGCGCGATGGGCATGGTGGTCACCGCGACCCCGCTCAGCCTCGCGCGCATCGGCGGTGCTTTCGATGCCGACGGCGGGCCTGCGGGCGAGGACGGCGAGCGGCTGGCACGGGCCTTTCCGCGCTTCGCCGACGACCTTGCCTGGTGGACCGACGCCGCGAAGGCGCAGCGCGAACAAGCGCCGCCGCCCTTCTAACCCGATTTGAGCTCCTTCCCGAGCCGCAGGCTGGCGCGCCAGAAGAAGAAGGCCGGGATCAGCCCGAGCCACGCCGCGCCATAGAGGACATAGCGGACGCTTTCGGTGCCGAGGGTGGGCTTGAGCTCTTCCGACGCCATGCCGAAAAGGAGCGGCCCAAGTCCGAGGCCGATCAGATTCTGCAGGAACAGCATCACCGCGCTGGCCATCGCGCGCGCCTCCGGCTGCACCAGCCCGTGGACGCAGGCGAAGGTCGGGCCGTAATATGCGGCGTTGAGCACGGTCGGCACGAACAGCAGCGCGATCGCGACGTGCCATTCGGTGACGGCGTAGCCCAGAAACAGGATCGGCGCCGCGACCGCCATGCCGATCGCCGGCGTGGTGAGCATGTGGCGGCGGTCGGTCTTGCCGAACCGGTCGGCGAAATAGCCGCCGAGCCAGGTTCCCAAAATGCCCGCGATGCCCAGCGCGACGCCCAGCAAAAGTCCGGTTTCGCCCGCGCTCAGCCCGTGCGATCGCTGGAACAGGATCAGCGCCCAGACGCCTTTGCCATAACCCAGGAAGGCGGTGAAGGACGCCGCGATCGCGATGTAGACGAAGGCCCGGGTGCTGAACACTTCGCGCAGCGCCTGCCCGATCGACAGGGCGCCGCTCGCGCCCGTCGTTGCAGCAGTATCGGCGCCGCGTGCGCGTACCTCCTTGATGAACATCGGGACCATGAAGGCGAGCAACAGGCCAGGCACACCGACGACCATGAACGCGATGCGCCAGCCCCAGAGATCGTTGACGATGCCGCCGACGATCAGACCGAGGAGGCTGCCGATCGGAATCCCGAGCCCGTAAAAGGCAATGGCGGACGATCGTTTGGCGGGTTCGACGGCATCGGTGATGAGCGAGTGTGCCGCGGGTGTGCACCCGGCCTCGCCCACGCCGACGCCGATGCGGGCAAGCAGCAATTGGACGAAATTCTGCGCCATGCCGCACAGCACGGTCATCCCCGACCAGATCGCCAGCGACACCGAAATCAGCCCGACGCGATTGGTTGAGGGACGGTCCGCATAACGCGCGATCGGCAAACCCAGGAAGGTGTAAAAGAGCGCGAAGGCCAATCCCGTCATCAGGCCGATGTCGGAATCGGACAGTTTCAGATCGCGCGCGATCGGCTCGGCCAATATGTTGACGATCTGCCGATCGAGGAAATTGAGGATATAGACGATCAAGAGCACCCACAGCATCGTGCGCGTTTTCGCGGCGACGCTGGTTGATGCTTGCGACCCTGCACCAAGGGCAAGAGCTGGCTTTTCCGACATTTTTCTCTCCCGATGGGGGCGAAGGTGCAGACCCGGCCGCACCCTGTCAACGCCGGGGCGGCACAGCGTAAAATGGCACTTGCAATTGCCGTTACGGCTGCCAGCATTCGCGCCATGCAAAAAATTTCGCTGCTGACAGCCGCTCTGCTCGCCTCCGTCCCCGCCGCCGCCATGCCGCCGCCGCTTCCCGATGTCGCCGGCAAGGATGCCGCGACTCTGCAGGCGGAGATGACCGCGGGCGAAACGAGCAGCGAGGTCATCACCGCCGCCTATCTGGAGCGCATCCGGAATATCGATAAGGCGGGCCCGACACTCAACGCGGTGATCGCGGTGTTTCCCGACGCGATGAGCGAGGCCTATCGGCTCGATCAGGAGCGCAAGGTGGGGCATGTGCGCGGCCCGCTGCACGGGATTCCGGTGCTGCTGAAGGACAATATCGAGGCGGCGGGGCCGGTTGCGACGACCGCCGGTTCGCTGGCCCTGAAAGGCAATATCACCGGCCGCGATGCGCCGCTGGTCGCGCGGCTGCGCGAAGGCGGCGCGGTGATCCTGGGCAAGACCAACCTCAGCGAATGGGCCAATATCCGGTCGAACGACGCGACCAGCGGCTGGAGCGCCGTCGGCGGACTGACGCGCAATCCGCACGCGCTCGACCGCAACACATGCGGCTCGTCGGCGGGTAGCGGTGCAGCGACGGCGGCCAGCCTTGCGCCGCTGACGATCGGGACCGAGACCGACGGATCGATCACCTGCCCTGCAGGCATGAACGGCGTGGTCGGCTTCAAGCCGACCGTCGGCCTGGTGAGCCGCAGTCTTGTCGTCCCGATCAGCCACAGTCAGGATACGGCGGGACCGATGACCTTGACGGTGCGCGACGCGGCCACGCTGTTGTCGGTGATGGCGGGCAGCGATCCCGCCGATCCGGCAACGGCAGAGGCCGACGCGCACCGCCGTGACTTTGCCGCCGCGCTGTCGCCGGACGCACTGCGCGGCAAGACGATTGGCGTGCTGCGCGATCGCATCGGCGGCCGCGCCGACATCGGCGCGCTGTTCGGTGCCGCGCTCGACACGATGCGCGCCGCCGGTGCGACGATCGTCGAGATCAAGGATAGCCGTAGCGGCCTCGACGGCCTGGGCGATGCCGAGTTCGAGATATTGATGACCGAACTCAAGGCCGACATGGCCGCCTATCTGGCCGGGCTACCCGGGAAGGGCGCGCCGCGCTCGCTCGCCGACCTGATCGCCTTCAACAAGGCGACGCCCGCCGAGATGCGCTGGTTCGACCAGTCGCTGTTCGAACTTGCCGAAAGCAAGGGCGGCCTCGACAGCCAGCCCTATCGTGATGCCAAGGCCAAGGCGGCGCGGCTCGCGGGGCCGGAGGGCATCGACCGGCTGCTGCGCGAAAGCGGCGCCGACCTGCTGGTTGGCGTGACCAATGGCCCCGCCTGGACCACCGATCTCGTCAACGGCGACCATTATACCGGCCCCGGCGTCAGCCAGCTTCCCGCCGTCGCCGGCTATCCGCACCTTACCGTCCCGATGGGTGCGGTCGAAGGGCTGCCGATCGGCCTCTCCTTCATCGCCACCAAATGGAGCGACGGCGATATTCTGGCGGCCGGATATGCCTATGAACAGGCAAGCCGCAAACGCGTAGCGCCAACCTATCGCGCCAGCATTACACCCTGACGCTAGTTGCGCTCGAGATATTCGGTCGGGATCAATATGGCGTGCGTCGCGAGGCGCACTTCGTAGAGGAACATGCCGAGCGAGAGCAGCAGGAACAGCATCGCCAGCACAAAGACCAGCGATACCGCGACGCCGAGATGGAAGCCCGCCGCATATTGCAGGAACAGCAGCGACACGAGGATGCACACCACCAGCCCGCCGCATACGGCGAACAGGATGGCGGTGTTGATGACGCGCATCCGGCGCGCGATCACGCGCAATTCTTCGACCAGCCGGCTATGTTCGACGCCCGTCGTCGTCGCGTGACGTTCGGTCAGCTTGCGCGACCGGTCGATGACGCGCGCGAGGCGGCCAGTGAAGACGTTGAGCAAATTGCCCATCGCGACCAGCAGGAACACCGGCGCGACGGACAATTGGATCGTCTGGGCGATTGTCGGCGCCCCTTCGAACATCGCGTCTATCCTGCCGCGACCGACGGCGTGTTCACACCATGCATCTGGAGGAATTTGCGGACGTTGCGCGCCGCCTGACGGATGCGCTGTTCGTTTTCGACCATCGCGATGCGGACATAGCCCTCGCCGTCCTCCCCATAGCCGACGCCGGGGGCGACAGCGACCTTGGCATGGGTCAGAAGCTGCTTGGAGAATTCGAGGCTGCCCATCTCCTTGAGCGCGGGCGGCAGCGGCGCCCAGGCGAACATCGACGCGGGTGGGCTCGGAATATCCCAGCCGGCGCGCGCAAAGCTTTCGACCATCACGTCACGGCGCTTCTGGTAAAGCTCGCGGTTCTTCGCGACGATATCCTGCGGTCCGTTGAGCGCGGCGCAGGCCGCCGCCTGGATCGGGGTGAAGGCGCCGTAGTCGAGATAGGATTTGACGCGCGTCATCGCCGCGATCAGCCGCTTGTTGCCGACCGCGAAACCCATGCGCCACCCGGCCATCGAATAGGTTTTCGACATGGAGGTGAATTCGATCGCCACATCCTTCGCGCCCGGCACCTGCAGGATCGAGGGCGTTGGATTGCCGTCGTAATAAAGCTCCGAATAGGCAAGGTCGCTGAGGACCCAGACCTTGTTTTCCTTCGCCCAGGCGACGAGCCGCTCGTAGAAAGCGAGGTCGACGGCTTCAGCGGTCGGGTTCGACGGGTAGTTGACGACCAGGATCGACGGACGCGGCACGGTGAACGCCATCGCGCGGTCGAGCGCGCGCCAGTAATTTTCGTCCGGCGTCGTCGGCACGCTGCGGATCGTCGCACCGGCGATGATGAAGCCGAAGGTGTGTATGGGATAGCTGGGATTCGGTGCCAGCACGACGTCGCCCGGGCCGGTGATCGCGGTCGCGAGGCTGGCGAGCCCTTCCTTCGACCCCATCGTCACGACGACTTCGCTTTCGGGATCGAGTTCGACGTTGAAGCGGCGGGCATAATAATTGGCCTGCGCCCGGCGCAGCCCCGGAATGCCCTTCGACTGCGAATAGCCGTGCGCGTCGGGTTTTTGCGCAACCTCGCACAGCTTGTCGATCACATGCTGCGGCGGCGGCAGGTCGGGGTTGCCCATTCCCAGGTCGATAATGTCCTCGCCCGCGGCACGCGCGGCCGCTCGCATCGCATTCACTTCAGCGATGACATAGGGCGGCAGGCGCTTGATGCGGTAGAATTCATCGTCGGACATGGGGAACTAGAACAACTCCTTTTCGTAAGCGTTTAGTCGGTCGAAACGCGATCGGCACCTCGCCAGCCGCGTCGGCGGCTGTTATACGCATCGGACGAGAGGCTGACCAGCGGGAACCGGCATGAGCGACGCGGGCGAAAAAGACAAGAATGACGGCACCGCGGCCGAGGCGCCGAATCCCTTTCTCCCGTCCCCCGACGATATGCAGCATTGGGCCAGCGTGATGGCGCGCGCGCAGCAGATGATGCTCGAATTCGCGCTCGGTCAGGCCGACGAGGAAAAGGATGCGCGGCCGCTGTTCGATCCCGCCAGATGGATCGACAATCCGGCGACCCAGCTTTGGGCCGAACAGGGCGCGAAGATGTGGGAACAGGGCGTGCATTTCTGGTCGTCGCTCGCCGCGATCCAGCCGTCCTTCATGCCCTCCGCGGCGGCCGATGCGCCCAAGGATCGCCGCTTCGCCGACCCCGACTGGACCGCAAACCCCGCCTTTGCGCTGATCCGGCAGACCTATGGCCTGTTGTCGGACCAGTTGCTCGAAACCACGCGCCAGCTTCAGGGGCTCGACGCCGATGCGCGGGCCAAGATGGAATTTGCCGCAAAGTCGATGGCCGACGCGCTGTCACCGACGAACCTTGCCGTCACCAATCCCGAAGTCATCAAGCGCGCGGTCGAAACGCGCGGCGAAAGCCTGCTCAAGGGGCTACGGCACATGCTCGCCGACCTTGCGCGCGGACAGTTGAGCCATGTCGACAAGAATGCGTTCGAGGTCGGCGTGAACATCGCGACGACCCCGGGCAAGGTGATCCACGAAACCGATCTCTATCAGCTCATCCAATATGAGCCGACGACGAAAGACGTCTTCACCGTCCCGCTCGTCATCTTCCCACCGTGGATCAACCGCTTCTACATCCTCGATCTCAATCCCGCGAAAAGCTTTGTGCGCTGGGCGGTCGAACAGGGGCTGACCGTCTTCATGGTGTCGTGGAAATCGGCCGACGCGTCGATGAAGGATGTCGTGTGGGACGATTATATCGCGGCGCAGGTCGATGCGATCGACACGGTGCGCGACCTGCTCGACGTGCCGCATGTCCACGCGATCGGCTACTGCGTCGCCGGGACGACGCTCGCCGCCACGCTCGCGATGCTCGCTGCGCAGGGCGATGCCGACAAGGTCAGGTCGGTCACCTTCTTCACCGCGCAGGTCGATTTCGAACTGGCGGGCGAACTCAAGCTGTTCGTCGACGACGGCTATCTGGCGCTGCTCCAGCAATTGTCGGCCGGCGGCTTTCTCGACGGCCGCTATATGGCCGCAACCTTCAACAGCCTGCGCGGCCGCGACCTGATCTGGAATTATGTCGTGAGCAATTACCTGCTCGGCAACGACTATCCGCCTTTCGATCTGCTCTACTGGAACGGCGACACGACCAACCTGCCGGCGAAATGGCACCGGCAATATCTGGTCGACCTCTACCGCGACAACCGGATGGTCATTCCGAACAGCCTGACGGTGATGGGCACCCCGATCGACCTCAAGAAGATCACCACCCCCGCCTATATCCAGGCCGGACGCGAAGATCATATCGCCCCGCTGGCCAGCGTCTGGCGGCTGATGGACCATCTGTCGGGACCAAAGACCTTCCTGCTCGCGGGATCGGGCCACATCGCCGGCGTCGTCAACCCGCCCGCTGCGGGCAAATATCAATATTGGACCGGTGACAATGACGCCGCCTCGCTCGCCGAATTCGAGGCAAGCGCGACCGAAACCAAGGGAAGCTGGTGGCCGCACTGGATCGGCTGGATCGCCGATCAGGACGGCGGCAAGACGCCCGCCAAAGGCGCGCGCGTGCCCGGAAAGGGCAAGAAAAAGGCGATCGAGGACGCGCCCGGACGCTACGTCAAACAGCGGTAACATCGCGGGATTATCCATCGGCTGCGGCGGTTCATCGACAATTTTTGTGCGCTGCACAAAAATATCCTTGAAATCGCCGATCCACTCCTATATTGTGCAGTGCAACATAAAGGAGTTGTTCCGATGGCTACCAAGATGGATAGTGCCGAAAAGGCTTTCGAAGCCGCGACGCTGGAAACCGCCGCCAAGCCGGTTGCGACTCCCGTGGCGCCTGCGGTTGCCGCTCCGGCGCCCGAAAAGACCAAGACCGTGAAGGCCAAGGCCAAGCCGGTCCAAAAGAAGGCCGCAAAACCGGCCGCCAAGAAGGTCGCCCCCAAGAAGGCGGCCGCCAAGACCATCACCCCCAAAGCAAAGGCCGCGCCGAAGCCGGTTGCCGCCGCCTCCAAAGGATTCAAGACCATGAACGACACCGTCAAGAAGTTCGCCGAAGACGCCAAGACCCGCGCCGAAGCGATGACCGCCGAATTCAACGAAAAGGCGAAGGAAGCCATGAGCAAGAGCAGCAAGCTCGCCGAGGAAGCTGTCGAATTCAACAAGGCGAACATCGAAGCCATGGTTGAATCGGGCAAGATCGCGGCCAAGGGCTTCGAAACGCTCGGCCAGGAAGGCGTCGCCTTCGCTCGCAAGAGCTTCGAAGACACCACCGCCGCGCTGAAGGGCTACACCGCCGTCAAGTCGCCGGCCGAGTTCTTCAAGCTCTATGCCGAAAACAGCAAGAAGGCGTTCGACGCCGCCGTTGCGCAGACCTCGAAGACCAGCGAAATGGTCGTGAAGCTCGCCAACGACAGCTTCGCGCCGATCTCGAACCGCGTGTCGGTCATCAGCTCGAAGATGAAGGCAGCCTAAGGGCCTTTTTCTTCCCTCGTTGGCGCGGGCTCTCTCTCCCCTCCTCCCGACCCCGCGCCGACACATACAGGGCCGCTCGTTTCCTTCGCGAAACGGGCGGCTCTTGTTTTTATCCTGATCGTCGCCCCCGCGAAGGCGGGGGCCGCAATCGACTTGGTGCACTCTTGCCAGAGGCTCCCGACTTCGCGGGGGCGACGAAAAGGGGGTTAATGCATCCCCGCCCTCTTGCGATTCCGCCCCGGCTTGCGATATTCCCGATGATGATGCTTCCCGCCTCCATTCCTCACATCGTCCGCGCCATGGCGGGCAAGGATGACGATACGCCCGGCGCTCCCGGTGTCGGCATTGCGACGCGCACGCGCGCGAAACCCAAAAAGCCCTCGATGTACAAGGTGCTACTGCTCAACGACGACTATACGCCGATGGAATTCGTCGTGATGGTGCTGCAGCGCTTTTTCAACATGGATATCGAACGCGCGACGCAGGTGATGCTGCACGTTCATCAACAGGGCGTCGGGGTGTGCGGCGTGTTCAGTTACGAAGTCGCCGAAACCAAGGTCAATCAGGTGATGGACGCCGCGCGGCAGAACCAGCACCCGCTGCAATGCACGCTGGAAAAGGCGTAAATTGTTCAGCCCCTCCCGTATGCGGGAGGGGCAATGAGACTTGGTTCGGCGAAGCCGGGCCTAGTCGCCATGGGGTGGGCATTGTCGCCGCATCACCCCGCCCACCCCGCTGCGAGTAGCGAACAAGTTCGCAACTCTCGCTGCCCCTCCCGCATGCGGGAGGGGTTTCAACCGCCGCTCCGCGCCGCCTGCTCGGCCTGAAGCGGCGCCGAAGGCTCGCCCTTCAAATCGCCATAATGGAGCGCTTCGCCGCACCCCGGACAGACGACCGCGGTGCCGACATCGGCGCCGCAGGCGCGGTGAATATAGCGCATCGCCGGTCCGCCTCCCGTCTCGCCGGGCGCATAGGCCCAGCGCTCCGCCCAATTGCGCATCGCGTACAGCACATCGAACAGATCCTTGCCCTTCGCGGTCAGTCGATATTCGTGGCGAAGGGGCCGATCCTGATAGACATAACGCTCGACCACACCCTCGCGCACCAGCAGCTTGAGCCGCGCCGACACAAGCTGCGGCCCGAGGCCGGTGTTCGCGGCGATCGCCTCGAACCGCCGGCGCCCGAAGAACAGGTCGCGCAGGATCAGAAGCACGGCGCGGTCGCCCAGGATTTCGGCCGAGCGGCCGACGGGGCAAAATGTATCCGAAAGATCAGCGCGTTTGGGCATGATGTCCCTATACCCTTGTCATTCTCTTCATCGGCATTCTCATCCCACCGACAAAAACCTCTTGTCACTATGTTTATCATAGCTACAATCTGCTGCAAGAGGAGAGTCGCGCATGCCCAACCCCGCAGCCGTCATCATCGGAGCCGGCGACGCCACCGGCGGCGCAATTGCCCGCGCCTTTGCCGCCGAAGGCCTCACCGCCTGCGTCAACCGCCGCGAACGCAACGCCGATGCGCTCGAGGCGCTGGCGCAGTCGATCCGCGATGAGGGCCATGATGCCCGCGCCTTTCCCGGCGACGCGCGTAGCGAAGAGGCGATGATCGCCCTGTTCGACCGGGTCGAAGCCGAGGTCGGACCGGTCGAGGTCGCGGTGTTCAATATCGGCGCGAACGTCAACTTTCCGATCGCCGAGACGACGCTGCGCGTTTACACCAAGGTCTGGGAAATGGCGTGCCTGGGCGGCTTCCTGATGGGGCGCGAGGCGGCAAAGCGCATGGCGCCGCGCGGTCGGGGCACGATCATCTTCACCGGCGCCACGGCATCCCTGCGCGGCGGATCGGGCTATGCCGCCTTCTCGGGCGCCAAGGCGGCGCTGCGAATGCTGGCGCAATCGATGGCGCGCGAACTGGGGCCGCAGGGCGTCCATGTTGCGCATGTCGTGATCGACGGCGCGATCGACACCGATTTCATCAAGGGACGTCATCCCGATTTCGACAATGCGAAGGCGCAGGATCTGATCCTCAACCCGCAGGCCATCGCCGCCAATTATGTGATGCTCCACCGCCAGCCGAAAAGCGCGTGGACGCACGAACTCGACCTTCGCCCCTGGGGAGAAAAATGGTGAGCAAGAGCGCAGGAAAGTCCCTCGAATTCATCTTCGATTTCGGCAGTCCGAACGCCTATCTGGCG
The DNA here is from genome assembly GCF_001468495.1 of Sphingopyxis sp. A083. Taxonomy (NCBI): domain Bacteria; kingdom Pseudomonadati; phylum Pseudomonadota; class Alphaproteobacteria; order Sphingomonadales; family Sphingopyxidaceae; genus Sphingopyxis; species Sphingopyxis sp. A083. The sequence goes on along the minus strand of NZ_LNSK01000008.1, from coordinate 894 downwards.
ATGAAGATACTACCCGACCTGCTCGATCGCACGGGCGCCGATCTGATCATCACCCCCTGCCTGCTCGGCGGTATTTTCAAGGCCACGGGCAACAAGGCGCCGATGATCCAATATGCCGACGCGCCGGCGAAGATGGCGTATGAAAATCTCGAGATGCGGCGCTTCATCGCGCGCCACGGGCTCACCAAATTCCGGCTCAACCCGCATTTTCCGGTGAACACGCTGCTCATCATGCGCGGCGCGGTCGTCGCCGAAGACGAAGGCGTGCTCGACGACTATATCGATGCGGTGAACCGCGCGATGTGGGAAGACGGGCTGAAGATGGATGATCCCGCGGTCGCCGCTGCCTTCCTGACAGCAAACGGCTTCGACGGCCCCGCGCTGCTGGCGCGCACGCAGGAGGATGCGATCAAGGCCAAGCTCGCCGCCAACACCGAAGCCGCGGTCGCGCGCGGCGCCTTTGGTATCCCGACCTTCTTCGTCGGCGACGAGATATTCTTCGGCAAGGACCGACTCGGACAAGTCGAGGAAGCGCTGCTCCGCTGACGGGACGACGGTTTTGGGGTCGGGAGCGGTCCTCACCTTCTTTCGTCATTCCCGCGAAAGCGGGAACCCAAAGCTCGCGTCAGCCAACTCCACACTGGGTTCCCGCTTTCGCGGGAATGACGATGTGAAAAAGTGCAACAACGTCCGCAATCGGTCCTAATCGGCCGCCTTCCCAATCACGCTGACGATCGCGACGCGCATCAATAGCCCATCAGGCTGAGCACTTCCTTGCGGCTGCGCTGATCTTCGAGGAAGCAGCCGAGGACGCGGCTGGTGACCATGCCGACGCCGGGGGTACGCACGCCGCGGCCGGTCATGCAGCCGTGCTGCGCGTCGATCACCACCGCA
>NZ_LNSK01000007.1:0-148089 GCF_001468495.1 Sphingopyxis sp. A083 | reverse complement strand
GCATCCGACAAATCCCCGCGACCCATGACTGCTCCTCAAAAAGCAGTCTTGAATCAGAAGGAGGCGGGCTTGGGAATCCCTTTTGTCAACACGGCCTAGATTGCGTTCATTGGCGCCCGAACCTCTTGCAAAGACAATCATGTTGCCTTGCAGGTCGTCCTCATAGCTTATGGTAAATGTTCCAGGATTGACCCCGCAATCCACAATAGCTTCTGCGACCGGCCTAGTCGGCAAAGGCGGCATTTGAGGGGCCGCATCAATCAATCCAACCTCCCGACCTTTGCACTTGAAGCATCAAGCATAGCATAGTGCGGTTCGTCCGCAATCGGTCGCTAGCCGACGAAACTCATTTTCCGTTCGTGTCGAGCGAAGTCGAGACACCCAGCGACACGGCGCCTAGCGCGAGGGGCATCTCGACTTCGCTCGATGCGAGCGGGCAAGGAAGCGCGAGTGTCTACTTCAGGTCGGACGCCGCCATTTCATCCCAGCAAATCGCTGTCCTACAAAACCGGGCCGCGCTAGCCTCCTGCTTATGCCGTTTGTCTCCGCCCATCTTGGTCGCTTGGCCGCTTCGACGCGGCCGCCCTCAAAGCGAAGAAGGAGGTATTTTGACCCTGCGCACCGGTTCTCTTGTCGCGTTTGGGCTGCCGTTGAGGCCGCGCGCGGCTGCGCGACTATGATTTGCGCGTGAAGTTTCGCAGTTTTCCGTCTCTTTTTCCGATCGGGCCGTTGCGCCGCGTCGGCAGTCCTGCTAGCCGCGCCCGCGTCATTTCCCGCCAGAAGGTACTGCCATGTCCGAGTCCATCAAGCGCGTCGTCCTTGCCTATTCGGGGGGACTCGACACCAGCGTCATCCTGAAATGGCTGCAGGTCACCTATGGGTGCGAGGTGGTGACCTTCACCGCCGATCTGGGACAGGGTGAGGAACTCGAACCGGCGCGGGCCAAGGCCGAGCTGATGGGGATCAAGCCAGAGCATATCTACATCGACGATGTGCGCGAGGAATTCGTGCGCGACTTCGTTTTCCCGATGATGCGCGCCAACGCGCGTTATGAAGGCGATTATCTGCTCGGCACGTCGATCGCGCGGCCGCTGATTTCGAAGCGGCTGGTCGAAATCGCCCGCGAAACGGGCGCCGACGCGGTGGCGCACGGCGCGACGGGCAAGGGCAATGACCAGGTGCGCTTCGAGCTGTCCTGCTACGCGCTCAACCCCGACATCAAGGTGATCGCGCCGTGGCGCGAATGGGATCTGACGAGCCGCACCGCGCTCATCGACTTCGCCGAAAAGAACCAGATTCCGGTGCCGAAGGACAAGCGCGGCGAAAGCCCCTTCTCGACCGACGCGAACCTGCTCCACACGTCCTCGGAAGGCAAGGTGCTCGAGGATCCGTGGCAGGAAACGCCCGATTACGTCTATTCGCGCACCGCGAATCCCGAGGATGCACCCGACGCGCCCGAATATATCGCGATCGATTTCGAACGCGGCGATGGCGTCGCGCTCAACGGTCAGGCGATGTCGCCCGCGACGCTGCTCGCGGCGCTTAACGACCTCGGCCGCAAGCATGGTATCGGCCGCCTCGACCTCGTCGAAAACCGCTTCGTCGGCATGAAGTCGCGCGGTATGTACGAAACGCCGGGCGGCGAAATCTATGCCCGGGCGCATCGCGGGATCGAAAGCATCACGCTCGATCGCGGCGCGGCGCATCTCAAGGACGAGCTGATGCCGAAATATGCCGAGCTCATCTACAATGGCTTCTGGTTCGCGCCCGAGCGCGAGATGCTGCAGGCGGCGATCGACCACAGTCAGGAAAAGGTGAGCGGCACCGTCCGCCTGAAGCTCTACAAGGGCAATGCCAGCGTCGTCGGCCGCAAGTCGCCGAACAGCCTCTACAGCGAAGCGCATGTGACCTTCGAGGATGATGCCGGCGCCTATGACCAGAAGGATGCGGCGGGCTTCATCAAGCTGAACGCGCTGCGCCTCAAGCTGCTCGCGAAGCGCGATCGGTGACGCAGACGGGCAAGACGGCGATCCGGCAGGCCCGGGTGCCGTGGCGCTTTGTGCTGTTCACCGTCCTGCTCGCCGACATACCGCTCTTTCATCTGCGCTTCGCCTGGCCCGAGGCGGCGTTGCTCGGTTTCGTCGCCGCAGCACTGGTCTTCTTCGCAACGCTGGTGCCGCTGTTCCGCGACGGCAATGGCGCGATCCGGGAACAGGCCGAGCGCAACGATCCCGATCAGCTCATCTCGCTCGCGATCACCGTCGCAGTGCTGATGCTTGTGCTGTTCGGCGTCGGCTTCATTCTCCACGGCCGCGCCGACGCGCCGCTGCTCTGGCAGAAGATTTTGGTGCTCGGCACGCTGCTCGTCGCCTGGCTGTTCTTCAACATGGTGTTCGCGCTGCACTATGCGCATCTGTTCTACGCGCCCGATCGCAAGGGCGAGTATCGCGGCGGCATAGACTTTCCGGGCGAGCGTCAGCCCGGATATTGGGATTTCGCCTATTTCGCCTACACGCTGGGAATGACCTTCCAGACGAGCGATGTGGAGATCCACAGCCCCCATTGGCGCCGCATCGCACTGGTCCAGAGCTTTGCCGCCTTCGTCTTCAACATCGGCGTCATCGCGTTCACGATAAACAGTCTCAGCGGCGGTTGAACCGGATTGCCGGGCCGATGGTCGCGCGACGCGGCGTTTCCTGTCTCCATTCTCCCCCGCTTATGCTAATTTGCGGAAATGGGGCGGACTCGGAGAACAGCATATGGATGCGCCGCCCGCCCATGATTCCGCCCGACACGAATGGATACCCTGCCTCATCTGGCTGCCACGCCTGGCCCTGATCATAACGACGCATGGCATCGCCACGCGCCTGCTATTGCCCGGTGCCTATTATGTGCGCTGGTCGCGCTCGCTGGGCCGCAAAATCTATCGCCGGCGCCATTAACTTCCTTTGGAAAGTATATTGTCTCGATTTCGCGAACGAATGGCACTGAATTTCACAAATAACGGCTTAGCATGACGTCACATCCTGCGCTAAGGGCGACGTCATGACCGCCATGCGCTTTTTTTCGGACAATGCCGCCGCCGTCCACCCCGCCGTAATGGAGGCGCTTGCCGCCGCCAATCATGTCGACACCGCCTATGACGGCGACGCGATCAGCCAGTCGCTCGACGCGGCCTTTTCGGACCTGTTCGAAACCTCTTGCGAGGTTGTGTGGATTGCGACCGGCACCGCGGCGAACAGCATCATCCTCGCCCATTTCGTACGGCCGTGGCAGGGTATCCTCTGCTATGAAGAGGCGCATATCGAAGTCGACGAATGCGGTGCGCCGACCTTCTATTCGGGCGGCGCCAAGCTGATGACGCTGCCGGGCGCGGGGGCAAAGATCGACGCCGAGGCGCTGAAGGCACGCATCGCCGGCATCCGCAAGGATGTGCATCAGGTGCAGCCCGCCGCGATCAGCATTACTAACGCCACCGAATATGGCTTGGCGTGGCGGCCGGACGAGGTGCGCGAAATCAGCGAAATTGCGCGGGCCAACGGCATGAAGCTGCATATGGACGGCGCGCGTTTCGCCAATGCGGTCGCCTTCGCCGGCTGTTCGCCCGCTGATGTGACATGGCGCGCCGGGGTCGATGCGCTGTCTTTCGGTTTCACCAAAAACGGTGCGATGATGGCTGAGGCACTGGTTTTCTTTGGTGGCAGCGGCGGTGCCGGCGTTCGCGAGCTCAAGAAGCGCGGCGGACATCTGCTCAGCAAGGGACGCTTCGTCGCCGCGCAGATCCGCGCTATGCTGAAGGACGATCTGTGGCTCGCGAATGCGCGCGCCGCCAATGCCGGCGCGCAGGCGCTCGCGCAGGCGTGCGGCGACCGGCTGATGCACCCCGTCGAGGCGAACGAACTCTTCGTGCGGCTGAGCGCAGAGGAAGCCGCCGACCTGCGCGCCCTGGGCTTCGACTTTTACGATTGGGGCGAGGGCGCCGCGCGTCTCGTCACCAGCTGGGACCAGGATGCCGCCGCGGTGGCGCCGCTCGCCGCCGCGATCGCGGCGCTATGACCGCACCGTCGGCGTCGCTGCTCAGCCCGCGCGTCCTGCTTCCCTTTGCGCTGGTAACGCTGATCTGGGGATCGACCTGGATCGTCATCAAGGGACAGCTTGGCATCGTGCCGCCGAGTTGGTCGGTCACCTATCGTTTTGCGGTCGCGGCGGCGGCAATGTTCGCCTTTGCCGTTATGCGCCGCGAGCGATTGATGCCGGGTCCGCGCGCGCTGGCGTTCGGGGCCCTGCTCGGCGTCGCGCAATTCGCCTTCAACTTCAATTTCGTCTACCGCGCCGAACAGCATATCACGTCGGGGCTGGTGGCGGTGCTGTTCGCGCTGCTGATCGTTCCCAACACATTGCTCGGCCGCCTGTTCCTCCGCACACCGATCGAGGCGCGTTTTCTGGCGGGGGCGGGGATTGCGATCGGCGGGGTGGCGATGATGATCCTGCACGAATATCGCGCCGCCGCGCTCGACGCGCACGCCGTGCTGATCGGAACCGCGCTCACCCTGTCGGGGGTGCTCAGCGCCTCGGTTTCCAATGTGATGCAGGGGACGCATTTCGCGCGCGCGCAGTCGATGATCGTGATGATCGCGTGGGCCATGCTGTTCGGCGCGCTTGCCGACGGCGCCTTTGCGTGGATCACCACCGGTCCGCCGCGCATCGAGGCGACGCCGGCCTATATCGGCGGCGTCTTCTATCTCGGCGTCATTGCGAGCGCCGTTACCTTCCCGCTCTATTTCGGCGTCATCCGCGCGGTGGGGCCGGGCCAGGCGGCCTGGTCGAGCGTGCTGATCCCGATCATCGCGATGGGCTTTTCGACCGCGCTCGAGGGCTATCACTGGGCGCCGCTGTCGATCGCGGGCGGCGCGGTCGCGCTTGTCGGACTGGTGATCGCGGTCGCGAAACGGCCCGCCAAACCCTCAGTAAGCGGCAATATGGTGTCTTTGCCGGTCGAGCGCGACTAGCCCGCGCTGATCCGCTCGATATCGGCGCCGACCGCCTGCAGCTTTTCCTCCAGCCGCTCATAGCCGCGGTCGAGATGATAGACGCGGTTGACCTCGGTCTGGCCCTGCGCCGCCAGCCCCGCAATGATCAGGCTCATCGACGCGCGCAGGTCGGTCGCCATCACCGGCGCGCCGACCAGATGATCGACGCCGCGGACGATCGCGGTGCGGCCCTTGACCTGGATGTCGCAGCCCATGCGCGCCAGTTCGGGGACGTGCATGTAGCGGTTTTCGAAGATCGTCTCTGTAAACAGCGAGGCGCCGGTACCGAGCGTCGCCATCGCCATGAACTGCGCCTGCATGTCGGTGGCGAAGCCGGGGTAGGGCGCGGTCGACAGTGTCACGGGTTCGGCGCGGCCGTCCATCGCGACGCGGATCCCGGCCTTGGTCGTCTCGACCGTCGCGCCGGCTTCGCGGAGCGCGGCGAGCGTCGCTTCCATCTCGTCCGCCTTGGCGCCGACCAGTTCGACATCGCCCTGGGTGATCACCGCGGCGCAGGCGTAGCTGCCCGCTTCGATGCGGTCGGCCATCACGCGATAGGTCGCGCCATGCAGGCGGTCGACGCCTTCGATCGTCAGCGTTTCGGTCCCGATGCCGTCGATATGCGCGCCCATCGCGACCAGGCAGTTGCACAGATCGACGATCTCGGGCTCGCGCGCGGCGTTTTCGAGAACGCAGGTGCCCTTGGCGAGAACCGCCGCCATCACCGCATTTTCGGTCGCACCGACCGACACGACCGGGAAGGTGAACTTGCCGCCGGCAAGGCGCCCGCCGGGGGCGACGGCCTTCACATAGCCCGACGCGAGTTCGATCTCGGCGCCGAAAGCCTCCAGCGCCTTCAGATGCAGGTCGATCGGGCGATTGCCGATGGCGCAGCCCCCCGGCAACGATACGGTGGCTTCGCCCGCGCGCGCCAGCAGCGGGCCGAGCACGAGGATCGACGCGCGCATCTTGCGGACGATGTCATAGGGCGCGACGGTCGAGGTCAGCGTCGTCGCGCGCGCGGTCATCACGCGGCCGAAATCTTCGGGCCGCGATCCTTCGATCGTCGTCGAACAGCCGAGCTGGTTGAGCAGATGCCCGAAGCCGTCGACGTCGGCGAGCCGCGGCAGGTTGCGCAGGGTCAGCGGCTCGTCGGTCAGCAGCGCACAGGGCAGAAGGGTGAGCGCGGCGTTCTTGGCGCCCGAGATGGGGATACGGCCCTTGAGTCGCTGGCCGCCGCGAATGACGATCTGATCCATCGGGCGTCTTTAGCGGATGCGTGGGTGCGTGCAAGCGGATGCGGTGGTCGGGTTGCGAGCGAAGCAGGACATTTGCGGCATCGTCATCCCCGATGGCGGAGGAGTGGGTGTCCAGCGTCGATATTGAGTGCGCCGGCGGGCGCCGGGAAACACGAAGCGGTTCCCCGTAGGGCCATTTGATACCCTGCAGCCGCCACGGTCGCCACCGACCCGCCATTTGTTGCAGCTTGCCAGGGGCGACGCGCTCGGCCAGACGGTTTTGAAATGAAACCAGAGGAGCGATGCATGAGCGGCGATTTCGATCAGGTGCGGGTCAGGCTGGCGACGGGGGTCGAGCTCGACGTTGTTGATATGGGGCCGCGCGATGCGCCGGTGCTGATCTTCCTCCACGGCTTTCCCGAATCGCACCGCACCTGGCGCTTTCAGCTGCCGCATTTCGCGCAGCATTTCCGCTGCATCGCGCCCGATCAGCGCGGCTATCGCGGGTCGTCGAAGCCGCAGGACGCCGCCTCCTACACCCCCGACAAGCTGATCGCCGACATCTTCGCGCTCGCCGATGCGCTGGATGTCGCCGATTTCACGGTCGTCGGGCATGATTGGGGCGGGGCGATCGCGTGGGGTGTGGCGCTCGGCGGTCAGACGGGGGGATTGCATCCCGAATGGTCGGGCCGCGTCACGCGGGCGGTCATCGCCAATGCGCCGCACCCCGCGATCTTTCAGCGCTTGCTGCTGACCAATGCCGAGCAGCGCGCGGCGAGCCAGTATATCCGTACCTTCCGCGATCCTGCCAGCGACGCGATCATCGAGGAGCATGGCATCGCGGGCATCCTGGCCCATGCCTTTGCGGGCAGGGTGCCGAGCGGCGGGATCCAGCCGCCCGACGAGATCGCCCGGCTGCTCAAGGATTGGGAGGATCGCGACACCTGCCGCGCGATGATCAACTGGTATCGCGGTTCGCCCGCCAATGTGCCCGCAATGGACGACCCCTATGCCGAGCCGCCCGCGATGCCTTTTCCGAAGCTGACGATCCCGACGCTGGTCGTCTGGGCGCTCGACGATGTCGCGCTGCCGCCGTGCAATCTCGACGGGATCGAGGAACTGGTGCCCGATATCACCATCGTGAAGGTGCCGGGCTGCGGCCATTTTGTGCCTTGGGAAGCGCCCGATGCGGTCAACGCCGCGATGGACGAATTTCTCGCCGCAAACTGACCCGCGTCGCCGTTTCGCGGAGCCCGAAAAACGGCGGACGACTGTAACAGTCGCCCGCCGGAGGGGTCGGTTTTGGGGTGCACCTTCAGTCCGTCCACTGGTTTGCGACCCAAAAACTGAAGGTGCGATTTAACCATAGATTTGGCCTATATTGCAGGCTTTCAGATTCTCCCGCATTCGGCATATTCGCTGGATGAACGCGGGAGAAGTCAGGGCAATCGCCAAGGTCGACCGGATCGACGGCCCGAGCAGTTGGACGGTGTCTGGCGATTGTCACATGCTGATCCTTTACGAAGCGGGCAGCTACCACTGGCTTGAAACATGGCTCGACGGACGGCGGACATCGCTGGGCGATCCGATCCCCGGCGAAATGTGGCTGGCGCCCTTCGGTCACGAATATCGTGCGACGGCGCAGGGCGGCGCGGTGCGGAGCATCGAGGTCGAAATTCCGCATCACCGGCTCGCCGTTTCGCCCCATGCGCGGGCGATCGCGGGGCATGATGATCCGGCGATGGCGGCTCTCGCCCGCGCGCTCGCGGCGGGCGATGCCCAGGCGGGCGACGCGCTGATCGCCGCGATCGCCGAACGGCTCGCGACCACGGCGACGCTTCCGGTGCAGCCGGGCATCGCGCGCCGTATCGACGATCTGATGCGCTATATCCAGAAGGGCCTTGAAACCCAGCTGTCGGTCCACGAGCTTGCCGAGGAAGCGGGCATGTCGGTCAATAATCTGATCGTCCAGTTCGCGCGCGCGACAGGCCGGACGCCGGCGCAATATGTGCTGCACCAGCGGTTGCGTCGTGCCTGCTGGTTCCTGCTCAACCGGCCGCTGAGCGTCGCCGAAATCGCCTTTGCAACCGGCTTTTCGAGTCACGCGCATCTTTGTGCTGTGTTTCGGCGCAGGCTTGCTATGTCTCCCGGCCAGTGGCGCAAACTTATGAAGGGGAGGGCAAGCGTCGATGGCGAGGACCAATCTGTTTCGGGCGCGTGACGCGCACGGCCATGCGCCGGTCACCTATATCGAGCTGTTCTTCGACCTCGTTTTCGTCTTCGCGATAACCCAGCTTTCGCACGGTCTGCTCGCGCATCTGTCGCTGATGGGGGCGTTGCAGGCGCTGATCCTGCTGTTCGCGGTCTGGTGGGTGTGGATTTACACGACCTGGGTTGCGAACTGGCTCAACCCCGACCGCGCCAATGTCCGCCTAATGCTGATCCTGCTGATGCTCGCGGGGCTCGCGCTGTCGAGCGCCATTCCCTATGCCTTCGGCAAGAATGGCTGGCTGTTCGCCGCGGCCTATTGTTCGATGCAATTGGGGCGGTCGCTTTATGTCGTCTGGGCAAGCTGGGGGATCCACGACGGGCGCGCCCGCAATTTCGCGCGCATCGCCTTCTGGTCGCTGCTCACCCTGCCCCTGTGGATCGCGGGCTGCTTCGCGGATGCCGAGGTGCGGATGCTGTGCTGGGCGGCGGCGCTCGCCATCGAATATGCCGGTCCCTTCGCTTTTTTTGCGACGCCCGGGCTGGGCCGGTCGAACGCGGCCGACTGGGACATCGCCGGGGCGCATATGGCCGAACGCTGCGCGCTGTTCATCATCATTGCGCTGGGCGAGGGGGTGCTCGTCACCGGGGCGACCTTTGCAACGTTGCCGCAGGACGCGCTCCACTGGACGGCTTTCGCGACCTGCTTTCTCGGCAGCGCGGCGCTGTGGTGGCTCTATTTCGACACCGGCGCGGTGCGCGGGAGCAAGCTGATCGAGGCGAGCGGCGACGCCGGGCTGCTCGCGCGCAATGCCTATACCTATTGGCATATCCCGATCGTCGCGGGGCTCGTCGTCTCTGCGGTCGCCGACGAAATGCTGCTCGCCCACGCCAAGGGGCATATCGAGCCGGCCTATCTCGCCGTTGCCGTCGGCGGCGCGCTGCTCTTCCTCGTCGGCAATATGGGGTTCAAGCGCGCGACGAACGATCGGCCGCTGCCGCCCTTTTCGCATATGCTCGGCTGCGCGCTGCTGCTCGCGATCGGCGCCGCGGCCTGGTTCGGCCATTGGCAGCCGCTGACGCTCGGCATGGGAATTTTCGGCGCGCTGTTGTTCACCGCGATCTGGGAATGGGGATCGCTCAACGGCGGCTGGCAGCGCTGGGCGCCGGGACTTGGCCGGCTATTCGGCGCCGATCCCGATGCCTAGCCGGATGTTTCAGGGGAGGAATCCATGTCGCACACCATGATCATGCTCATCGCCGCGCTGGCCCTGCTGGTCCTGCTGCGCCTGTCCATTCGCGACGCCGCCCGCGCGACCCGGCTGTTTCTGATCCTGTGGTTGGTCGTATCGGTCGCCAATCTGCTCTTCGGCGTGCTTTCGGCCGGCTATGGCTGGGACGAGGAGGCGATGGTGTGGCTGCTCGTCTTCGGCGTCCCCGCGGCGTTCGCGCTGATCACACAGCGGTTCAGGGTGCGGGGTTGATCAAACAGCCGTTGGCACCGGCATAGCGTGCGCTGCGCGACGCGAGCAGCGGCACGCTGCCCGTCACCGTCTTCGTCGCCGGATCGTCGCTGAGTGACACCAGTTCCATGCCGGGTTCGAAGTCCGTCTGGCAACTGTCGAGGCTGCGTCCCTGGACATAGCGGCACGAGCAACCGACGCGCGCGGCATAGGCCGAGCCGAGTTCGGCCTGCGCCTTGAACGACGGAAATTGCCAGATCAGGAAGATCAGCAACAGGACGCCGAACCCCGCCGCCCATGGCAGGCAGCCGCCCCAGCGGTTCGCTCCGCGCCTGCGGCCGTGCAGGCGGCGCGGCACTTCCGGGCGCTCGCCGGTCGGCGTCGGCGCCGCAGCAGGTTCGCCCGTTGCCGTTTCGGGTGGGTTGGTGTTACTCACGGGCGGCCATGATCACGAAAAAACTCCTGCTGGCAAGTGCCGCGCTCGCGCTCCTGGGTGGCTGGTCGCTCACGCACGCCGCGGGGCAGGGCAGCATGGCGCCGCCTGCACCGGCACCGCGGCTGGGTGCATCGATCGACGATGTCGTGCCGGTCGCTGCGTCGCCCGCGCTCCCGGCGCTCGATCCGGTGGTGAAGGCGAAGGCCGATGCGCTGTTCGACGATGCCGGCGATGTCGGGGAGACGCGCGCACTGCTGGTCCTGCGCGACGGCAAGCCGATCTACGAACGCTATGGCGCCGGCTTCGGCCCCGATACCAAGCTTATCAGCTGGTCGATGGCCAAGAGCATTACGGCCGTGCTGACCGGCTTTCTGGTCGCCGACGGCCAATTGTCGCTCGACGGTCCCGTGCCGGTCGCGGCATGGCAGCGCAGCGGCGATCCGCGCGGTGCGATTACGCTCAGGGATATGCTGCACATGTCATCGGGCCTCGAACATGTCGAGGAAGGTGACCCGGTTTGGCGCGGCGACACGGTCGACATGCTGTTCGGCAAGGGGGCGCAGGATATGGCCGCCTTTGCCGAGGGCAAGCCCGCGATCGCCAAACCGGGCGAAGTCTTCAACTATAGTTCGGCGACCAGTGTCATCCTTGCCGATATCCTGACCGACGCACTGACCCCGTCCTCGAACCCCGACGCTCGGCGCGACGCGATGCTCGATTTCATCCACGGCCGCCTGACCGAGCCGCTCGGCATGACCAGCCTGACCCCCGAATTCGACGCGCATGGCACGATGGTCGGCGGATCGATCATGCATGCGACCGCACGCGACTATGCGAAGTTCGGCGAATTCCTGCGCAATCATGGCGTTGCGAACGGCCAGCGCCTGCTCCCCGAAACCTGGATGCGCTTCATGCTGACGCCGTCGCCCAACGATGCCGGCTATGGCGGGCACATCTGGCTCAACCGGGCGCGGCCCGCGGGCGTGGGGGCGGCGCTATGGCCCGATCGCGGGCCGAACGACCTGTTCGCCTGCATCGGGCATCAGGGGCAATATATCATCGTGTCGCCGTCTCAGCGGATCACGATGGTGCGGCTCGGCATAACGAAGGACAAGCAGTTCCCGGCGCTCCGCCGCCATCTCGCCGATCTGACTGCCGCGCTCTAAGGCGCTGCGCCGCGATCGTCAGAGCAGGAATTCGCCGGTCAACGTCGTGACGCAGCGACCCGAAAGCTCGACCTGATCGCCGTCGATATGACAGCCGACTCGCCCACCGCGCTCGCTCGCCTGCCAGGCGGTAAAGCGGTCGCGCGCCAGTCGGCGCGTCCAATAAGGGGTAAGGACGCAGTGCGCCGACCCGGTGACGGGGTCTTCATCTATCCCCGCGCTTGGCACGAACACCCGGCTCACGACATCGGCGCCCGCTGGGTCGCCCGCGCCGTCGGCGGTGGCGATCGCCTGCACATCGCCCAGCGCCTTGAGCGCCGCCATGTCGGGCGCCAGCGCGCGCACCTCGCGCGGATCGGCATAGACCAGCAGCGCATAGCGCCCCTCATGCCACAGCGTCTCGACCGGCGACCCGCCGACCGCGGCTGCGATCTTTGCCAAGGGCTTGGGTTCGGGACGATAGGCGGGCAGGCGCATGCGATATCCGTCCTCGTCATCGCGCGCGACGGTCAGGATGCCCGCATGGCGCGTGCGAAAGCGCATGTCGCCGCGCCACTGGGCGGTGGTCAGCAGTACATGCCCGCTCGCCAGCGTCGCATGGCCGCACAGCGCGACCTCCTGCCTGGGCGTGAACCAGCGCAGTTCGTAATCCGCCTCGCTCGTTTCGTCGGGGACGACGAAGGCGGTTTCGGAGAGATTATTCTCCGCCGCGATCGCCTGAAGCATCGCGTCGCTCATCCACTCATCAAGCGGCATGACGGCCGCCGGATTGCCCTCGAACGCCCGCTCGGCAAAGGCGTCGACGCGCGTGATCGGCAGGCGGCGCCAGCTCATGGGTAGAGCAGTCCGCTCGTCCAGCCATCGCCCGCGCGCACGAACAACGTGCGTTCGTGCAGGCGATGCGCCCGGTCCTGCCAGAATTCGATTCGCTCGGGCGTCACGCGCCAGCCCGACCAGCGTGGCGGACGCGGCACGTCCTGTCCTTCGAAGCGCGCCTGCATTTCGGCAAAGCGGCTTTCGAAGCTTTCACGAGCGTCGAGCGGACGCGACTGCTGGCTGGCCCAGGCGCCGAGCTGGCTGTCGCGGCTGCGCGTCGCGAAATAGGCATCGGCGGTTGCGTCGTCGACGGTCGATACCGGGCCTTCGATGCGAATCTGTCGGCGCAGCGACTTCCAGTGAAAGAGCAGGGCGACATGCGGGTTCGCCGCAAGCTCGCCGCCCTTGCGGCTGTCGAGATTGGTGTAGAAGACGAACCCGTCGGGGCCATGCCCTTTTAGCAGGACCATCCGCACCGACGGATGGCCGTCCGCCGTCGCGGTCGCCAGCGCCATCGCATTGCTGTCATTGGGTTCACTCGCGCGTGCCTCGCCATACCATAGGTCGAATAGCGCGAAAGGATCGGTCGTCGTCATGCCGGCTCAATACTCCGCGTCGCGCCTCTGGTCGAGCAAAAGCGTCGGGAACTTGACCCTCTGCGCAGCCATTACCACATGGCGCGCAATCGGCCCTTCACGGCCAGTCACTTATCGGGCTACAGGAGACAGATGGCAGATCCCTATTCCACCCTCGGCGTGGCGAAAAACGCAAGCGAAGCGGAAATCAAATCCGCTTATCGCAAGCTTGCAAAAGAGCTGCATCCCGACCGGAACAAGGAAAATCCGAAGGCGTCGGAGAAATTCTCCGACGTCACCAAAGCCTATGACCTGTTGTCCGACAAGGAAAAGCGCGCGCAGTTCGATCGCGGCGAAATTGATGCAGAGGGCAATCCCGCCATGCCGTTCGGTTTCGGCGGCGGCGGCGGCGGCTTTCGGGGCGACCCGCGCGGCGGGCCGCAGGGGGGCTTCGGCGGTTTTGGTGGCGAGGGCGCCGACTTTGGCGACATATTTGAAGGCCTGTTCGGCGGTCGCGGTGGTGGCGGCGGATTTGGTTTCGGCGGGGGACGCAGCGCGCCGCCGCAAAAAGGCGCCAATGTCGCCTATCGGCTGAGCGTTTCGTTCGTCGATGCGGCGACCCAGGCGATGCAGCGGATTACGCTTGCCGATGGCAAGACCATCGACCTCAAGCTGCCGGCCGGAGTCGAAACCGGAACGCAGATGCGCCTTGCGGGCAAGGGGCAGCCGGGCCCGGGAGGCAATGGCGACGGTATCGTGACGATCAGCGTCAAGGATCATCCCTTCTACGAACGCGATGGCGACAATATCCGCCTCGACTTGCCGATCACGCTGAACGAAGCGGTCAAGGGTGCGAAGATCAAGGTGCCGACCGTCGACGGACCCGTGATGTTGTCGATCCCCGCGGGCTCCTCGTCGGGCAAGGTGATGCGCCTCAAGGGCAAGGGGTTCAGCAGCAAGGGCGGCGGCCGGGGCGACCAGCTCGTCCGGTTGATGGTGGACATTCCTTCGGGCGACACCGCACTCGAAAAGGCGCTCGAAGGCTGGACCGATACGCGGCCGGTGCGGGCCGATCTTGGCGTGTGATGCGTGGTTGAACGTCCCGGGCAGCAAGACGCCGCAGCGCTCGAACGTCAGGTAGCCGAAGAGGTCGGCAGGGAATTTCTGGCCGAAGGCCACTCGCCCCATTCGCCCGAGGCACGCGCCGAGCGCGCCAAGCGCATGCACCTGCGCGGGCGGGCGCAGGGCGTCATCGAACGCGGACGCGAAACGCTCGGCCCCGGGACGCGCATCTTTCGCGTCGCGCGCCGGGTGGTGGTCGGCACCTACACCGACGGGTTCATCCACGCCGGAAATCTTGCCTATCTTGCGCTGATCGCGCTCTTTCCCTTCTTCATCCTGCTCGCTGCGGTGCTCAGTCTCGTGGGCGGCGCTTATGGCAGCGAGCGGGCGATCGAAGCGGTCTTTTCGACGATGCCGCCATCGGTTGCGCGCGCGCTCGCGGGGCCGATCGCAGAGGTAATGAGCGCGCGGACGGGCATTTTCCTCTGGCTCGGCGCGCTCGTCGCGCTGTGGACCGTCGGCAGCCTGATCGAAACGATCCGCGACATCTTGCGCCGCGCCTACGGCACCCATTTTTCCAAGGGCTTTTTCCACTATCGGCTGGTGTCGATCGGCATCGTCACCGGCGCGGTCGTGCTGATGCTGATCTCGTTCAGCATGCAGGTGCTGATCGTTGGCATCGAACAGTTCGTCGAGCGCGTCCTGCCCTCTGCCTATCAGTCGGCGGGCGTCGTCGCCATTTCGCGCGGCGTATCGGGGCTGGGGCTGTTCGCCGCCATCTATTTTCTCTTCCTGTCGCTGACGCCGTCGAAATATCGCGGGCGACAATTTCCCAAATGGCCCGGCGCGCTCTTCACCACCCTGTGGTGGATGGCGGTCACTCTGGCGCTTCCGCCTTTGCTCGCCAGCCTGTTCCGCTATGACGCGACCTACGGCAGCCTTGCCGGCGTCATGATCGCGCTGTTCTTTTTCTACCTCGTCGGATTGGGTATGGTGATCGGCGCCGAACTCAACGCGGCGCTCGTCGAGGTTGAGGATTTGGGCCACGACGCTATTGGGCGCGTCGACGATATTGTGGTCGGTAACGACAAGACCGGAGAATAAATATGGGTCTGATGAAGGGAAAGCGCGGGCTGATTATGGGGCTTGCGAACGACAAGTCGCTTGCCTGGGGCATCGCGAAGGCCCTGCATGCGCAGGGCGCCGAACTTGCCATTTCCTATCAGGGCGAGGTGATGGAAAAGCGGGTGAAGCCGCTCGCCGACCAGCTCGGCTGCGATTTCCTGATCGATTGCGACGTCAGCGACATGGCCAATCTCGACCAGGCCTTTGCCACGCTCGCGGCGCGTTGGCCGACGATCGATTTCATCGTCCACGCGATCGGCTACACCAACAAGGAGGCGCTGCGCGGCGCCTATGCCGATGTCGGGCTCGAAGACTTTCTGATGACCATGAACATCAGCGTCTACAGCTTCACTGCGGTCGCCAAGCGCGCGGCGGCGATGATGACGCCCTATGATCCCGAAACGGGGCAGGGTGGCGGCGCGATGCTGACGCTCAGCTATTATGGCGCAGAAAAGGTCATTCCGCATTACAATGTGATGGGCGTCGCGAAGTCGGCGCTCGAAACCAGCGTCAAATATCTCGCCAACGACTATGGGCCGCAGGGCATTCGCGTCAACGCGATCTCGGCGGGACCGATCAAGACGCTGGCGGCGAGCGGAATCGGCGATTTCCGCCTGATCCTGAAGTGGAACGAATATAATGCGCCGCTGCGCCGCAATGTGACGATCGACGATGTCGGCGGCTCGGCGCTCTATCTGCTCAGCGACCTGTCGACGGGCGTCACCGGCGAAACGCATCATGTCGATGCGGGCTACCACACCATCGGCATGAAGCAGGAAGACGCGCCGGACATCGCGCTTGCCTGATGCGATCGCGGTCCGCCGCGCCCGTGCGACGGACGCGGCGGCAATCGCGGCGCTGCATCGCGCAGCTTTCGCCGCAACAGACTTTGGCTATCAGGGTGAGGCCGAACTCGTAGCGCTGGTCGAGGCCGATGGCGATGCGCTTGTTTCGCTCGTTGCCGAGTGCGCCGGTACGGTCGCCGGGCATATCCTCTTCAGTCGCATGAGCGCGGTCGCGGACGGCCGGCCTCTTGCTGCGGCCGGACTCGCGCCGGTGGCCGTGCTTCCCGATTGGCAGGGGCAGGGCGTTGGCGGCATGTTGATCCGCGAGGGGCTGGCGGCGCTGCGCGATCAGGAGATCGCGTTGTGCGTCGTGCTTGGCGATCCGGCCTACTACACGCGCTTTGGCTTTTCCGCCGATCTTGCGGCGCGCTTCGCGTCGCCGTTCGCGGGCGAGCATCTGATGGCGATGATGCTCGATCCGGCGGCCGTCTGGCCGGTCGCGGGCCGGGCCGATTATGCCCCTGCCTTTGCGCGGATGGGCTGAGCGCGCTTGAATTGCGGCGCGATTCCCGCCATCGGCGGGGCATGGATTTCGCGCTCGCCCTCGATCATGTCCAGATCGCCATGCCGATGGGCGGCGAAGCGCAGGCGCGCGCCTTTTACGGCGCGCTATTGGGCCTCGCCGAATTGCCCAAGCCCGCCGACATGACGGCGCGCGGCGGCTGCTGGTTCGCGCTCGGCGACCGGCAATTGCATCTGGGGGTCGAGGGCGATTTCCGGCCTGCCAGAAAGGCGCATGTCGCGCTCGCCACCGACGCGCTCGACGCGTTGCGCGCACGGGTCGAGGCGCATGGTCATCCGACGAAGGATGACAGCCCCGTCGAGGGGCGTTACCGTTTTTTCACCGAAGATCCCTTCGGCAACCGCATCGAGTTCATGGACAGGACGCCGCGCACATGAGTTTCAACAGCTTCGGTCGCGTTCTGCGCTTCACCACCTGGGGCGAAAGCCACGGGCCGGCGCTCGGCGCGGTGGTCGATGGTTGCCCGCCGCGCCTCGCGCTGTCCGAAGCCGATCTTCAACCCTGGCTCGACAAGCGGCGCCCCGGCCAGTCGCGGCACACGACGCAGCGGCAGGAGCCCGATCAGGTGCGCATCCTGTCGGGAGTGTTCGAGGGCAAGACCACCGGCACGCCGATCAGCCTGATGATCGAGAATGTCGACCAGCGGTCGAAGGATTATGGGGAGATTGCCCAGGCCTATCGCCCCGGCCACGCCGATTATGCCTATGACGCCAAATATGGCATCCGCGACTATCGCGGTGGCGGACGGTCGAGCGCGCGTGAGACCGCCGCGCGCGTTGCGGCCGGCGGGGTCGCGCGGCTGATCCTGCCAGAGGTGCAGATCCATGCGTGGGTCGCCGAAATCGGCGGCGATGCGATCGACCCTGCGAACTTCGATCTCGAAGAGATTGATCGCAATCCCTTTTTCTGTCCCGATCCGGCCGCGGCGCAGCGCTGGGAAGGGCTGATGGACGCCGCGCGCAAGTCGGGCAGCTCGCTCGGCGCGGTGATCGAATGCGCGGCGAGTGGCGTTCCCGCCGGCTGGGGCGCGCCCATCTATGCCAAGCTCGATGCCGACCTCGCCTCTGCGATGATGGGTATCAATGCCGTCAAGGGCGTCGAAATCGGTGCGGGCTTCGGCGCGGCGCGGCTGCGCGGCGAGGAAAATGCCGATCCGATGCGACCCGCGAGCGACGGCAGCAACCGCCCCGATTTCCTCTCGAACAATGCCGGCGGCATTGCCGGGGGCATCTCGACCGGCCAGCCCGTCGTCGTCCGCGTCGCGTTCAAGCCGACCAGTTCGATCCTGACCCCCGTGCCGACGGTGAACAAGGCGGGCGAGGCGACCGACATCATCACCAAGGGGCGCCACGATCCCTGCGTGGGTATCCGCGGTGCGCCGGTGGTCGAAGCGATGATGGCGCTCGTCCTCGCCGATCACAAGCTGCTCCAGCGCGCGCAGTGCGGATAGTCGCCGAATGATCGCCGCGGCGCAGGCCTTCATCGCCCAGCATCAGGCGATCATCGGCCTTGTCGTGCTCGCCCTGATGTTCGTCGGCTTCGTGATGGAGCGCTTCCCGGCGACCGTCGTCGCGATCCTCGGCACCTGCACCTTCCTCTTCCTCGGCATCCTGTCGGGCAAGGATCTGTTTTCGGTCTTTTCCAATTCGGCGCCAGTGACGATTGGCGCGATGTTCATCCTGTCGGGCGCCTTGCTGCGCACCGGCACGCTCGACGCGATCGCGAACCGCATCATCGCGCGGGCGCAGCGGCACCCGAAGCTCGCGCTCGCGGAGATGTTCCTCGGCGTCTATGTCGCCTCGGCCTTCCTCAACAACACGCCGGTCGTGGTCGTGATGATCCCGATCATGCTCAAGCTGGCGAGCGCGCTGGGGATCAGCGCCAAGCGGCTGCTGATGCCGCTGTCTTTCGTCTGCATCCTCGGCGGCACGACGACGCTCATCGGCACCTCTACCAACCTGCTCGTCGCCGCGGTGGCGCAGGATAATGGCCTCGATCGCTTCGGCATCTTCACCATCACCCCGGTCGGGCTTGTTGCGGGGGTTTCGGGCACGCTGGCGCTGCTGCTGATCGCGCGCCGCTTTCTGCCCGACGATTCGCCGTCGCAGATCGCGCTCAGCCAGGAACATCGCACCTTCCTCTCCGAAGTGCGCATCCTGAAGGACGGCAATCTGGTCGGGCGGCGTGTCGGCGACGTGCCCTTCGTCAAGCGCGCCAATGTGAAGCTCGTCGCGATGAAGCGCGGTGCGACGCTGCGCCGGTCGAACCTTGCCGACGATATATTGGAGCCCGACGACCGCCTCGTCCTGCGGCTTGAGCTTGCCGAACTCCTGTCGCTGCGGGCGAACAAGAATGTCGCCATCGGCCTGACCGCCGGGCACGACAATGCCGACCAGAATGACGAGGCGATCGTCGAGGCGATGATCGCTCCCAGCCACCCGGCGATCGGCCGGCGGCTGATCGAAATACCGTTTCTCTCGTCGCTCAAGGTCCGCATCCTCGGCATGGCGCGCTTTCGCAAGACGCCGGGCCCCGACCTCCCCAATGCGCGCGTTCAGGCGATCGATCGTGTGCTGGTAACGGGGCCGGCGGACCAGATCGAACAGCTCTATGGCCATCCGCACCTCTATGGCGTCGGATCGACCAGCGAGCGCGAGTTTCGCCGCAACAAGGCGCCGATCGCCATCGGCGCGCTCGTCGGCGTCATCCTGCTGGCGACGTTCAATGTGATGGACATAGGCGTCGCCGCGATCATCGGGGTCGGGCTGATCCTGGTGACGCGCTGCATCGACGCCGACGAGGCGTGGGATTCGATCGATGGCAATGTCCTTGTCCTGATCTTCGCGATGCTCGCGGTCGGGCTGGCGCTCGAAAATTCGGGTAGCGTCGAACTGGTCGTCGGCGAACTGACGCCGTTGCTGCGCAGCGTACCGCCGTGGGGGCTGGTCGTTGCGACCTATATCCTGTCGGTGCTGCTCACCGAAATCGTCACCAACAACGCGGTCGCCATTCTGGTGACGCCGCTGGCGATCGCGGTGGCGCGGCAATTGGGGGTCGATCCCTATCCACTGGTGATCGCAGTCATGTTTGCCGCATCGGCCAGCTTCGCCACACCTATCGGCTATCAGACGAACACGCTGGTCTATGCGGCGGGCAATTACCGCTTCATCGACTTTTTCCGCGCGGGCATTCCGCTGACGCTTGCCGTTGGCGCCGCGACCTGCGCAGCCATTACTTTTCTTGTGTAGGCTCTGAAGATTCTGGCGATTGCTCCGCGGGCACCGGGCTGTTAGGCCCCCCATTTACATTCGGCGGGGACCGGAACAGGGGAGCGAATTGATGGCGAAACGCCTCACAATCTACATTTTGATCGGCATGGTTCTGGGGGTCGTCGCCGGCTATCTGGTGCGCGTTATGGTTCCCGCGGGCAGCGAGGCCTTCGATAATTGGCTGCGCGGCTTTTCGATGCTCGCCAATATTTTCCTCAATCTGATCAAGATGCTGGTTGCGCCGCTGATCCTGGGCACGCTGATCGCGGGGATCGCGCATATGGGCGACAGCTCGGCGCTCGGCCGCATCGGGGTCCGCGCCATTTCGTGGTTCATCATCGCCAGCCTGATCTCGATCAGCCTCGGCCTGATCATGGTCAATGTGCTCGAACCGGGCGCCGGGCTGCATCTGACCGTCGGCGCCCATTCGGCGGCCGAAGTCGGCGAGGTCAAGAAACTCGACCTGTTCGAATTTGTCGAACATATTTTCCCCAAGAATATCGTCGCCGCAATGGGCGAAAATAACGTCCTCCAGATTCTGGTCTTTGCGCTGTTCGCGGGCGTTGGCCTGTCGGCGATCGGCGAGAAGGGCGCGCCGCTCGTCCGCGGGGCCGAGGCGCTCGCCGAGCTGATGCTCCAGATCACCGGCTATGTCATGCGCCTCGCGCCGCTCGCGGTGTTCGGTGCGCTCGCCAAGGTGGTAGCACAATATGGGCTCGGCATCCTTGCGACCTACGCCGAACTGCTCACCGGATTCTACATGTCGCTCGTCGTACTGTGGGCGCTGTTGCTCGGCATCGGGGCGATCTTCCTCGGCAAGCGGATCGTCGAACTGATCCGTTATATCCGCGAACCGATCCTGATCGCCTTCTCGACCGCCTCGTCCGAAGCCGCGATGCCGAAGCTGTTCGAACAGCTCGACCGCTTCGGGGTGCCGCGCCGCATCTCGGGCTTCGTGCTGCCGCTCGGTTACAGCTTCAACCTCGACGGGTCGATGATGTACGCAAGCTTCGCGACCATCTTCATCGCGCAGGCCTATGGCATCGAACTGTCGATCACGACGCAGATCCTGATCCTGCTGACCCTGATGGTGTCGTCGAAGGGCATTGCGGCAGTGCCGCGCGCCAGCCTGGTCGTCATCACCGCGACGCTCGCCATGTTCGACCTTCCGGTCGAGGGCGTCGCGCTCGTCTTCGCGATCGACCAGTTCCTCGACATGGGGCGCACCGCGACCAACGTCGTCGGCAATGCGGTGGCGACCAGCGTCATCACCAAATGGGAAGGCATGCTGGAGGTCGAGGATCCGGCGTTCGACGACCGTCCGCATGCACCGGCGCATACGTCGCATCACGGGATGCGGGGGCTGGACCTTCAGGAAGATATGGTCGAGGATAGGACCACGCCCCCGGCCGACCGCGCCTGACGCCCAGCTTTTCGGCCGCTCCCACCCACGGGCGCGCAAGGAGCTGAGCCATGACCGAAACCAAAGCCCCGCCCGGCGGGGATGAGGAGGCGCGCGCCAAGCAATTGCAATGGCGTATGCTGTTCGGTTTCGTCGGCGGCCTGATCGCCGGACTTGCCGCGCATTATGGTGCGGCGGGCGCCGGCTGGGTCGACAGTGCGACGACTTACGTCACCGGTCCGATCGGCCAGATTTTCCTGCGCCTGCTGTTCATGCTCGTGATCCCGCTGCTGGTGTCGGCGCTGATCGTCGGCGTCGCCGAAATGGGCGAGATGCGGGCGTTGAAATCGGTGGGCATCCGGACGCTGCTCTACACGGTCGTCGTCTCGTCGATTGCCGTCGCGATCAGCCTGCTGCTCGTCAATCTCATCCAGCCCGGGGCGGGGGTCGATCCGGCGCTGGCCCGGAATCTGATCGCCGAGGGCGCGGAGGGCGCCAGGGCGATTACCGACCGCGCGGGCGAGGCGAAGTCGGGGATGGATGCGCTCGTTGCGATCGTGCCGAGCAATTTCATCGGCGCGATGAGCGAGAATGATGTGCTCGCCGTGATGTTCTTCGCGCTCTTCTTCGGTATTGGCCTGATGCTTGTCCGGACGCCGCAGACGGCGGCCCTCAAGACCGCGATCGAGGGTGTGTTCGAAGTGTCGATGAAGCTGATCGGCCTCGTCATCCGCCTCGCACCGATCGCCATCTTCTGTTTCATGTTCAATCTTGCCGCGCAGTTCGGCTGGGATCTGATGGTGCGCCTGTCGGCTTATGTCGGGGTCGTGCTGCTGGCGCTCGGGCTCCAGATGTTCATCGTCTTTCCGGTGATGTTGCGGCTGCTTGCGAACAAGTCGCCGACGGCCTTCTTCCGTCAGACGCAGGAAGCGTTCGTGATGGCCTTCGCGACATCGTCGTCGAACGCGACGCTGCCCACCGCGCTGCGCGTTGCGCACGACCGGCTGCGCCTGCCCGACCGGGTGGCGCGCTTCGTGCTGACGCTCGGCGCCACCGCAAACCAGAACGGCACCGCCATGTTCGAAGGCGTGACCGTGATCTTTCTTGCACAATTCTTCGGCATCGACCTGACGCTTCAGCAGCAGCTGATGGTGATGCTCGTCTGCATCCTCGGCGGTATCGGCACCGCGGGGGTGCCGGCGGGGTCGCTGCCGGTAATCGCGCTCATCCTCGCCTCGGTCGGGGTGCCGCCCGAAGGGATCGGTCTCGTGCTCGGCGTCGACCGCTTCCTCGACATGTGCCGCACGACGCTCAACGTGATCGGCGACCTTGTTGCGGCGACCGTGGTGTCGGCGGGCACGAAGGACGAAGCGCGGCCATCACCGGCCTGATACGTCCCGGCCGCCCGGCGCCGGTCAGTTTTCGCGAACGTGTCCCGATCTGTCGCCGCGGCTAGGGCGCGGCGCATCGCGGGAGGATCGCGCCGGCGGTGCACTTGCCGCAGGCGGCGGCGGCGTTCGCACGGCGGGTGCGGGTCGCTGTGGCGCGGGAGCCGCACTGGTTGCAGGCGGCGTATTGACGACCGGGGACGGGCGCTGCCGGTTTCCGGTCCATTCACCCGAAGGCGCGGGCCGCGGGCGGAGGACGCCGGGACCGCGCGTAGGCCGCGACGGCGCCGTGACGGGATCGCCTGAGGGGCGCGTCGGGGTGCTGCCCACCGGTGGACGCGGGCGGATGACGCCCGGACCGCGATCGGGGCGTCCCGGGTTGCCGCTGGTCGGCGGGGTACCGGCGCCGGGCCGACCGCCGGGCGGGCGCGTCCCATGCTGGCCGTCGCCGTCCCGATCATGCCCCTGCCAGCCGCCGGGGCGATGGGGGCGTCCGCCGTGATCGCCGCCGCTCGACGGCGGGCGGCCTTGCCAGTGGCCGTCGCCGCGGTCGCCGCGATGCTTCCACCAGGCGCGGCGCCCGCCCCAATAGTTCAGATACTGGCCGCGCAGCGGGTAGCGGTTGCGATAATTGTCGAACATCCACATGCCGTAGCCGGGGTAATAATAATTGTCGTACCAGCCGCCGCCGAAACCGATCTGGACGAAGCCGCCGCTATAATCGGTCGGATCGTAACAGTCGTAGCCATAGCCGTCCGAATAGGCATAGGGATCATAGTCGTAATAGTCGTTGGCGCAGACCCCCGCCGAGGCATAGCTCGGGCCATAGAGATCGCCGTCATAGTAGCAGCCGCCGAGCGTCGCGGTGGCGAGGGCGCCGAGAGCGAGGGAGAGGGGCTTTTTGAGGCTGTTGGGCATGATGCCATCCTTCCTTGGCGCAGCGATGGAGGCGCCATATCGGAATCGAAACTGCACGAAGCGAGTTGAATTTGCGGTGAATGGTCGCCGGCGCCGGAATAAGACTTACTTGCAACAATGTCAGTAAGCCGATAGTCTGCGCCGACATCGTACAAAATGAAGGATTTGCCGCGATGAATGCCCCCACGACGATCGAATGGTCGGAACGCCGCTTCGGACCCGAGACCGCGCACTGGATGCCGCGCAACGCGGAGACCGCGCTCGATCATATTCCCGGCGACGACGGGATTCCCGTGCTCGGCACGACGCTGGCGCAGCTCAAGGATCCGGTCGGCTTCACCAACCGCATGGTCGCGCAGCACGGCAAGGTCTATCGCGCCAAAAGCTTCGGCGGCCGCGGCGTGTCGCTCGTCGGGCCCGAAGCGAACGAGCTTGTCCTGTTCGATCGCGAAAAGATCTTCTCGTCCGAACAGGGGTGGGGGCCGGTGCTCAACCTCCTGTTCCCGCGCGGCTTGATGCTGATGGACTTCGAAAAGCATCGCGCCGACCGCAAGACGCTGTCGGTTGCCTTCAAGCCCGAACCGATGCGGCATTATGCCGGCGCATTGAACGAGGGTATCGGCAGCCGCATCGGCGCATGGAGCGGCAAGAGCTTCAAATTCTATCCGGCGATCAAGCAGCTCACGCTCGACTTGGCCGCGACGAGCTTTCTCGGCATCCCCTGGGGGCCAGAGGCGGAACGGATCAACAAGGCGTTCGTCGACATGGTGCAGGCGTCGATCGGCATCATACGCGTGCCGATGCCTTTCACCGCCATGGGCCGCGGGGTCGCGGGGCGCAAATTCCTGGTCGATTATTTCACGCGGCTGGTGCCCGAACGCCGGGCATCGGAAGGCGAGGATATTTTCACCCAAATCTGTCACGCCAAGGACGATGACGGCGAATATCTCAGCGTCGAGGCGATCGTCGATCACATGAATTTCCTGATGATGGCGGCGCACGACACCATCACCAGTTCGATCACCTCGCTCGTCTGGCTGCTCGCCCGGCATCCCGAATGGCAGGACCGGCTGCGCGACGAAATGCTGGCCGTCGCGCCGGCGGGCGAGGGCGTGGGGCACAACAGCCTTGGCGAGCTTGAACTGATCGAAATGGCGTTCAAGGAGGCATTGCGGCTGATCCCGCCGGTGCCCGCGATCCCGCGCCGCGCGCTCCGGGATTTCGAATTCGGCGGCTACCATATTCCCGCCGGCACCAATGTCGGGATCAACCCGAGCTATACGCATATGATGGCCGAATATTGGCCCGACCCCGAACGCTTCGACCCGCTGCGCTTCGCGCCCGACGCGGTGCGGGGCCGCCACAAATATGCATGGGTTCCCTTCGGCGGCGGCGCGCACATGTGCCTGGGGCTGCACTTCGCCTATATGCAGGCGAAAATCTTCTTCCACCATGTGCTGACGACGCATCGCATCCGTATCGCCGACGGTTATGCCCCCGACTGGCACATGTGGCCGATCCCGCGCCCGAAAGACGGGCTGACGGTCACCTTCGATCCGCTCTGATCTTGCTCCGCAGGGCGCGGTGCCCCACCCTGCGGTAGTGACAGCTTTCCGCACCTACCTTGTCGGCTTCGGCGTGATGATTTTGCTCAGCATCGTTGCAATGCGCGCGATGATGTGGCTGCGCGCGCATCCCGAACATGATCCCTTTGCGCCCTTCGACCTCGCGCAGCCGAGGGGCTGGGCAACGCATCGCAAGCTCGTGCGGCTGGCGGGCGAGGATGAGGCCTGTTTTGCGGTGTTCGACCGCGCGGGCGAGCGATACGCGCGGCGCCCAGCGATCGGCGCGGGGCAATGCCGCGCGAGCCAGCGGATGATTCTTGCCGGCAATCGCCTTGTCCCCTCGATGCGTCCCGCGAACGCCGCACCCGGCTGCGCCGTGACCGCGGCGCTGGCGCTATGGACGCGCGATGTGGTTCAGCCCGCGGCGCAGGATCATTTCGGACAGAAGGTTGTCGGCCTTGAAAATCTGGGCAGCTATAATTGCCGAAAAATCGCCGGACGACAGGCGCAAAGCGAACATTCGACCGCCAATGCAATCGACATTTCGGCCTTCATCCTTGCTGACGGGACGCGTGTGGCGCTGCGTGCCGACTGGGACGATCGCGGTGCTAAAGGAGCTTTCCTGCACGCGGTGCGCGATCGGTCGTGTGGGCTGTTCAGTACGCTGCTGTCGCCCGATTATAACCGGGCGCACGCCGACCATTTCCACCTCGATATGGCGGCGCGGACGGCGGGGTGGACGGTCTGCCGCTAATATCGACCGTCAGACCGTAAAGCTTTCGCCGCAGCCGCACGCGCCCTTGGCGTTGGGGTTCTCGAATACGAAACCCGCTGCGAAATCATCCTCTACCCAGTCCATGGTGCTGCCGATCAGATAGAGTACCGACGCGCCGTCGATGTAAAACACGCCGCCGGGCGTTTCGATTTTCTCGTCGAATTTCTGCTCTTCGGTCACATAGTCGACCGAATAGGCAAGGCCTGAACAGCCGCGCCGCGGCGTCGACAGCCTGACCCCGATCGCGCCGTCTGGCGCGGCCGCCATCAGCTTTGCGATGCGCGCTTCGGCGCCGGGCGTCAGCGTGACGGCTGCGGGGCGGGCTGTCCGCGTCTTCTCGGGTGTCTTGGCTTCAGTCATCACAGCATTCCCAATTCGAGCCGCGCCTCGTCGCTCATATTGGCGGGCGACCAGGGCGGATCCCAGACAAGGTTCACTTCGGCATCGCCGACGCCGGGCACCGCGCCGACGCGCAGCTCGACCTCGCCGGGCATCGATTCGGCGACGGGGCAGTGCGGGGTGGTCAACGTCATGGTGACGACGACATGGCCTTCGTCGATCTCGACATTGTAGATCAGGCCAAGGTCATAGATATTCACCGGAATTTCCGGATCGTAAATATCCTTGAGCGCCGCGACGACGGCTTCGTACAGGTCGCCGCCGACGCCGTGCGGGTCGACCGGGGCGGGCTTGGCGGCCAGAAAGCCCTCCAGATAATCGCGCTTGCGCTCCAGCTTCTCGGGCGCGGTTTCTGCATCCTCGACGCGCGCCTTGGGCGGCGGCGCGACGCTTTCCACTTCCTCGATCCTGATGCTGTTTTCTTCGCTCATCCGAAAATCCTCTCGACGCGCGCCAATCCTTCGACCAGCGCCGTCACATCGTCTGCATTGCTGTAGAGCCCGAAGCTCGCGCGGGCGGTCGCCGGTACGCCCAGATGCGCCATCAGCGGCTGCGCGCAATGATGCCCGGCGCGGATCGCGACCCCGCTTTCGTCCAAGATAGTGCCGATGTCGTGCGGATGAACCCCCGCCATCGCGAAACTGACGATCCCGGCGCTGCTGTCGGGGCCGAACAGCGTGACGCTGTTCTTGCGGGCGAGCTGCTCGCGCAAACTGCCGACCAGCGCACATTCATGCGCGTGGATCGCCTCGACACCGATCGCTTCGACATAATCGACCGCCGCGGCGAGCCCCAGTGTCTCGATGATCGCGGGCGTGCCGGCTTCGAAACGGGTGGGGGCGGGTGCGTAGGTTGTCCTTTCGAACGTCACCCGGTCGATCATCGACCCACCGCCCTGCCACGGCGGCAGCGCGTCGAGCTTGTCGCTCCACAGCACACCGATGCCGGTCGGTCCGTAAAGCTTGTGCCCCGAAAAGGCATAATAGTCGCAGCCGAGCGTGGCGACATCGACGGGCAGGCGCGGTACGGCCTGACAGCCGTCGATAAGCAACTCCGCCCCGACGCGGTGCGCGATTTCGGCGGCGCGCGCTACGTCGAGCGGGCTGCCGAGCACGTTCGAGACATGCGCAAAGGCGACCATGGTGTGGTCTGGAGTAAGCAGCTTTTCGGCGGCGTCCAAGTCGATGCAGCCGTCGGCGGTTAGCGGGCAGACATCGACCTGCCAGCCGGCAAGCTGCCACGGTACGATATTGCTGTGATGCTCGAGCGTGGAGAGCAGCACGCACCCCTTCTTAGGGTGCGCGTAAGCGACAAGATTGATCGCCTCGGTCGCGCCGCGCACGAAGGCAATCTGATCCTCCTTCGCGCCGATGAAGCCCGCGATCCGCCGCCGTGCCGCCTCATAGGCGAGCGTCATGTCGGCCGAGCGCGCATAGACGCCGCGGTGCACGGTCGCATAGTCACGGCCCATCGCGTTTACCGTCGCGTCGATGACGGCCTGCGGCTTTTGTGCGGTCGCGGCGGTGTCGAGATAGTGCCAGCCGGGCGTCAGGCCGGGAAACTGATCTCTAATCCCGTTCGTGTCGAGCGAAGTCGAGACACGCCGAAGGCGAGCGCTACCGATGGGCATCTCGACCTCGCTCGATGCGAATGGAGAGGAGGGATTGCTCACACCAATTCCCCCAGCTTGGCGAGCGCGAGCGCCTGTAACTGCTCTTCATCCTCGGCGCCGTCGAAAACGCCGGCCACGAAAGCCTGCAGCAAGATTTTCGTCGCTTCGGCCGGGGGCAGTCCGCGCGACTGAAGATAGTAAAGGCTCATCGCGTCGAGTTCGCCGATCGCGCAGCCATGCGCGCATTTGACGTCGTCGGCGAAGATTTCGAGTTCGGGCTTGGCATTGGCGGTTGCGCTGCGCTCGAGCAGCATCGCCTTCACATCCTGTTCGCTGTCGGTCTGCTGCGCGTCACGCGCGACCGCAACTTTGCCGAGATAGGTGCCGGTTGCCGTGCCACCGAGGACCGAGCGCACCATCTGCCGCGACGTCGCACCGGGCTCGGCGTGGGTGACGGTGGTGACGATCTCGAGATTCTGCTCGCCGCCGCCAATCTGCGCGGCGCCGAGATTGAAGTCCGCGCCTTCGTGGAGCGTCACGGCGAGTTCGATGCGGCCATATGCACCGCCGATGTTGAGGACGTGCAGCGACGCAGTCGCGCCCTTGCCCAGCACCAGCTCGATCTGCTGGATGTCACCCGAATCCTGCACAATCGCGCGCTTGAAGTCACCGCCTGCGGGCACGACGATATTTTCGGGCGCGGGCAGCGGCCAAGCTGCTGCGACCGCGTCGATGTCGCTATAGCGCCACGCTTCGTCGCGGCGAGTGGGGAGTGCGATCACGCTCAAGCCGCGATCTCCAAAACTTCGTCACCCCGGACTTGATCCGGGGTCCACGCGGTCGTGGATGCCGGATCAAGTCCGGCATGACGATGAAAGGATAGGGGCGTACGGATGCTCACGCCGCGATCTCCGCATAGCCTTCGCGTTCAAGCTCAAGCGCCAACTCGGGCCCGCCCGATTTGACGATGCGGCCCGCCGCGAGGACGTGGACGAAATCGGGCCGCACATAATCGAGCAGGCGCTGATAATGGGTGATCAGCAGCACCGCCTTGTCGGGGCACCGCATGATCGCGTTGATCCCGTCGCCGACGATGCGCAGCGCGTCGATGTCGAGGCCCGAGTCCGTCTCGTCGAGGATCGCGAGCTTCGGGTCGAGGATGCCCATCTGCACCATCTCGTTACGCTTCTTCTCGCCGCCCGAAAAGCCGACGTTCACCGGGCGCTTGAGCATGTCCATGTCCATCTTGAGCAGCCCCGCCTTCTCGCGCGCCAGCTTCAGGAAATCGCCGCCCGACAGTGGTTCTTGCCCACGCGCCTTGCGCTGCGCGTTGAGCGCTTCGCGCAGGAACTGGACGTTCGACACGCCGGGGATTTCGACCGGGTACTGGAAACCGAGGAACAGGCCGGCGGCGGCGCGCTCGTGCGGGTCCATCTCGAGCAGATCCTGCCCGTCGAAGGTAGCCGAACCCTCAGTCACCTCATACCCCGGTCGCCCGCCGAGCACATAGGAGAGCGTCGACTTGCCCGCGCCATTGGGGCCCATGATCGCATGAATCTCGCCCGCATTGATGGCGAGCGACAGACCCTTAAGGATCGGCTTGTCGGCGACGGTGGCATGGAGGTTTTCGATTTTAAGCATCATATTTCCTATAGAACCGGACAGCCGCCGGGGCGCAGTTCGCAACTGAAGGAGCCAGCAAATGATTTCCGATAATGTGCAAGGCGCTCGTCAAAATCGGGAATCCACTCGTCGTTCGAGATCGATCCGTGGAAACTCGACAGTGGCCGTTTAGCCATGGATTGAGCGACCTGTTCCAACTCCACGGGGCATTTCTGCCCGAACTCGTCAATTTGACGATCAGACAAAGCGGGCCCGCGCTTTGCCAAAGCGATGTGCGGTCGCATGCAGTTGTTGAACGTCTTGATTGCCTCGTAAGATGTGCGCTCCGAGAGCGACATGTCTGCCAGCATCTCGGCTTCGCCATCGGAACACGCGGCGACAAGGAAAATAAGGGCGAAAGCCGCTCTCACCCCACACTCCCCTCAAGACTGATCCCCAGCAGCTTCTGCGCTTCCACCGCGAACTCCATCGGCAGTTGCTGCAGCACTTCCTTGGCAAAGCCGTTGACGATCAGCGCCACCGCCTCTTCCTGCCCCAGCCCGCGCTGCATTGCATAGAAAAGCTGATCGTCGCTGATCTTGCTCGTCGTCGCTTCATGCTCGACGGTCGCCGTGGGATTGCGGACTTCGATGTACGGCACGGTGTGTGCGCCGCAGGTGCTGCTCAAGAGCAGGCTGTCGCACTGGGTGAAGTTGCGCACACCCTCGGCATTGGGCGCGACGCGGACGATGCCGCGATAGGTGTTGTTCGACTTGCCCGCGCTGATCCCCTTCGAAACGATGGTCGAGCGCGTGCGCTTGCCATTGTGGATCATCTTGGTGCCGGTGTCGGCCTGCTGGAAATTGTTGGTGACGGCCACCGAATAAAATTCGCCGACGCTGTCGTCGCCGTTGAGCACGCAGCTCGGATATTTCCAGGTGATCGCGCTGCCGGTTTCGACCTGCGTCCACGACACCTTGCTGCGCTTGCCTTGGCACAGCGCGCGCTTGGTCACGAAATTATAGATGCCGCCGAGGCCTTCGGCATTGCCCGGATACCAGTTCTGGACGGTCGAATATTTGATCTCGGCATCGTCGAGCGCGACCAGTTCGACCACCGCAGCGTGGAGCTGGTTCTCGTCGCGCATCGGCGCGGTGCAGCCTTCGAGATAGGAGACGTACGCGCCCTTGTCGGCGACGATCAGGGTGCGTTCGAACTGCCCTGTATTCTCGGCATTGATGCGGAAATAGGTGCTGAGCTCCATCGGGCAGCGCACGCCCTCGGGAACGTAAACGAACGTCCCGTCCGAGAAGACCGCGCAGTTCAATGTCGCGAAATAATTGTCGTGCATCGGCACGACCTTGCCGAGCCACTTCTTCACCAGCTCGGGATATTCGCGGATCGCTTCGGAGATGGAGAGGAAGATCACGCCAGCGCGCTTCAATTCCTCGCGGAAGGTCGTCGCGACGCTGACGCTGTCGAACACCGCGTCGACCGCGACCTTGCGCGCGCCCTCTACCCCTGCGAGCACCTTCTGCTCCTCGATCGGGATGCCGAGCTTCTTGTAGACCTCCAGAATCTCGGGATCGACCTCATCAAGGCTCGCGAGCTTCGGTTTCGCCTTGGGCGCTGCATAATAGTACGCGTCTTGATAGTCGATCGGCGGCACGTTGAGCTTCGCCCAGTCGGGCGTCTCCATCGTTTGCCAGTGGCGGAACGCTTTCAGCCGCCAGTCGAGCATCCATTCGGGCTCGTTCTTCTTGGCGCTGATGAAGCGTACCGTATCCTCGGTGAGCCCCTTGGGCGCGAAGTCGGTCTCGATCGCCGAGGACCAGCCATGCTCATAGTCGGCAACGCGCAGCGCGGCGTCGCGGGCGGCCTGATCCTTGACGGGGGTTTCGCTGTTATCGGTCATAATCTTAACTCGTCGCTCCCGCGAAGGCGGGAGCCGTTGGAGGGGGCAATCCGGCGCTGTCGCCCGGACGTCCAGCGCCCGGCGCAGGGGCACCGCTCAGGCTGGCGAGGCTGATCTGTGCCAGCGCGCCGCGCACGGCGTTGTTTACGACGCCCCAATGCGGCTTGACGCGGCAATTGCCTTCGAGCGCGCAATCGTGGCGACCGTCCTCGACGCAAGTGGTGAGGGCGATCGGACCTTCGACGGCTTCGATAATATCGGCGATGCTGATCGCCGCTGCGGGCCGCGCAAGGCGTACGCCGCCGCCAGTGCCCCGCGTCGACACCAGCAGGCCGGCGCGGGCGAGGCCGCTCACCAGTTTCTGCGCCGTCGGACCGGGAATGCCCGTCTGTTCGGCCAGCATCGCCGCATGCAGCGGCACCGATCCGCACTGGCGCGCGGCGGCGCTCATCAGCACGACGGCATAATCGGCAAGGTTGGACAGGCGCATGGCTCTTTCCGGCGGAACTGCGAATGATTCTTAATTGGAGTAATTCGTTCCAATTAGATAGTCGCTGAGCGCCCTAGGCGCAAGGTCGCGGACCGGCAATAAAAAAAGGCACCCATCCAGCCGGAGCCGAATGAGTGCCGAGATGAAGGTCTCAGTCCTCGTCAAAGGAAGAGCTCTTCTGGGTCGCAGGTTCCGGATAGGTCGCGGGTCTGATTCGCGATTGTATCAAAACGCCAAATCGTCGTTCGGCGCCGAAAAAGACCGTCCCGTCGTGGGGCAGGGCGAATGGATCAGCAAGTCCGGGATGACGAGATCTGGAAAAAGCGGGCGAGCCTCCGCCACACTCCGCCCGCTTCTTCCTGCCTCAGGTTTCGGAAACGATCGGGCTGACCTTGCCCGCAAGCTGTTTGCGGCCCTTCGTCGTCGCCTCGGTATAAAGCGTCGGCTTGCCGAGCTGTCCCGGGGTTGCCCCGGCGAAGCGCTTGATCTCGCGGATCAGGTGCGACTGGTCGTAAAAGGCGTCGCCAAGCTGCGCCTGGTCGAGCGTCTCGCCGCGCGCCAGCGCCGCCGCGGCGCGCACGGCGCGATATTTGCGCGCCAGCATGCGCGGCGACAGGCCGTAATAATGTTTGGTCATCCGCTCGA
Source organism: Sphingopyxis sp. A083 (assembly GCF_001468495.1). Taxonomy (NCBI): domain Bacteria; kingdom Pseudomonadati; phylum Pseudomonadota; class Alphaproteobacteria; order Sphingomonadales; family Sphingopyxidaceae; genus Sphingopyxis; species Sphingopyxis sp. A083. The sequence continues at coordinate 115,622 of NZ_LNSK01000007.1, read as the reverse complement.
CCGAGCGGATCGACATGCCGGTCGCTTCGACCAGGTCATGCACCTGCGGCGACGCCGATCGCGTCAGCCATTCATCGACGGTGCGGATAAACCACATCGCGGGCGCCTCGGTCTGTTTCAGCACCGCACGGACGAAATTATTACCGATAATCAGCCGCTCTTCGTCGTTCGCGGCGCCCAGTATCGCGTCGGCAACCTCGTTGATCCAGTCGCCGAACAGATCGGCGGCGTCGATCGCGCGATCGGTCAGTTTCTCGCCATGGCTGCCCATCAGCGCGGCCCAGCCGGCGGGCAGCATGCCGAAGCCGAAGATGCGCGTCGGGCGGTTGCTGATCGCGCGGACGCGGCCGCTCGTCGGCCCGACGATATTGGCGCGCCGCACCGCGCTGCTGTGCCCGTCCGAAAAGACATATTCGCCGTCGGCGACGGTGATGAAGCGAAACTGCGGGCGGTCGGCGCGCTCATATTCGTCGAAGCGCGGCATGTTGATGCGCGCACAGTAAAAGCTCGACACCATGTCCGCCAGATCGGGATCGGGCGGAAAATAGTGCAGCTCGAACGGCTGCTCGCCGCTCATCTGTCCGGATGAGGCTGACGTATCCGACATGACGAGACCGACCCTTCGGTGGCTTTATTGCCGCCTGTTGCTTCCCCGCCATAATTTCAGAACGCCCGGCTGCGTCAAGGCGCAATTTTGATTCGCACTATCAACGGCTGGCGGTGATCCAGGCATCGACGCGGCGTTCGAGGATGTCGAGCGGCACCGGTCCCGATTTGAGCACCACGTCATGAAGGTCGCGATAGTCGAAACGGTCGCCCAGCGCCGCCTGCGCGCGCGTCCTCAGTTCCATGATCTTGAGCTTGCCGATCAGATAGGCGGTCGCCTGCCCCGGATAGACGATATAGCGCTCGATCGCCTTTTCGATGTCGCCGTCGGGGTTGGGCGTATTGTCCTTGAGATACTGGATCGCCTGCTCGCGGCTCCAGCGCTTGTCGTGAATGCCGGTGTCGACGACGAGCCGGCACGCGCGCCACAATTCCATGCCGAGGCGCCCGAAATCGCTGTAGGGATCGGCATAGGCGCCCATGTCCTTGGCGAGTTCCTCCGAATAGAGGCCCCAGCCTTCGGTATAGGCGGTGAAGCCGCCGAAGCGGCGGAACGGGGGCAGCCCGGTCAGTTCGGTCTGCACCGCGCGCTGCAGGTGGTGTCCCGGAATACCCTCATGATAGGCGAGCGCCTCGAGCTCGGTCTTCGACATGTCGCGCAGGTCATAGAGGTTCACATAATAGGTGCCGGGCCGCGATCCGTCGGGCGAGGGCGACTGGTAAAAGGCCTTGCCCGCCGACTTTTCGCGAAACGCTTCGACCGCTTTCACCTGCAGGTGCGCCTTGGGCAACGTATGGAAGAAGGCGGGCAGCCGCGCCTCCATCGCCTTCACCTTGGCATCGACATCGGCCAGATAATCCTCGCGGGTCGTATAATAATATTGCGGGCTGGTGCGCAGATGCTCGAAAAACTCGCGCAACGTCCCTTTGAAGCCCACCTGCGCCATGATCTTCTTCATCTCGCCGTGGATACGCGCGACTTCGGAGAGACCGAGCGCGTGGATCTGCGCCGCGGTCATGTCGGTGGTCGTGTAATTGGCGAGCAGCGCGGCATAATAGGCTTTGCCCTCGGGCAGGCGCCAGATGCCGTCCTGCGTCGGCGCGACCGCCTGCTGGCGCTTCATTTCGGCGAGCAGACGGCCATAGGCGGGGCCGGCGCTTTCCGCCCATGCGGCCTTTGCCGCATCGGTCAGCCGCGTCTTTTCGCCGGCGTCGATGTCGAGCTTGCCGACCTTCGCGCCGATATCCTCGATCACCGCATTGTCCGGCTTCATCAGATTTTCGATGTCGCTGATGACATAGGCATAGACCCAATTCGGCGGCTGGACGCCCTTTTTGGCGCGCCGCGCCGATTCCGCCGACAGCGCGTCGAGCACCGGGCCCATGCCGCGGATGCGCTCCACATAGGCTTCGGCTTCGGCAACATTGGCGACGCGGTGGATGTTGATCAGAAAGGCGGGCATCTGGCTCTGCGCACCGTTCATCTGGTCGAAGATATATTCATCGTCGCGGAACGGGAACAGCCGCTCGGCGCGCGCCGCCTGCGCGTTGAACAGTTCGAAGGACAGCGCTTCCTCCGCCGACAGCTTCGCGGGGTCGAAGCTCGCGCGCATCGCGGCGGCGGTCGCCTGTTGCAGCGTGTGGCTGGCAACCTCGGCGTCGTCGCTCGGGTCGTTCCACTTGCCGTAATCGGCGTCGCGGATGCCGCGATAGGCCTTGCCTTGCGGGCTCAGCGACAGTTGCGCCTCGTCATAATTGTCGAAGAATTGCGCAAGATCGGCGCCCGCCGGTGCGCTCGCCGCGGGCGATTGCGGCGCGGTCGCCACGGTCGCCGGCGTACATCCCGCCGTCGCCAGCAGCACGAGCGCGGTGGACAGGATCGCGGTGGACGGGCGGGCGGCGAAACGGCGATGCGACACGATAGTCTCCCTCTGTTGGCCGGTTGAGCGCAGGCCCGGCAAGGCCCTTCATTTTGCAACGATTTCCGGCTGGTCGGCTGGGGGCTTGCCATAGCCGCCGCCCCGGCGCAATGGCGGGGCATGTCGCTTTTTGCCTCCGCCGCCGATGCCGCCTACGCCCTTGTCCGCCCTGTCGTTCACGCGACCGATGGCGAGGCGGCACATAATCTGACGCTCGCCGCGCTCCAGCCGCTACCGCGCGCGCGCGCGGCGCTGACCAGCCCTGCGCTGGCGACCGAACTGGCGGGGCTGCACTTCCCGAACCCGGTGGGCCTCGCCCCCGGCTTCGACAAGGATGCGCGCGTCGCGCATGCGATGCCGCATTTCGGTTTTGGCTTCGTCGAGGTCGGGACGCTCACCCCCTTGCCGCAGGAGGGCAATCCGCGCCCGCGACTGTTCCGGCTGGTCGAGGACCGCGCGGTGGTCAACCGCATGGGATTCAACAACGGCGGGCAGGTGAAAGCGGCCGACCGCATCGCCTGCCTGCGTCGTTACGGTCTGCCGGTGCCGCTCGGCATCAACATCGGCGCCAACAAGGACAGCGCCGATCGCATCGCCGACTATGCGAAGGGCACGGCGGCGATGGCGCCGCTCGCCGATTATCTCACCGTCAATATCTCGTCGCCCAACACGCCGGGCCTGCGCGCCTTGCAGGATCGCGGCGCCCTCGAGGCGCTGCTCGACGGCGTCGCGGCGGCGCAGCCCGCGGGAGCGGCCAAGCCCGTCTTCCTGAAGGTCGCGCCCGATCTCGAACCCGCCGACATCGACGACATCGTCGCGGTGGCGATCGACAAGCGCCTCGCCGCGGTCATCGTGTCGAACACCACGATCACGCGCCCGCCGCTCGCCTCGCGCCACGCGGGCGAGGCGGGGGGGCTATCGGGCGCGCCGCTTCACCATCTTGCGCTGCAGCGCTTGCGCGACTTTCGCCGGGCAAGCGGCGGAACAGTGCCGCTGATCGGCGTCGGCGGTATCGCCAATGCCGATCAGGCTTGGGCGCGCATCCGCGCGGGCGCCAGCCTGATCCAGATTTATTCGGCGATGGTGTTCGAAGGGCCGGGGCTGGCCGCACGCATCGCGCATGGCCTCGAAGCTCGCGCCGCGCGCGACGGCTTTGCGCGGGTGAGCGACGCGATAGGCGCCGACGCCTGACCTGCTCGCGCTGACGGGCGAGGGGAGACGGGCGGGGGGAACAGGGCTTGCACTCGACAGACCCCCGCGCCAATGTCGCGCCCATGCTTAAACGACTCTTTGCTGTCTTCAGCCTCTTCGTCCTTGCCGTCCCGTCGCTTGCCGCGGCGCAGGGCGTCACTTCGTCGGCCGACCCGCGCGCGACCGAGGCGGGGCGAGAGATTTTGCATCAGGGCGGATCGGCGGCCGACGCCGCGATCGCGATGGTTGCGGTGCTGACGCTCGTCGAACCGCAATCGAGCGGCATCGGTGGCGGCGGCTTCATGGTCTACCACAACGCCAAGGACGACAGCATCTCGACCATCGACGGCCGCGAAAAGGCGCCGGCCGCGGCGAAGGGCGACCGCTTCCTCGGCCCCGACGGCAAGCCGCGCGGGTTCATGGACGTCGTGCCGGGTGGGCTGTCGGTCGGCGTTCCGGGCAATGTCCGCCTGATGGAAATGGCGCACAAGAAATGGGGCAAGCTCGAATGGAAGGCGCTGTTCCAGCCCGCGATCAAACTGGCCGAGGACGGATATAAGGTCACGCCCGCGCTCTTTACCTGGCTCGAGCAATTCCAGCCGGTGTGGAAGGATTTCCCGGCCGCGCGCGCCATCTATTATGTCGACGGCAAACCCGCGCCCGTCGGCACCGTGATCCGCAACCCCGCCTATGCCGCCATCCTGCGCGACATTGCAGCGCGCGGCCCCGAAGCCTTTTATGCGGGCGCCAATGCCAAGGCGATCAGCGACGCGGTGGCCAAGGCGCCGCGCAATCACGCACAGCTCACGCTCAAGGATCTCGCCGCCTATCAGGCGAAGGAGCGCCCGGCGGTCTGCACCACCTATCGCATCTACAAGCTGTGCGGCATGGGGCCGCCCTCGTCGGGCGCGACGACCGTCTTCGGCATCCTCGGCATGCTCGAGGGCTATGACATGAAGGCGATGGGCAAGGATAATCCGATGAGCTGGCACCTGTTGGCCGAAGCGATGCAGCTCGCCTATGCCGACCGCGCGGCCTATCTCGGCGACGCCGATTTCGTCGATGTGCCGGTGAAAGGCCTGCTCGACAAGGGTTATCTGGCCGAACGCCGCCAGCTCATCTCGCCCTATGGCGCTGCGGGTCATTATGAACCCGGCACGCCGCCGGGCGCGAAGCCGCGCGCTGCCGCGCCGCCGATTCCCGAACATGGCACGACGCATTTCGTCGTCGCCGACAAGGACGGCAATGTCGTCTCGATGACTTCGACCGTCGAAAGCATCTTCGGCAGCCAGCTCATCGCCAACGGCTATTTCCTCAACAACGAGCTCACCGATTTCGACTTCGTGCCGGTCAAGGACGGGCAGCCGACCGCCAACCGGGTCGAAGCGGGCAAGCGACCACTTTCCTCGATGTCGCCGACGATCGTCTATGGGCCCGACGGCAAGGTGATCCTCGCGGTCGGCTCGGCGGGCGGCAAGCGCATCATCATGCATGTCACGAAGACGCTGATCGGCGTCCTCGACTGGGGGCTCAGCGCGCAGGACGCAATGGAACTGCCCAATATCTTCTTCGGTCAGCAGGGCGTGCTGATCGAGAATGACGATCTCGGCAAGGCGATCGCGGCGAAGATGAAGCCCTTCGGCTACAGCTTCACGCCGACCGATCTGGGCTCGAAGCTCAACGCGATCGAACGCGTCGGCGATGGCTGGCGTGGCGCTGCCGACCCGCGCGGGCCCGGCACCTCGTCGGTCGATGGCGCCCCGGCGCAGAACTGATTATTACGGCCTTTTTCATCGTGATCCCGGCGAAGGCCGGGATCTCGCCGCTGCGCTGTGACGCGAGCATGAGATCCCGGCCTTCGCCGGGATGACGGAGGGGTTATGGGCTTCTATCGTGCGGCGATTGACCCTAAGAACGACCCAACGACAATAACCTCCCGAGGAGAGCGAGAGGCATGAAGCTGGAAAACCCGCATCTCGACCATTTTCCCAGTCTGGTCGCGATGTTCTTCGACCGCGCCGAAAGGGGCGGCGAAAGCCCCTTTCTCTGGCACAAGGCCGATCGCGCATGGCAACCGCTGAGCTGGCGGCAGGTTGCGAACCAGGTCGCCGCGCTCGCGCATAATCTGCGCGCGCTGGGGCTGAAGGAGGGCGACCGCGTCGTCCTCGTCAGCGAAAACCGGCCCGAATTCTGCATCGCCGATCTCGCCATCATGGCGGCGGGGTGCATCACCGTGCCGACCTACACCACGAACACCGAACGCGATCACCAGCATATCCTCGACAACAGCGGCGCGCGCGCCGTCATCGTCTCGACCGCAAAGCTCGCGCGTACCCTGATGCCCGCGGTGATGCGGTCCGACGCGCATATCGTCATCAGCATGGAAAGCCTGCGCGTCGGCCAGCAGGGCGAGGTGGCGGTCCACGACTGGGCGCCGCTGGTCGAAGGCGGCGAGGCCCATCTGGCGGACGCGAAGGCGCGCGGTCTGGCGATGACGCGCGATGATACCGCCTGCCTTATCTACACCAGCGGCACCGGCGGCGCGCCGCGCGGGGTGATGCAGCATCATGGCGCGATCCTGCACAATGCGGCGGGCGCGGCCGAGGTGCTGGTCAATGATTTCGGCATCGGCGACGAAGAGGTGTTCCTCTCCTTCCTGCCCCTGAGCCACGCCTATGAACATTCGGGCGGACAGTTTCTGCCGATCATGGTCGGCGCGCAAATCTATTACAGCGAGGGTCTCGAAAAGCTCGTCTCGAACATCGAGGAAACGAAGCCGACGATCATGGTCGTCGTCCCGCGGCTGTTCGAAGTGATCCGCGCCCGGATGATCAAGTCGGTCGAAAAGCAGGGCAAGCTCGCAAACTGGATGCTCAGCCAGGCGCTGCGTGTCGGCGAAAAGGATTATGAGCGCCGCCTGGGCGTGCTCGACCGCCCGGTCGACCTCATCCTCAACAAGCTGTTCCGCCCCAAGATCCAGCAGCGCTTCGGCGGCCGGATGAAGGCGCTCGTTTCGGGCGGGGCGCCGCTCAATCCCGAAATCGGCGTCTTCTTCCACTCGATCGGCCTGACGCTGCTTCAGGGTTATGGACAGACCGAGGCGGGGCCGGTGATCAGCTGCAACCGCCCCTCGGTCGGCCTCAAGATGGATACGGTCGGCCCGCCGCTGATGAACACCGAAGTGCGGATCGCCGACGACGGCGAAATCTGCGTCCGCGGCGAGCTCGTCATGAAGGGCTATTGGCGCAACAAAGAGGAAACGGCGCGGGTCCTCGTTCCCGATCCGGCCGAACCCGACAAGGGGCCGTGGCTTCATACCGGCGACATCGGCCATATCGACGACCAGGGCCGCATCGTCATCACCGACCGCAAAAAGGATCTGATCGTCAACGACAAGGGCGACAATGTCTCGCCGCAGCGCGTCGAAGGGATGCTGACGCTCCAGCCCGAAATCCTGCAGGCGATGGTCTATGGCGACAAGCGCCCGCACCTTGTCGGCATATTGGTGCCCGATCCCGAATGGATGGCCGAATGGGCCGAGGTCGAGGGACTGCCCAAGGATTTGAAACTGCTGCGCGAGCATGAAAAATTCCGCACCGCGATCCGCGAGGCGGTCGACCGGGTCAACGGCCAACTTTCGGTGATCGAAAAGGTGCGCAAGTTCGACTTTGCCGACGAACCCTTCACGATCGAGAATGAACAGATGACCCCGTCGATGAAGATCCGCCGCCATATCCTGCGCAAGGTCTATGAGGACAAGATCGCGGCGCTCTACAAGGGGTAGGGGCGGAGCGTCGGAGGCGGGAATTGACCGATGCTGTTGAAAAGCTCTTGCAGTGTTGGCAAATCCTGATCCAGAATCTCCAGGACCGGAGATTTTTTGCAGATGCTGGGTGAACGGACCGTAATGCAGGAGGCGCTGTTTTACAGCTTCGGCCTTGAGGGACATGTGTCGACAGATCACCTGCTCCGGTTGATTGACCGGTTCGTGGACCCGGGTGATCTGCGCAAGCATCTTCACCCTGTCACAGCGAGATGGGTCGGCCATTGATCGATCCGGAGCTGATGGTCCGGATGCTTATCATCAGCTATCTCAAGGGATGCGTTGGCAGCGTCGGCGGGGCGACGAGGTACATGCGAACCTTGCTGCGCCAAAGAAGGATCGAACGACCGCTTCCGGTCGTTATCAGGCGTAAATTGCGATCGCCTGGCTGCCGTGCAGCACCGGTTCGCCGGCGCGGTTCCACAGCATCATGTCCTGCACCGACAGCCCGTTGCGGGCAAAGCCGGTCTTGGCCGAGAGCAGCCACCAGCCGTCGTCGGTCTCGGGCTTTGCGGTGAGCATGTTGACCGTCCAGTTCATCGAGCTGATCGGGCCGAATTCGGTGAACAGCGCCATCGCCGCGGGCGGCAGCGCATCGCCCATCGCGAGCAGCGCGACCGCCGGATGACAGGCGGGTTCTTCGACGAAGCGCACCCAGGTCAGATATTCGCCGACATCGCTTTTCCAGTTGAAGCGCGGGCCGGTCGTCGGGCGCATATCGAAATGGCGGGTGAAGCTGGGCCGCGCCTTATGCTCGGGCACCGGCTGAAGCGTTTCGGGGGCGGGCGCGTCGGGTATGGCGAGCCGGTTGTGATCGAGATGGCTTTGCCGGTCGGGCGAGAAGGCGAAGACCGCGGCGGTGCCGAAGCCCGCATCGCTGGTGACGCCCGCGTCGATGAACAGGCTCGATTTCGATTGGCGCAGTACGCGCGTCTGTACGGTGCAATCGCCGCTGACCGGTCCGACGAAGCTGATCTGTGCATAACGCAGCGGCGCCTCGGTCGGGTGGAGCGCCATCGTCCCGGCGAGCGCGACCGCCGAGCTGATCCCGCCATAGGCGGTGCGACCCTGCATCCAGCCGTCGTCGATATGTGCCGTCGCGACATCGCGGTCGACGCGCAGGGTGGAGAGCAGCGCGTCGAGCGCGCTGGGGGAGCTTGTCATCGGAAAACTCAATCCTCGATCTGGAAGGTCAGTCCGGCGTGGGCGGTCAGCCGGTCGATCAGCGCCTGGCCGAGCAGCGCGCCGGGGGTCCATACGCCGCCCGCGCCATCGGTTTCGAGCAGCGTCATGCCGGTTTCGGCAAGCATCTTCGACGTCGATCCATAGCCGGGATCGCGGTCGCCCTGGACGCTGGCGCGGATCGTGGTGCCGTCGGGATATTCGCCAACGAAGAGGATGTCGTAGAAGCCGTTTTCGCGTTCTTCCTTGCTCGGCCCCTCGCCGGGTTGAAGCTTGGATTCGCCGAAGGGGTTCGCCTTTGCCATCGCTTCGGCCATCGCCTTTCCGGCTTCGCCGATCGTCGTCATCACCATCTCGTCATAGACAAGGTCGGATCCCCATGCGTGGCCGAGCAGGAAATTGGTGCGGTGGACATTTTTGGTGTTGATCGGCGCCATCACGAAGGGCGCGGTCCAGGTGCCGGTCGCATGATCATATTCGGGGATCAGCCCCGACGGCTGGTGCGGACCTTCGAACCCCGGGGTCAGCGCGAAGGAGGATTTGAGCAGCAACGCGAGCGACGGCTTTTTGGCGACCGCCTTCAGGGTTTCGGTCAGGCTGGCGATAGTGCCGCCCGACGCGCCGCCCTGCATCTTGCGCACGCGGCCCTTCACGCGCGGCGCGGGCTTGCCGTGGCGCCTCACCGCTTCGGCCTGGAGGAACAGCACGCCGAGGTCGAAGGGGATCGAATCGAAGCCACACGAAAAGGTAATGCGCGCGCCCGATGCCTGCGCCTGATCCTGATGCGCGTCGATCATCTCGCGCATCCAGCCGGGCTCGCCGCACAGATCGGCATAGGCGGTTCCGGCCTTGGCGCAGGCGTTGACGAGGTCGCTGCCATAAAGCTGATAGGGGCCGACGGTGGTCAGCACGACGCGCGTGCGATGCGCCATCATGTCGAGGCTGGCGGGCTCGCTGGCGTCGGCAACGACGAGCGGCGTGTCGGCGGGGGCGCCGATCAGGTCGCGGACCTCGGCAAGCTTGTCGAGGCTGCGTCCCGCCATCGCCCATTTGGGCGCGTCCCTGCGGCCGCCATAATGTTGCACGAAATATTCGGCGACGAGGCGGCCGGTAAAGCCGGTCGCGCCATAGACGATGATGTCGAATTCGCGGGCCTCTGCCACGGCACCCTCCCATTTACGTAAACGTCAACTAGAGGCTAGCGCAGATGGGCGGCGGTGCCAAGGGGCGTCGCATCGCGCCCGGTCCGCGGAGCTCAATCCGCCAGTGTCAGGCGGGCGTCAGCGACCGTGCGAGCGCCACCCATTCGGCGACGCTGACCGTCTCGGCGCGGCGGGTCGGATCGATCCCGAGCGCATCCAGCGCGTCGATTGCGCCGGGGACGCCCTTGAGGCTCTGGCGCAGCATCTTGCGGCGCTGTCCGAACCCCTTTTCGGTGAGCTTCGACAGCATCGCGGGCGACACGCCGGGCGGTTCGTTGTCCGGGGTGACGTGGACGATCGCCGACATCACCTTGGGTGGCGGGGTGAAGGCCGAGCGGTGGACCTTCATCGCGAGCTTCACCTGCGCGCGCCATTGCGCCAGCACCGCGAGCCGCCCATAGGCCGAGCCGCCGACAGGAGCGACGATGCGTTCGGCGACCTCGAGCTGGAACATCAGCGTCAGCGACAGCCATTGCGGCGGCCAGGCAGCGGGTTCGAGCCAGCGTGTGAACAGTGCGGTGCCGACATTGTAGGGAAGGTTGGCGACGATATGATAGGGGCCGCCCGCCAGTGCGTTCGCATCGACCGCCATCGCGTCGTCCGAAACAACGGTCAGCCGGCCGTCGAAGGCATCCGCAAGATCGGCGAGCAACGGCAGACAGCGTTCGTCGCGTTCGACCGCGATCACCCGCGCGCCGGCGCGCAGCAGCGCGCGCGTCAGCCCGCCCGGTCCGGGACCGACCTCGAACACCGTGGCGCCGTCGAGATTGCCGGGGATCGCGGCGACGCGATCGAGCAATTGTTCGTCGAAAAGGAAATTCTGCCCAAGCGCCTTGCTGGCCGAGAGGCCGTGCGCGCGCACGACATCGCGCAGCGGCGGCAGCGGACGATTGGGCTGCGTCGTCACGCGGCGGCGGCACAGCCGCGCGCCCGCGCCCCAGCCATCCGCGCGGCCATCGCGATCGCGGCGATCGTCGGTCCGGGATCGGCGGTTCCCGAACCTGCGATGTTGAAGGCGGTGCCATGATCGGGCGAGGTACGGATGATCGGCAGCCCAAGCGTCAGGTTCACGCCGTCGTGGAAATGCAGCGCCTTGAACGGCGCCAGCGCCTGATCGTGATAGCCGCAGAGCAGCGCGTCATAGCGGTCGCGGATGCCGGGCGCGAACAGCGCATCGGCGGCGAGCGGGCCATCGACGACGATCCCCTCGGCGGCAAGCTGCTCGATCGCGGGGGCGATGATGCGGATTTCCTCGTCGCCGAGTCGGCCGCTTTCGCCGGCATGCGGGTTGAGCCCGGCCATCGCGAGGCGCGGCTGGGCGATACCGAAGTCGCGGATCAGGCCGCGCACGACGATGCGCGCCTTGGCAACGATAAGCTCGGCGGTCAGGCGTTCGGGCACCTCGGCGAGCGGGATATGGACGGTCAGCGGTACGACCCGCAGGCCGGGGCCGGCGAGCATCATCACCGCATTGGTCGCCGTAACGCCGCAGCGTTCGGCGATGAATTCGGTCTGCCCCGGATGAGTATAGCCGATGCTTTGCAGCGCATGTTTCGACACCGGACCCGTCACCAGCGCCGCGGCGGCGCCGTTGCGGGTGAGGCCGATGCCGGTTTCCAGAGCATGCAGGGCGCAAGTCGCGCCCGCCGCAGTCGGTTCGCCGGGGGTGAGGGGGCCGCTGTCCTCGAGATGCCAGACGGGCAGCGCCGTGTCGAACAGCCGTCCGGCCTCGTCCATGTCGTTGACGCGAACGATCGGGCCGTCCCAGACGGCTTCGACCACCGCAGCGTCGCCGACCGTTACGAAGGGAGGCAGGTCGTGCTTGTGGCGTTCGGCCCAGGCGCGGGCCGCTACCTCGGGACCGACGCCCGCCGGGTCGCCCATGGTGACCGCGATCGGGCGTCGTCTAATCATAGCCGTCATCAATTATATTCGATCACCGCATCCCGGCGCAGGTCGCGCAGATAGCGTTGCGCGCGCTTGTTGACCTTGTCCTCGAGCAGCTTCTGCTCGATCGCCTGAACGTCGGGAGCGGTTGCCGATTCAGGCAGGTCGCGGCCGCAAAGAACCAGGACGCTGACCCCTTCATTGGCGGCGCCGAACGGTTGAGTGACTTGCCCGATCTGCATGTTGATCAGCGTGTTCTGCAGCTGCGGCGGCAGTGCGCGCATCGAGATATTGTCGCGCGACACGACATTCGCGCCGAGCTTGGCGGCGATATCGTCGGCCGCGCCGCAACCGGCGATGCTGCGCGTCGCGTCGGCGAACTGGCTGGCGAGCTCGCTCGCCTTTGCTTCGGTCGTGCCGGGGGCGAAATCGAGTGACACCTGCTTGAGACTGAGCACCGCGTCGCGCGGGTCGGCCGTCAGAACCTGGCGCCGGTCGATCATCAGCAGGATCGATATCCCGCCCGGGACTTCGACCGGGCCGACGAGCTGGCCGGGCTGCATGTTGAGCGCCGCCTGCGCCATCGACGGCGGGAGGGTCGCGGGGCGGACCCAGCCGAGATCGCCGCCAACGACCGCGGTCGAGGCTTCGGAGAATTGGCGTGCATAGGCAGCGAAGCTGCCGCCGGCCTGAAGCGCCTGAATGATTTTTTGCGCATTCGCCATCACGGCGGCGGCATTTTCGGGCGTCGTCGCGAGATAGATTTCGCCGAGGTGCAGTTCGTCCTGACCCTTGGCCTCCTGCAGCCGCTTGACCACCGCTTCCACCTCGTCGGTCGACACATTGGTCGTCGATTGGATATTGCGTGACAGCAGGCGGTCCCAAGCGAATTCGCCGCGGATTTGCTGCTTTACCGCGGCGGCCGAAGACCCCTTGGACGCGAGATATTTGCTGAATTCGTCGGGCGTCTGCTTGAAACGCGCCGCCAGCCGGGCAAATTGTTCATTGATGACATTTTCGTCGATGTCGATCTTTGCCGCGCGGGCTTCCTGAATCTGGAGCTTTTCGTCGATCAGGTTGCTGAACACCTGCTGGCGCAGCCGCTGAATTTCCTCGGCGGGCAGTTCCATATTGTTGTTCGCAATGCGGATCAGCGCCATGCGCTGTTCGATGTCGGTCGCGGTGATGACTTCGCCGTTGACGATCGCCGAGGGGCGATAGACGTTGGGCTTGCCGTCGCCGTAAAGCTGGACATTGCCGGGAATGGCGAGGTTGGTCGCAGGGGTTTCGCTGTCGGCTACGGTCTGGGCCGACGCCGGGACGGACCCCACGGCCGCAGCGGCAATCAGTCCGAACATGGTCGAAATTTTGGTCATTGCCATCCTATTCGAGTAAGAATGCGACGCTCCGTATCAGCCGAAGCGCCCGATGGTCCAGCGCAATCCGCCATCCGGACCTTTGAAGCCGGGAGATAGCGGGAAAACGCTGAACGCAGGCTGAGCGATCAGAAACCGAGGTTGCGGAACGCGACGCGGAACGAGAAGCTGTTGCCGCGCCGCGCGTCGCCGGTGTCGACATAGTCGCGCCGCCAGGTGAAGGCGATCGACAGGCAGTCGTCGTCATAGGCGACGCCGAGCCGGTGGCGAATCGGGTCGAAGCCGTCCGATGTGCTGAGCGGATCGTCGGCCTTGCTGGTCAGATCGACGATCGCCGAGCCGAAGATCGACCAGTTTTTCGCGACCGCCACACGGCCGCCGACGCGCGCTTCTTCGCGATCCTGCAGATCTTCGCCGAGCAGGGTGATGTCGCGGTTGAGGCGCGAATAGCCGAGCACGGCATAGGTCGAGCGGCTGCCGATTGTCGCATCGAATTCGTTGCGGCGGATCGCCAGATTATCCTTGTCGAGCCGGAAGCGGTGGGTAAGGCGCAGGAAATCCTTGTAGGCGACGGTCGTCCGCCCGACGATGTCGGAGAGCCGGTCGGTGAGCCCGGTCCCGTCGGGGAACAGCGTCGGCTTGTCCGACAGGCGATAGCTTTGACCGATGACGCTGCTGATGTTGAAGCCGGGGCGGCTGAAATTCCATTCAACGCCATAGGTGATGCGCGCGCCGTCCTCGAACCGGTCGTAGCCGTTGAAGCGATTGATCGCGAAGAGATTGCCGTCCTCAAGATCGAAGGCGCGCGAATCCTCGTTCGGTATATCGACATTCTTGAGCGGCGGCGTCGCGACGATCTGCACCCGCGGGGTCAGCGTTTGGGTGCCGCCGAGGAATTCGCCGATGAAGGGCCAGCGCATGTCGGCGGCGATGGCGGCGATGCCGCGGGCCTGCCAACCCGACTTGCCGCGATAGTCGGCGATCGGCGTCAGCAGATTTTCGTCGCTGTGATAGACATCGCCGCGCACCAGCGCGGTCAGCGTGACTTCCTGGCCGAGCCCGGTCAGCCCGCGCAGATCCCAGCGGGCGCCGGCGAAGGCGCGCTGCGTATCCTGTCCCGCTGTGCGGGCGATCGACAGCGTGTTGAGCTGAAGCTCGAACTGACCGCCCAGCCACGGATCGGGCAGGCGTTGGCGATAGTCGATGATCGGAAGCGCGATCGGTTGCTGCCCCTGGCTGTCGCCCGCGCGCAGGGTCTGCGTCGCCCAGCCGGCGATCGACAAATAGCTCTGCCCGCCGATCCGCTCCAGCTCGAACATCGATCGCAGCCGGTCGTCGCGGCTGATATCGTAGCGGCGCATGAAGGTGCGGTCGGTGGTGATCCGGCCCGAATAGGTCAGGCTCCACTTGGGATCGAACTGGAACTTGCCTGCGCTTTCCAGATAGCCGCGAAAATCGTTGCGCTGATCGGCGGCGGTGCCGGTTCCGGTCAGCGGCACCACCGAGCTGTAGGTCGCGTAGCCATTGATGCGGAAAGCGCCGATATCGGTGAGAGCGCGGAACTCGCCTTCGATCATCGGCGCCGTATTGGTGTAGACGTGCGGTGTGATTGTCAGGTCGCGGTCGGGAGCGAGCCGCAGATAATAGGGTAGGGCAATTTCGAACCCGTTGGTGCGGCCGAGGCGGACGTCGGGGACGAGGATACCGCTGCCCGCATCATTGTTGGCGGGGTGGCTGAGCCCCGGCAGCGGGATGAGCGGCAGACCGAAGACTTCGACGCGCGCGCCCTTGTAGCGGATCTTGTTCTTCGCCTGGTCGTAAACGACGCGGACGGCGCGGATCTGCCAGCTCGGGTTCTTGGGGCAGCCCGCGTCATCCTCGACCGGGCAGGGCGTGTAGGCGGCGTTTTCCAGCTCGATGTTGCCGTTGTCGAAGCGCCTACCCTTCACCGCGGCGAGCCGCGCGCCATTATCGAACACGACGAGCATATTTTGGACGATGCCGTCGCGCAGCGTGTCGGTCAGCACGATGCGGTCGCCATAGGCGGTGTCGCCTTCGGGATTCTTGATCGCGACATCGCCCTCGGCGACCACTTCGCCGGTCTTGCGGTTCCACGTCACCTTGTCGGCGCGCATCGAGATGGTGTCGCGGTTCATTTCGACATTGCCGTCGGCAACCACGATGTCGGCATCGCTGTCGTAATTCAGATTGTCGGCGGCAAAGCCGATCTGTTCTTCGTCACCGGGCTTCGGTGCATCGACCGTGACGGCCGAGACGTCACGATTCTGGAGGTCGGGCTGCGCGGCCGGAGCCGCAGGTCCGGCGGCGGGCGCGGGCGCGCCGGTCTGCGCCGCGGCGGGCACGGCGACAAGGAGCATGCCGCTCGCGGTGGCGACCCAAAGGGGCCGCGCGCGCGCCGCGTGGGGGAACAAAGTCCGACTCATTTAATTTCTTTGTCCCACACCTTATCTTGCGTCCACCCTTTGCGGGCTGGCTGCTTTAGTTTTGCAACTCGCGAGCGAAACCCCTATCGGTCCGGCACGTTCCAATCAATCATCGCATAAGAGAGTTAAAAGATGGACATTCAGTTTGTCGCGCAAATCGATGCGTCTGCCGACGTTGTCGCTTTTCCGGTCCGCAAGGGCGAGGCCGGCGCGCTCGGTGCGCTGCTCGGCGCGCTGGCGAAGCAGGCGCGGTTCGATGGCGCCGCGGGTTCGGTGGCCGAAACCGCCGCCTTCGACGGTGACCGGGCCACGCGGCTGCTGCTGGTGGGCATCGGCGAGGGGACGGTCCATGATCTCGAGCGCGCTGGCGGCGCGCTGACCGCGCGGCTGCAGACGAGCGGCGTCGCGGTGCTGCACGTCGATTTCGCCAGCGCGGGCCAGATCGACGAAGATGATGTGCTCGCCTTTGCGATGGGTGCGAAGCTGCGCGATTGGCGCATCGACACCTATCGCACCCGCCTTTCCGACACCGCCAAGCCCAGCCTGAAAACCATCGTGATCGCGTCGCCCGCGGGTGATATTTCGGCGCGCTGGGGCAGCTATTCGGCGGTGGCCGACGGCGTGGCGCTGACCCAGACGCTGGTCGCCGAGCCGCCAAACATCCTCTATCCCGAAAGCTTCGTCGAGCGCTGCCAGCATCTGGCCGACCTCGGCGTCGAGATCGAGGTGCTCGACGAACGGCAGATGAAGGCGCTCGGCATGGGCGCGCTGCTTGGCGTCGCGCAAGGGTCGGTGCGGCCGCCGCGGCTGCTCGCGATGCGCTGGAACGGCGGCAATGCCGACGACAAGCCGGTCGTATTCATCGGCAAGGGCGTGACCTTCGACACCGGCGGGATCAGCCTGAAGCCCGGCCCGGGCATGGACATGATGAAGTGGGACATGGGCGGCGCGGGCGCTGTCGCGGGCGCGATGAAGGCGATCGCGGGCCGCAAGGCCAAGGCGAATGTCGTCGGCATCGTCGGCCTTGTCGAAAATATGCCGGACGGTAATGCGCAGCGCCCCGGCGACATCGTCACCACCATGTCGGGACAGACGGTCGAGGTGCTCAATACCGACGCCGAAGGCCGGCTGGTGCTGTGCGACGCGATCACCTGGGCGCAGAAGGTCTATGAGCCCAAGGTCATCGTCGATCTGGCGACGCTGACCGGCGCAATGGTGATCTCGCTCGGCCACGAATATGCGGGCATTTTCGCCAATGACGACGGGCTTTCCGAAAAGTTGATCGCTGCGGGTGAGGCGACGAACAACAAGCTGTGGCGTTTTCCCCTGTCGCCGGCCTATGACAAGCTGATCGACAGCCCCATCGCCGACATGAAGAATATCGGTCCGCGCGAAGGCGGGTCGATCACCGCGGCGCAGTTCCTCAAGCGGTTCGTCGACGACGGAGTCGCCTGGGCGCACCTCGACATCGCCGGCACGGCATGGAGCGACAAGGACGGCCCGGTGTGGGCGAAGGGCGCGACGGGTTATGGCGTCCGCCTGCTCGACCGCTATATCGCCGACAATCACGAAGGCTGATCCGGTTCGGGGAGCATGGCGCGCGTCGACTTCTATCGGCTGACCCGCGACCCGGTCGAACGGGTGCTCCCCGCGATCGCCACGCGCATATTGGATGGCGGCAGCCGGCTGCTCGTCGTCGCTGCCGCGGCGATGCAGCGGCAGGCGATCGACGAGGCGCTGTGGACGCTGCAACCCGCGAGTTTCCTGCCGCACGGCGCGGCGGGATCGCCCGACGAGGCGATCGAGCCGATCCTGCTCAGCGGCACGCTGGGCACCCCGGCGATCAACGGCGCCACCCATGTCGCGCTCGCCGATGGCGAATGGCGCGATGAGGCGCTGGCGTTCGAGCGCGCTTTCCTGTTGTTCGACAACAGTCGCATCGACGATGCGCGCGCGACCTGGCGCGCGCTGACCAAGGCCGAGGGCGTGGAAATCCACTTCTGGAAACAGGATGAGCGCGGACGCTGGTCCGAAGGGCCGTGACGCGATAGGCTGACCGGGCCGGGGAAGAGCGTCTTTCTGTGAGGGGGATCACCGACGGCAACCGGGTCGCACCCTAGGGACAGCAGCCGACCGATTCGGGGCAACAGGAGGTAGATTATGGCGACGCTCAGGACATTCACGCTTGGCACCGCAATTGCGCTGGCGATGACGCTTTCGGCGTGCGGATCGAAATCGGAAAAGGAAGTCGCGAGCGGCACTTACACCGACCCCGAAACCGGAAAGACCGCCGACTATAAGGTGACGTCCGACACCAGCGGCGAAAATGGCACAATCAGCATCAAGACCGAGGATGGCGAGATGCAGTTCGGCGGCGGCGCGGGCAATGCGAAATTCCCCGCGGGTTTCTCGCCCTATCCGGGTGCGAAGGTTACGGGCGGCTTCACCGCGACGAACAAGGATGGGGCCGGCGGCATGGCGAGCTTTGAGGTCAAGGGCCAGGCGGCCGACGTGATCGCACATTTCCGCAAGCAGGCCGAGGCCGCAGGCATGAAGATCACGACCGAGGTCAAGGCCGGCGAAACCGCAATGTTCGGCGCCGAACGGCCTGGCGACAGCAAGTCGGGCGTGCAGGTCACGGCGACGCAGGCGGGCGACATGGTCAACGGGTCGATCACCTACGGCCACGGCGGCTGACCCGGGGACGGGAAAGCCCCCCGCGCTCTTTGCTTGCGGAGCGGCGAAAGCGCGGCTAGAGGCGCGCCCATTCCGACAAGATATAAAGCAGGAGCTTTCCCAATGGCGGTCACCCGCACCTTTTCGATCATC
The DNA here is from genome assembly GCF_001468495.1 of Sphingopyxis sp. A083. Taxonomy (NCBI): domain Bacteria; kingdom Pseudomonadati; phylum Pseudomonadota; class Alphaproteobacteria; order Sphingomonadales; family Sphingopyxidaceae; genus Sphingopyxis; species Sphingopyxis sp. A083. The sequence goes on along the minus strand of NZ_LNSK01000007.1, from coordinate 97,163 downwards.
AAGCCCGACGCGACCCGCCGCAACATCACGGGCGCCGTCACCAAGATGCTGGAAGACGCCGGCCTGCGCGTCGTCGCGTCGAAGCGCATTCACATGACCAAGGAACAGGCCGAAGGCTTTTACGCGGTCCACAAGGAACGCCCCTTCTTCGGCGAACTCGTCGAATTCATGACCTCGGGCCCGGTCGTCGTCCAGGTTCTCGAAGGCGAGAATGCGATGCAGCGTAACCGCGACGTGATGGGCGCGACCAACCCCAAGGACGCGGCTCCCGGCACGATCCGCAAGGAACTGGCCGAAAGCATCGAAGCGAACACGGTGCACGGCAGCGACAGCGATGAAAATGCGGCGATCGAAATCGCCTATTTCTTCAAGCCCGAAGAAATCGTCGGCTGAACCAGCCGAGCCGCAAGGCCAAAGAGGCCGCCGGAGCGATCCGGCGGCCTTTTTCAGTTGCGCGACGGGTAGATGCCTTGGATCGCGACGCAGTAGCGAATGGCTAGTGTCGGCTGCGTTTTGACTGTGCCCGATGCCGCGGGGTCGCGGGCGACGCTGCTGTTGCCGCCCTTTTGGCCGAGCACCAGCGGCGGTACATCACGGCCGTTACCGACATGGACCGGCGCGCGTCCCCGCAGATCAGGGAGCGCAAAGGTCTTGCTCCCATCCCCGCCATAAGTCGTTCCCAGCAACGAAAAAAGCGCCATATTCTCGCTGATTGACACGAGTTGGCCATTGGCTTCGGTCCAACCGCGCGGACAGAAGGTCGCGGCTGTCATCATTACTTCGCCGATAAAAGGGTCGCTCGCTGCATGAGCTGGCACAGATGTGGCCAGCAGCGCCACGCCCACGATCGAAAATGCATTGAATTCCTTGCCCATCGTCAAATCCCCCAGATCTAGCAGCGCACTTCTCGGGAAGGGGCGGCGCGCTGTCAACATGCCCGCCATCAGGTGGAACGGGCGGTGGTGGAGCGGCTGGCGCTAGAGCAGCGGACTGACCGTCGCGACGAGGTTTTGCCACAGCCGCCGGACGATGCCGAAGGATACGACATCGGCGGCGCCGACGGGTATCGAATCGGCGCGGTAAACTTCCTGCCGCGTACGAAGTTCGGCAGCAAAAGCTTTGTCAAGCAACAGGATATTATTCTCGAAATTGAGTTCGAAGCTGCGGCGATCGAGGTTGGCGGACCCGATCAGTGCGACTTCGCCGTCGACCACCATCGTCTTGGCGTGGAGCAGGCCGGGACGATATTCGTAGAGCTTTACCCCCGCGTCGACGAGGTCGGCATAATAGCTGCGGCTCGCGCCCGCGACGACGCGGCTATCGTTGCGGTGCGGCACGATCATCACCGTCGCGACGCCGCGCCGCGCGCAGTCGAGCAGCGCGAAGAGCAATTGTTCGTCGGGGACGAAATAGGGGGTGGTGACGACCAGCTCGCGCCGCGCCGAGTGGATGAGCGCGGTGAAACAGGCGGTCATCGCGGCGTAGCGGACATTGGGGCCGGTCGCGATTACCTGCGCCGCGATGCCCGGATCGGCGGCGGCCGGAGGCTCGGCATCGTCCTGCAAAAGGTCGCCGATGTCGTCGCCGCGCTCGCTTTCCCAGTCGGCGGCAAAGACGAACTGGCAGTCTCGCACCACCGGGCCTTCCCAGCGCGTCATGATGTCGACCCACGGCGCATATTTCGACTTGATGCGAAATTCGGGGTCGGCGAGATTCTGACTGCCGCACCAGGCGATGCGATTGTCGATGATGAGTTGCTTGCGGTGATTGCGCAGGTCGAAGCGCCCGCGGATCAGCGTCCAGATCAGCCCGCCGATCGGCAGCGCGATGCGCGCATCGATCCCGGCATTTTCGAGTTCGATCCAATAGGCCGACCGGATGAAGCCGCGCGAGCCGAGCGCGTCGGCGAGGACGCGGACCTTGACGCCGCGCCGGGCCGCGCGGACCAGCGCGTCCTTGATCCTGAAGCCGTTATTGTCGGCGAGCCAGATATAGAAGCAGAGGTGGACGGTGGACTTCGCATTGTCGATATCCTCGACCATCTCGCGGATCGCGGCGTTGCTGTCGGCGGCGAGATGCGCGCGATTGCCCGCGGTGGGCGGTAGAGCGTTTACGGTCTCTGCGAGCGCGAAGGGGGCGGCCCAAGCGCTGCGCGCGAGCCTGCGGCGCACGTCGGCATTGTCGTGCGGATGCGGCAGATGCGCCTCGATCGCGGCATAGCGCGCGCGCCGCTTGGCGCTGATCCGCGCCTCCCCGAGCAACAGATAGGCGAGGATGCCGACCACGGGTACCGCGATCGTCGCGATCAACCACGCGAGCCGCGAGGCGGGCTCGCGCTGCGGCCGCAGGATGATCCGGCCCAGGATGACGATGAAGACCGCGACGTACGCGGCCCACAGGATCAGGGCGAAATCATACTCCATCGCCGCCAGTTCACCGTGCTTTGGCGCAAAAGGCCAGCGCGAATTTTGGACGGGGCAAGTATGGCGCCCTTGTTCGTCATTTGCGAGCGGCGACGCCGCGCGGCAATCCAGAGTGCGCGTGAACCGCTCTGGATTGCTTCGCTCCGCTCGCAATGACGCGGGTGGCGACTTAAAAGTCCTCGGCTGCCGCCATCAGCCCCGCGAGCTTTTTCGGCGCGATCGCCAGCCAGCTCTTGCGGAGCCAGTCGCCGATCGCATCCCAGTCGGTATCGCCGAGGTCGAGGCGGATGCCGATCCAGCCGTCGCCGAAATAGGCGGGGCGGTAATAGCGCGCTTCGTCGAGTTCGATGAGCTGCGCCTGCTCGTCGGCGCCGCTGATCTTGACCAGCAGCGCGGTCTTGCCGTCGCCATGGTGGTCGTGGGTGAAATAGGCGAATTTCTTGCCCTTGACGATGCCGAAGCAGGGCATGCCGTGCGAGGTAACCTCGTCGGCTTCGGGCAGCGCCATCGCCAGGGCGCGGACGCGGCCGAGCAGCCAGTCGGGCGCCCGTTCGCGCGTCACGAAGGCGGCGAGCGCGGCGGGATAGAGCTGATGCTCGGCAAAACGGACGCGTTCCGCCAAGGTTTCGGCGGTGTCGCCGGGCACGATCGCGACCGGGGTCTGCGCCAGCACCGGCCCATCGTCGAGTGCGGGCGTGACGACATGGACGCTGCACCCGCCGAAACGGTCGCCGGCGTCGATCGCGCGCTGATGGGTGTCGAGCCCCTTGTAGAGCGGCAGCAGACTGGGGTGGATGTTGAGCATCCGGTCGGTCCAGCCGGCGACGAAATCGTCGCTGAGGATGCGCATATAGCCCGCAAGCGCGACATAGTCGGCGCCAGCGGCACGCAGCCGTTCGTCGACCAGCGCGTCGAAGGCGGCGCGCGACATTCCCTTGTGCGATTGCGCCCAGGTCGCAATGCCTTCGGCCGCGGCGAGCGCGAGGCCCGGCGCTTCCGGGTTGTTGCTCGCGACCAGCACGAGTTCATAAGGGCAGTCGGCGGCTTTCGCGGCATAAAGCAGCGCCGCCATATTGGTCCCGGCGCCCGAGATGAGGACGCCGACTTTCGCTTTCGTCACGGCGCCACCCTTTCAATCCGTTCGTGCTGAGCTTGTCGAAGCACTGTTCTTCGCTTTCAAGGTCCAAAGGGAAGGACGGCCCTTCGACAAGCTCAGGGCGAACGGAAATGTGCGTCAGCCGTGGTGCGTGGCGCTCCACGCACCCATCGCGCTCCAGGTTTCCGCGCCGCCCGACACGGTGCAACCTTTGTCGCCCGCCGCGATATGCCCGATCCGGTGCACCGTCTCGCCCGCGGCTTCGAGCGCCGCTGTCACATCGGCAACGTCGCTTTCGGCGACGACCACGGCCATGCCGATCCCGCAATTGAAAGTGCGCGCCATTTCTTCGGGCTCGATATTGCCCTGCGCCTGCAGGAACGCCATCAGCCGCGGCTGGTCCCAGGCGTCGGCATCGATATGCGCGTGCAGCGTCTTGGGCAGCACGCGCGGGATATTTTCGAGCAGGCCGCCGCCGGTGATGTGCGCGAGCGCATGGACCTTGCCGGTCTTCACGAGCGGCAGGAGGCTTTTCACATAGATGCGCGTCGGCGCCATCAGCGCGTCGATCAGCAGGACGGTCTGATCGAACAGCGCCGGGCGGTCGAGCTTCCAGCCCTTGTCGGCGGCGAGGCGGCGCACGAGCGAAAAGCCGTTCGAATGCACCCCCGACGAAGCGAGGCCGAGGATCACGTCGCCCGCCGCGACCTTGTCGGCGGTGAGTACGTGGTCGCGCTCGACCGCGCCGACGCAAAAGCCCGCAAGATCATAGTCGCCGTCCGAATACATCCCCGGCATTTCGGCGGTTTCACCGCCGATCAGCGCGCAGCCCGCCTGTTTGCATCCCTCGGCGATGCTCGCGACCACCTGGGTCGCGACATCGTTTTCGAGCTTGCCGGTCGCATAATAGTCCAGGAAAAACAAGGGCTCGGCGCCCTGCACGATGAGGTCATTGGCGCACATGGCAACGAGGTCGATACCGACGCCGTCATGCTTGCCCGATTCGATCGCGAGCTTCAGCTTGGTGCCCACGCCATCGTTCGCCGCGACGAGCAGCGGATCGTTGAACCCCGCCGCTTTCAGGTCGAAAAAGCCGCCGAAACCGCCGAGGTCGGCATCGGCGCCGGGGCGGCGCGTTGCGCGGGCGAGCGGGGCGATGGCACGGACCAGCGCATTGCCTGTCTCGATCGAGACGCCGGCCTGCGCATATGTATAAGGGGCGGGTTGGTTATGCTTGGAATCCATGGCCCGCGCGACTAACGCTTCCGGCCGACAAATGCCATGATTTCCTTGTCGGTGACCTCGACTTTCGCGTAGGGCATGCAGGAATCGTCATCCCGGCGAAGGCCGGGATCTCGCCGGGGCATTATGGCACGAGGTCGAGATTCCGGCTTTCGCCGGAATGACGGACAGAGTGATGGTTGCATCTTGGTTGGGAACAAAGCGTAAGAACCCTATGACCTCGGCCGCTTTCCCCCGTTCGACTCCCGGTCTCCCCCTTCGCTCGTTCGTGCCTCGCGATCGGCGCTGGGCGGCGCTGTTCGGGCTGTTCCTGGCGGTTCTGATCGCGGGCCTCGTCCAGGGGCAGATCGCGCATGGCGACCGCGGCATCACGCCGATCAACAGCAGCGGCGATTTTCTGGCGAGCGGCATCGCGATCGACGTCACCGGCGACAATCCGGAGGATGCGCGCGAAAAGGGCTGGCGCGAGGCGCAGCGCAAGGGGTGGCAGCAACTCTATCGCAAGACCAACGGCAGCGACGGTCCGGCGCTGTCCGATTCGGTGCTGGACGGCATCGTCACCGCGATCGTGGTGGAAAAGGAACAGGTCGGGCCGCGCCGCTATGTCGCGACGCTTGGCGTCCAGTTCGACCGCGTCCGCGCCGGGCAGATATTGGGTGTCAGCGGCCGCACCCTGCGTTCGCCGCCGCTGCTGGTGATTCCCGTCTATTCGATCGACGGCATTCAGCAGGTGTTCGAACAGCGCAGCGCGTGGCAGCGCGCTTGGGCCGAATATAATACCGGGCAGAGCGCGATCGACTATGTCCGCACCGCGGGCACCGGCGCCGACACGTTGCTGCTCAATCCGGGGCAGACCGGACGGCGCGGCCGCGTCTGGTGGCGCGTCATCCTCGACCAATATGGCGCAGCCGACGTGCTGATCCCGATCGCGCGGGTCGAATACAGCTATCCCGGCGGACCGGTGACGGGCCATTTCGCCGCGCGCTACAGCCCCGACAACCGCCTGATCGGCGCCTTCACGATGACCGCGCCCAACGCCGCCGCAATTCCCGACATGATGGAAAAGGCGGTGGCACGGATGGATGCGCTCTACACGCAGGCGCTCGCCGCGGGACAGCTGCGCACCGACGCCTATCTCGTGCTCGAAAAGCCGGTCGAGAAGGAGGATCTGCCCGAAGATGTGGCGACCGACGACACGGTGGTGGCCGGCGAGACCGACACCAGCCTGCCGACGACGGCGCCTGCGGGGCTGCAGACCTTCACGGTCCAATATGCATCACCCGACGTCGAATCGGTTTCGGCGACCGAACGCGCCGTGGGCGGCATTTCGGGGGTCCAGTCGGCAGCGACGAGCAGCCTCGCGCTCGGCGGCATGTCGGTGATGCGCGTCACCTTCCGCGGCGACGTCGGCGCGCTGAAGGCGGCGCTCGCGGCGCGCGGTTTCAAGGTGCAGGAAGGCGGCGGCCAGCTCAGGATCAGTCGCTGATGCCCCGCGGTTCGGGACAGATCGCGCTGCCGCTCGACTGGAGCGCCGGCGGCGCCAACGACGGTCCGCTGATCGTCGGGACGAGCAACGCCGACGCGGTGCGCTATCTGCGCCATGTCGCGACCTGGCCGGTGCGCACCGCGGTGCTGACCGGGCCGCGCGGATCGGGGCGCAGCCTGATGGGGCGGCTGTTCGCGCGCGAATCGGGCGGGCGCGTGATCGACGGTCATGCCAGCGTGTCCGAAGAGGAGATTTTCCACGCCTGGAACGCGGCGCAGGCGTCGGGAACGCCCCTGCTCATCATTGCCGATGCGCCGCCGTCCGAATGGGCGATCGCGCTTCCCGACCTCGCTTCGCGGTTGCGCGCAGTGCCGGTGCTGACGATCGGCGAGCCCGACGATTGCCTGGCGCGCGACCTGATCGACGCACTTTTTGCCCAGCGCGGGATGGCGATTTCGCCCGACGTCGCCGCCTATGTCGTGCCGCGGATGGAGCGCAGCTATGCGATGATCCACCGCGTCGTCGCGGCGCTCGACGCCGCATCGCTCGAAAAAGGGCGCGCCATTAGCATTCGTCTTACGCGTGAAACATTACTGTCACAGGGGCTCATCGATCCCGATTTGCTCGAAAGGCAGGAAACAGGCACATGTCGATAACCGGTCAGCCCCTTCGCGCCGATAATGATCCGGTGGTTCCGGGCTTCGACAAGACGAACCCCGACCGCTTTTTCAACCGCGAACTGTCGTGGCTCGCCTTCAACCGGCGGGTGATGGAGGAGGCGCGCAATCCGGCGCATCCCTTGCTCGAGCGGCTGCGCTTCCTGTCGATTTCGGGGAGCAATCTCGACGAATTCTTCATGGTCCGCGTCGCCGGCCTGAAGGGGCAGCAGCTTCAGGGGATCGACGATCCGTCGGCCGACGGTCGCTCACCGGGGCAGCAGCTCGCCGAGATCGAGGCCGAGGTGAACCGGCTCGTCGACGAACAGCAGAGCGAGTGGCAGAAGCTGCACGGTCTGCTCGCCGAACAAGGGGTCATCGTTCACGGCGCCGGGTCGGAGCGCGAGCGGCTGCGCGCTTCGCTCCGCCAATATTTCAGCGAACAGATATTCCCGATCCTGACGCCGCAGGTGCTCGATCCTGCGCACCCCTTTCCCTTCATCCCCAACCGCGGCCTTGGCGTGATCTTCGATCTCCAGCGCCAGGCGACGGGCGACACGGTGCGCGAACTGGTGATGATCCCCGCTTCGCTGCCGCGACTGGTGCCGGTACCGGGCGAAGCGACGAGCTTCGTGCCGATCGAATATCTGGTCGAACTGTTCGCCGACCTGATTTTCCCCGGCTATACGAGCCGCTCGATTGGCGTGTTCCGCATCATCCGCGACAGCGACATCGAAATCGAGGAAGAGGCCGAGGATCTGGTGCGGCTGTTCCGCACCGCGATCCGCCGCCGTCGGCGCGGACGGGTGATTCTGCTCGAACTCGAGGCCGACATGCCGGCCGAACTGGCCGCAGTGCTCAACGCCGATATTCAGGGGCATGAGGCGATCGTCGCGAAGATCGGCGGTTTCGTCGGGCTCGCGGCGCTGTCTGCGCTGGTCGATGTCGATCGCCCCGACCTGAAGTTCCCGGCCTATTCGCCGCGTTTTCCGGAACGCATCCGCGAACATGGCGGCGATTGTTTCGCGGCGATCCGGTCCAAGGACATCGTTGTCCATCACCCCTATGAAAGCTTCGATGTCGTCCTGTCCTTTCTGCGGCAGGCAGCCGCCGATCCCGATGTCGTCGCGATCAAGCAGACGCTCTATCGTGCCGGCAACCAGTCGCCCGTCATCCGCGCGCTGATCGAGGCGGCCGAGGCGGGCAAGTCGGTGACGGCGGTTGTCGAACTCAAGGCGCGCTTCGACGAGGAGCAGAATCTGCTCTGGGCGAACCAGCTCGAACGCGCTGGGGTGCAGGTCGTCTACGGTTTCATCGAGTGGAAAACGCACGCCAAAATCTCGATGGTCGTGCGCCGCGAGGGGCAGGGGTATCGGACCTATTGCCACTTCGGTACGGGCAATTACCACCCGATCACCGCGCGCATCTATACCGACCTCAGCTTCTTCACCGCCGATCCGCGCGCGGGGCGCGATGCTGCGCAACTGTTCAACTATATCACCGGTTATGTCGAGCCCGAGCGGCTCGAGCTGGTGACGATGTCGCCGCTCAACATGCGCGCGCATCTGTGCGAGCTTGTCGATGCCGAGATTGCGGCGGCGCGAGCGGGATTGCCGTCGGGGCTGTGGGCCAAGATGAACAGCCTCGTCGACCCCGGCATCATCGACAAGCTTTACGAGGCGAGCGCGGCGGGGGTGCCGATCGAGCTGATCGTGCGCGGCATCTGTTGCCTGCGTCCCGGCGTTCCCGGCCTGTCGGAGACGATCCGCGTCAAATCGGTCGTCGGCCGCTTCCTCGAACATAGCCGCATCTGGGCCTTCGCCAACGGATCGCGCCTGCCGCACCAGCGCGCCAAGCTTTATATCTCGAGCGCCGACTGGATGCCGCGCAACTTCGACCGCCGCGTCGAATATATGATCCCGATCGAGAACCCGACCGTCCACGACCAGATATTGGATCAGGTGCTCGTCGCCAATCTGATCGACAATGAACAAAGCTGGGTGCTGCAGGCCGACGGCACCTATGTGCGCGTCGATCCGGGCGACAAGCCGTTTAACCTGCACCATTATTTCATGAACAACCCGTCGCTTTCGGGGCGCGGGACCGCGCTGCACAAGCGGCAGGATGTGCCGACCCTCGATTTCAACATGCGCGAAGACTGACACTTGCCGATCGCCCGTTCCAACAGACTGACCGCCCATCGTTCCGCCGTCATCGATATCGGGTCCAACTCGGTCCGCCTCGTCGTCTATGAAGGGCCGCCGCGCGCGCCCGCGGTGATCTTCAACGAAAAGGTGCCGGCCGGGCTGGGCCGCGGGCTCGCGATCGACAATCGCATCGCGCCCGAAGATGCCGAACGCGGGCTGATCGCGCTGCGCCGCTACGCGCTGCTCGCGCGGCACATGGAGGTGAAAGACCTGCAATGCGTCGCGACCGCGGCGGTGCGCGATGCAGAGAACGGCCCCGATTTCATCGCCGGTGCTGCCGAGGCGGGATTGAAGATCCGCCTGCTGTCGGGCGAAGAAGAGGCCGAAGCGGCGGGCTGCGGCGTCATCTCGGCAATCCCCGACGCGCACGGCATCGCGGTCGACCTGGGCGGCGGTAGCCTTGAGCTGGCCGAAGTGTCGGGCGGCACCGTCGGGCGGCGCGCGTCCTTCCCGCTCGGCGTGCTGCGCCTGCCCGCGCTGCGCAAGCAGGGGCAGCAGGTTTTCGAGCGATCGGTGCGCAAGATGCTCAAGGGCGCGGGCTGGCCGGACAATATGACCGGACTGCCGCTCTATCTTGTCGGCGGATCATGGCGCGCGCTGTCGCGTCTCGATATCGAACTGACGCAGGATCCGCTGCCGGTGCTCGACCATCATGTAATGCCGCGCGCCGCGCTGCGCCGGCTGCTACGCGCGACAAAGCGGATGAGTTTCGAGGAGTTGCGCGCGATTCCGGGCATGGCGTCGAACCGCGCTGCAACGCTCCCCGATGCCGCGGCGCTGCTCGCGGCGCTGGTCAATATCATCGACGTGCCCGAGATGACCGTCTCCTCATCGGGACTGCGCGAAGGGCTGCTCTATCAGGCGCTCGACCCCGCGACCCGGGCGCAGGATCCGCTGATCGTCGCGGCCGAGTTCGAGGGACGGCGACTTGCTCGCTTCGCCCCGCACGGCCGCGCGATCGCCGAGTGGATCGCGCCGCTGTTCGCCAATGAGGAGGCGAGCGACAGCCGCATCCGGCTCGCCGCCAGCCTGCTCAGCGATGTCGCCTGGTCGGCCAACCCCGATTTCCGTGCCGAACGCGGGACCGAGATCGGACTGCACGGCAACTGGCGCAGCATCGACATTCCCGGCCGCATCCTGCTCGCGCGCGCATTGCACGCCGGGTTCGGCGGCGCCGACGTCGATTTTCCCGCTATGACCAGCCTCGTTCCGGCGGACCGCATCGACCGGGCGCGGCAGTGGGGGCTTGCGATCCGGCTGGCGCAGCGGCTCACCGGGGGGGTCGAGGCGCCGCTCAAGGCGAGCGCCATCGCACTCGACGACGGCAAGCTGCGGCTCAGCCTCGATCCGGGCTGGCATCATCTGGCGGGCGAATCGGTCGACCGGCGCCTGCGCGCGCTGGCGCAGGCGTTCGGGGTCAAGCCGGAGCTGGTGCTGCTCTAAGCAGGGCAGCGAGGGAGCGCGCCCTCAGGCGTCGGTTTCGGCCGGGGCGGGGGCTTCGATCTCGCTCATGACCAGCTTGCCGTTCTTGACCGCAAAGCCGACGCGGCCTTCGACGAGATCGAGTGCGGCGTGGCCGAACACGTCGTAGCGCCAGCCCCGCATCATCGGGATATCGTCACGGCGCCCCGCCGCGAGCGCTTCGAGATCGTCGCTGCGCGCAATCAGCCGCGCCGCGGCATTGAGTTCGCGCGAGCGGATCTTGAGCAGCAGCTTGAGCAGATCGGCGACGAGCGCGCCTTCCTTGCCCAGCCCAGGGCCGCGCGGGGCGCGGTCGGGCATGTCGTCCTTGGGCAGCGGCTTGGCGTTCGCGAGCGCGTCCATCAGCCGCCCGCCGATGTCGTTCGACCGCCATGTCGCCGACAGGCCGCGGACGCTGCCGAGGCCGTCCTGATTTTTCGGCGGATGCGCGGCAAGGTCGGCGAGCGTCTCATCCTTGACGATGCGTCCGCGCGGCAGATTCTTGTTGCGCGCCTCGCGCTCGCGCCATGCGGCGAGGGCCTTGAGCCGCCCCAGCGCGTCGAGCTTGCGCGACGGCACCTTGATCCGCTGCCACGCCTTTTCGGGGTCGATCGCATAGTTGGACGGATCGGCGAGCTTTTCCATTTCCTCGTCGAGCCAGTGGCCGCGGCCGGTCTTGATGAGCTTTTTGAGCATCATCGGGAAAATCTTGGCCAGATGGGTGACGTCGCCGATCGCATAGTCGATCTGCCGCTTGTCGAGCGGCCGGCGGCTCCAGTCGGTAAAGCGCGCGCCCTTGTCGAGCTGCAGGCCGAGCCAGGCTTCGACGAGATTCGAATAGCCGACCTGTTCGGCCTGACCGAGCGCCATCTGGCCGATCTGGGTGTCGAAGATCGGGTGCGGCGTCTTGCCGGTCAGGTTGAAGATGATTTCGACATCCTGTCCGCCCGCGTGGAAGACCTTGAGCACATCTTCATTGTCGACCAGCAGGTCGAGCAGCGGGGTGAGGTCGATGCCTGGCGCCATCGGATCGATCGCCGCGGCGTGGTGCACGTCGGCCACCTGGATCAGGCAGAGTTCGGGCCAGAAGGTGTTTTCGCGCATGAATTCGGTGTCGACGGCGATGAAGTCGCTGCCCTTGATCAGGTCGACAAACTGGTGAAGCGCTTCGCTGGACTCGATTAACGGATGAATTTGCATGGGGAGCCTATACAGCGCCCGCAGCATAATCGTCAGGAAAATTTACCGCTGTTCATCGCAGGGACATGGGCGGCGCCGTTCGGGGCGAATCGCGGGTCCACCCTTGACAAACGGCCCCGCGACCTGCCTTAGGCGCGGCCATATCGGCACGTTTTCCGGCGCGCCTCCCCGGACATTTGAAAGACGAACATAATGCACGCCTATCGCACCCACACATGCGCCGACCTTCGCGCCGCCAACGTCGGCGAGGAAGTCCGTCTTTCGGGCTGGGTGCACCGGACGCGCGAGCATGCGAATGTGCTCTTCGTCGATCTTCGCGACCATTATGGCATCACCCAGATCGTTGTGGAGACGGATTCGGACCTGTATCCGACGGTCAATGGCGTCGGCCCCGAGTCCGTCCTGACCTTCACCGGAAAGGTCGCCGCGCGGTCGCCCGAGACGCTGAACCCCAAGCTTGCGACCGGCGAGATCGAAATCTATCCGAGCGCGGTGACGGTGCAGTCGGCGGCCGACCGCCTGCCGCTGCCGGTGTTCGGCGATGCCGAATATCCCGAGGAAATCCGCCTCACCAACCGCTTCCTCGATCTCCGCCGCGAACGCCTGCACAAGAATATCGTGCTGCGCTCGAACGTCATTTCGTCGCTGCGCCGCCGGATGATCGACCAGGGCTTCACCGAATTCCAGACCCCGATCCTGACCGCGAGCAGCCCCGAGGGCGCGCGCGACTATCTGGTCCCCAGCCGCGTCCACCCCGGCAAATTCTACGCGCTGCCGCAGGCGCCGCAGATGTTCAAGCAGCTGCTGATGGTTGCGGGCTTCGATCGCTATTTCCAGATCGCACCCTGTTTTCGCGACGAGGATGCGCGCGCCGACCGTTCGCCGGGTGAATTCTACCAGCTCGATTTCGAAATGAGCTTCGTCACGCAGGACGACGTCTTCAACGCCATCGAACCCGTGCTGCACGGCGTGTTCGAGGAGTTCGCCGATTTCGACGGCAAGGGACGCACCGTGTCGCCGCTGCCGTTCAAGCGCATTCCCTACCGCGAATCGATGCTGAAATATGGCAGCGACAAGCCCGACCTGCGCAACCCGCTGCTCGTCCATGACGTGGGCGATTTCTTCAAGGGCTCGGGCTTTGGCCGCTTCGCCTCGATGGTCGAGGAAGGGCAGGTTGTCCGCGCCGTCGCCGCGCCCGAAACGCACGAGAAGAGCCGCAAATTCTTCGACGAAATGAACAGCTGGGCGCAGTCTGAGGGTTTTCCGGGGCTCGGCTATGCGACGCAGAAGGACGGCGTGTTCGGCGGCCCGATCGCCAACAACCACGGTCAGGAAGGCATGAAGGCAATCGCCGATGCGATGGGTCTCGGCCCCAACGACGGCATCTTCTTCGCCGCGGGCCCCGAAGCCAAGGCGGCGAAGCTCGCCGGTCTTGCGCGCACCCGCGTCGCCGAACAGCTTGATCTCATCGACAAGAGCCGCTTCGAATTCTGCTGGATCGTCGACTTCCCGATGTTCGAGGCCGACGAGGAAACCGGCAAGATCGATTTCAGCCACAATCCCTTCTCGATGCCGCAGGGCGAGATGGAGGCGCTGGAAACCAAGGACCCGCTCGACATCCTCGCCTATCAATATGACATCGTCTGCAACGGCGTCGAACTGTCGTCGGGGGCGATCCGGAACCACCGCCCCGATATCATGTACAAGGCGTTCGAGATTGCAGGCTACAGCCAGCAGGACGTCGACACCAACTTTGCGGGCATGATCAACGCCTTCAAATTCGGGGCCCCGCCGCATGGCGGTTCGGCGCCGGGCGTCGACCGCATCGTGATGCTGCTCGCCGACGAGCCGAACATTCGCGAGGTGATCGTCTTCCCGATGACGCAGAAGGCCGAAGATCTGATGATGGGCGCACCGGCACCGGTCTCCGAGAAGCAGCTCAAGGAATTGCATATCCGTCTGGTGGACGGTCCGAAGAGCTGACCCGATGAACGGGCCGCGCGAACACCGGCTCGCTACGCCGGAAGGCGACATCTGCTGGTTCGAATGGGGCACCGCGGGGGCGGGGCCGTCGCTGCTGCTGCTTCATGCGACGGGGTTTCATGCGCGGCTGTGGGACCAGGTCGTCGCCGCCTTGCCGCAAGGCACGCATGTCGTCGCGCCCGATCATCGCGGGCATGGGCGCAGCTATCGCCCCGCGACGCTCGCCGATTGGGGCGCGACCGGCGACGCGCTGTTGCCGCTCATCGATCGCTTTGCCGGAACGCCGCTGATCGGGTGCGGGCACAGCATGGGCGGGCATGCGCTGACCCGCCTGTCGGCGCAGCGGCGCGATGCCTTTCGTCACCTTGTCCTGATCGATCCGGTCATCATGGCGCCCGACCTTTATGAGGGTCAGGATGCGCTGCCGATCCCCGATCCCGCCGAGCATCCCGTGGCGCGTCGGCGCGATAATTGGGACAGCGCAGAACAGATGCGCGCGCGCTTCGCCGATCGTCCGCCCTATGCACATTGGCAACCGGCGGTGCTGGACGATTATTGCCGCTATGGCCTGCTGCCCACGTCCGGAGGGACGGGGCTGGAGCTGGCTTGTCCGCCGCGGCTCGAGGCGTCGGTCTATCAGAATGCGCTGCGCATCGACCCCTATCGCTGGCTATCGGGGCTGGCGGCGCCGGTGACGCTGATTCGCGCGCCGAGCGGCGAACGCGGCGGTTCGATGGATTTTTCGCAAAGTCCCACCTGGCCGGGGCTCGGCGCACATATCGGCGCGGTACGCGACGAGCGCTGGGACGACCATAGCCATTTCATCCCGATGGAAGACCCGGCGCGCGTCGCCACGCTGCTCGCCGCGTTTTGACAAGGCGGCGGGGCTGCGATAGCTCCGCGCATCGGCAGGTTTGACGCGCAAGGGGGCGAAGATGCGACGTTGGCGAATGGCACTGGCGGCGCTGCTGTTCGGGTTCGCGATGCCGGCGGCGGCGGAGACTTTGACGATTGCCGCGAACGATCCGCCCGAGCGCGCGAACGTCAATGATCTGGTTCGCATCGCGGTCGATCGCTTCGAAGGCGAGGACGGGGCCGAATTTGCGCAGGGCATCGAAGCCGCGCTCGGAACCGTTTGGTTCGGTAATCGACCCTATTTCCGGATGATCGGCCTCGAAACCGGGGCGGCCTATGACGCGATCGTCACCGGTTCGGCGAAGACCGCGCTCAGCGAAAGCAATGTGACGGAAAAGCGCAAGCGCTGCGTCGATAAGGATCCCGCGAACAAGGACAAGTGCCTGAAGGAGGACGAGGTCGATATTCGCTGTCGCAGGCGGATCGTCACCGTATCGAGCACCGTGCGGCTCGCGGCTGTCGCCGATGGCAGCGTTCGCTATTCGCGTCCGCTCGTCACGCGCGACGAGCAAAATATCTGCCCCGACAGGCAAGCCAGCCGGACCATCGAGGATTTCGTCGCGGAAGCGTTGAGAGGGCAGGTCGACACCATTCGCGGCGATGTGGCGCCTCGCGCTTACACGATCGACGTTCGTGTCGATGAAAATCGCAAGGGGCTCGACAAGCCGGTGGCCGAGGCGTTCAAGGCCGCCGTACGGCAGACCAAGACCGATCCCGCCGACGCGTGCGATGCCTGGGCGGCGATGACGCGCGATGCCGAGCCGACCGCCGCGCTCGCTTTCAACCTGGGCCTGTGCGCCGAGCAACGGCGCGATTTTGCCGCCGCTGGTGACTGGTACGGGCAAGCGCAGCGGCTGGGTTCGAAGAGCCGCGATATCCCCGCGGCGTTCGAACGCATGGCGCGCACGCAAAGGACGCTCGCCGACTGGGAGGCGCGCCAGCGATTGATGGACGGCAACTGACGCCAGATGGAATGTTCCATAAGCTGACAATCCGCATCGACCGCTTGGTGTGCGAGCGGCAAATGCGCTACGAGGTCGCCCATGACCATCTCTCTCGCCGACTATGAAGCCGGTACCAAATATGACGGCGATTATGCCAAGGATCTGGCGGCGCTGCAGGCGCGGCTCGAAAATGTCCAGGCGGCGCACATCACCCACGGGCAGCGCAGCATCATCATGCTCGAAGGCTGGGACGCGGCGGGGAAGGGCGGGATCATCCAGCGCCTGACCGCGCAGCTCGATCCCCGCTATTTCGAGGTCTGGCCGATCGGCGCCCCCACCGACGAGGAAAAGGCGCGTCATTTCCTGTGGCGTTTCTGGACCCGCCTGCCCGGCAATTGCGACATCTCGATCTTTGACAGGAGCTGGTACGGCCGCGTCCTTGTCGAACGGGTCGAGGGGTTCGCGACCGAGGCCGAATGGCGCAAGGGCTATGACGAGATCAACGAGTTCGAGGCGCAGCTGACCGGCAGCCGTACCAATCTGGTCAAGCTGTTCGTCCATGTGACGCAGGCCGAGCAGGACAAGCGCCTTGCCGACCGCCTCGACGATCCGTGGAAGCGTTGGAAAACCGGGGCCGAGGATTATCGCAACCGCGCGCACCGCGGCGCCTATCTGGACGCGATGCACGACATGTTCGCGCACACCGATACGCGCTGGGCGCCGTGGAAGGTTATCGACGGCAACAACAAGAAGGCGGCGCGGATCGCGGCGCTGTCGCATGTTGCGGCCACGCTGGAGGCGGCGGTTCCGATGACCCCGCCCGACCGCGATCCTGCGGTTGTGAAGCTGGCGCAAAAGGCGTTCGGATATAAACCAAAGACTTAGGATTTTGGCCCGCTCGGGTAGCAATCGGCGTTGCGAGCCGCTACATGGTCCCGATGAGCCGCGCCAAGAGATCCGACGATTGGGGTTTCCCCCGCTGGCGCGCCTATGGGCAGGGCCGCGAGGCGCAAAAGGTTCGTCTGTGCGACCGTCATGGTTGCGACGCCCCCGGACAATGCCCCGCACCCAAATCGCCCAACAGCCCTGAACGCTGGTATTTCTGCGAAGCCCATGCCGCCGAATATAATCGCGGCTGGGACTATTTCGCGGGCCTGAGCGCCGAGGATGCAGCGGCGCGCGCCGCGGAGGAGGCGCAGGGCGCACGCAGCTACGCCCGCGCACAGCATTATGGCTGGGGCGGCCCCGGCGACGGCAGTCGCAGCGCGGACGAGATGCGCGCGCTGGAGGTGTTCGGGCTCGACAGCGACGCCGACTTCGACGCGGCCAAAAAGGCCTGGCGCGCCTATGCCAAGGAATGCCACCCCGACGTCAAGCCCGGCGACGCCGACGCCGCCAAACGCTTCGCGGCCGGGCAGGCGGCGTTCGAGGTGCTTAAGCAGGCCGAAGACCGCAAGAGCTGGAAGCCGGCCTGAGCGCGCTTTGCGGGCAAAGGCGGCGGGCGATGCGGGGGTGTTCGGGGCCGACTGGTGTCGGACTTATCCTTCGTCGTCATCCCGGACTTGATCCGGGATGACGAAGGGATGTTATGGCCTAAGCATCCCACGCCAGCCGCCAAAGCCGCATCGCGTCCGCCCGTGCCGCCTAGCGTTTTATCGCCAATGCGGCGTCGCTCGCGAGTTTGTCGGCGAGTTCGTTGTCGCCGTGGCCGGCGTGGCCCTTGACCCACAGCCATTCGATCTCGTGCCGTGCGGCCTCGCGCACCAGGCGTTGCCACAGGTCGGCGTTGGCGACAGGCTTTTTCGCGGCGGTTTTCCAGCCGTTGCGTTGCCACCCATGGACCCATTTGGTGATGCCGTCGCGGACATAGACGCTGTCGGTCGACAGTTCGACCTTGCACGGGCGCTTGAGCGCGGCGAGCGCCTCGATCGCGGCGAGCAACTCCATGCGGTTGTTGGTGGTATCCGCCTCGCCGCCCGACAGCGTCTTGACGACATCGCCCCAGCGCAGCACCGCGCCCCAGCCGCCGGGGCCGGGATTGCCCTTGCAGGCGCCGTCGGTCGCGACGATTACGGTATGACCCTTGCTCATTGCAGCGCTCATCCTGCGCGGAACAGGTCGGCGGCGTCGGCAGCCCGGTAGCGGCGCAGGCGATCGAGGAAGGGCGCGGGATCCTTGCGCGTGACGAGCGCGTCAGCGGGGGTGTGGATCCAATCGTGCGCGCGGGTGAGCAGAAAGCGCAGCGCCGCGCCGCGTGCGAGCAGCGGCAGCGCGGCGACTTCGTCCGCGCTCAGATCGATTTCCGAAGCATAGCCGCGCATCAGCGCCGACGCGCGGGCACTGTCGCAGGTCCGGCCGTCGTCGGAAAAAGTCCAGGAGGCATGGGTGACCGCGAGGTCATAGGCGCGAAAGTCGGTCGCCGCGAAATAGAAGTCGATGAGGCCGGTCACGCGATCGCCGAGCATCAGCACATTGTCGGGGAACAGGTCGGCGTGGATGACGTGGCGCGGCAGGTCCGCCGGCCAGCGATCGTCGAGGAAGGCAAGCTCTGCATCGACGATCGCCTGCAACCCCGGAAGCACGGTGTCCAGATCGCCCGCAGCGGCGGCGACGCCGCGCCAATGCGCGCGGCCCATGCTGTTTTCACGGGCGCCGGAAAAATCTTCGACCGCCTTGTGCATCGCGCCGAGCGCGGCACCCGCAGCGGCGCATTGCGCGGTGGTCGGATGCGTCAGCGAAATACCTGCGAGAAACTGGATGATGCAGGCGGGGCGCCCCGAAATCTGCTGGATCGCGTGGCCGCCGCGGTCGCGGATCATCGCCGGCACCGGGCAACCCTGCCGCGCGAGATGGTCGAGCAGATCGACGAAGAAGGGCAAGTCGCCCTTTTGTACCCGCTTTTCGTACAGGGTCAGGATGAAGCGCCCGCCGGTCGTTTCGAGCAGGAAGTTGCTGTTTTCGACGCCCTCGGCAATGCCCTTGCACGACAGCACCGTGCCGATGTCGTAACGGCCGACCAGCGCGGCGAGATCGTCGGGGTCGACCGCGGTATAGACGGCCATCAGGCGGCCGCCGGCTCGAGCCCGCGGGGGAGCTTGAAGGTCATATGCTCCTCGGCCGTGACGACGACGTCCTCGACGATCGCGCGATGCGCCGCGACCGCGTCGATCACCTCGCGCACCAGCGTTTCTGGCGCACTGGCTCCGGCGGTAATGCCAAGCGTTGCGATCCCGGTCAGCCATGCGGGATCGACGTCGGTGCCGCGCTGGACGAGGTGGGCAGGGGTGCCGAGCCGTTCCGCGACTTCGACGAGACGCAGGCTGTTCGAGCTGTTGGGCGCGCCGATGACGATGACGCGGTCGCACTGCCCGGCGATTGCTTTCACTGCTTCCTGCCGGTTCGACGTGGCATAGCAGATATCCTCGCCGCGCGGCCCCTGGATGGAGGGGAAGCGATGCTGCAGCGCCGCCACAATGTCGCGCGTGTCGTCGACCGACAATGTGGTCTGGGTCAGGAAGGCGAGATTGTCGGGATCGGCGGGCGACAGCGCGGCAACATCGTCGACCGATTCGACCAGCGTCATCGCGCCATCGGGCAATTGGCCGAGCGTACCGATGACTTCGGGGTGGCCGGCGTGGCCGATGAAGATGATGTGACGGCCCTGTTCGTTGGCGCGCTCGGCCTGTTTGTGGACCTTGGAGACCAGCGGACAGGTCGCGTCGATGTAGTCGAGCCCGCGCGCTTCGGCCTTGGCCGGAACCGCCTTGGGAACGCCGTGCGCACTGAACACGACCGGAACGCCGTCGGGCACCTGATCGAGCGATTCGACGAAAATCGCCCCCTTCGCCTTCAGCGATTCAACGACATAGCGGTTATGGACGATCTCGTGCCGGACATAGACGGGGGCGCCATAACGCTCGATGGCCAGCTCGACGATGCGGATCGCCCGGTCGACGCCGGCGCAAAAGCCGCGTGGGGCGGCCACCAAAACCTTGAGTTCCGGGGCTTCGGCGGCGGATTGCGTAAGATCTGTCATGACCCGCGCGCTCTAGCGCAGCGGCCGTGACAAGGTAAAGCCGCTTCGTCCATGTTGCGCCTTGTTCATCGCACCGATAAGAAGCGGCGCGCATGGAGCGGTGACGTTCGTCCTCCGCGGCCCGCGCCTGATTGGAAAGCTATATCATGATGCCCAGTTTCGTCCCGCCCCGTAAATCAATCGCCATGCTGTGCGGCGCGGCCGCCATGGTCATGGTCGCGGGGTGCGCGAAGGACAATGATATCGACCTGTCGTCGGGCGTCGGCATCACCGCGACGCGCAGCGCTTGTCCGGCGGTTGCCGTGCCTCTGCACACCGGCGACATTACGCTGTTCGATCCGGCGACGAGCCGCGATGCGAGCGCGGTCGACGTCGTTGCGACGATCACCCATGTTGTGCCGCAGTGCAACGATCAGGCCGAGAAAGTCTATCAGCTTGCCGATTTCGACGTCGTGGCGACGCGCCGCGATGCCGGCCCGGCCCGGACGGTCGAGCTTCCCTATTTCGCCACCGTCGTCCAGGGCGGCACCGCCGTCGTGGCCAAGCGGCTCGGCACCGTTACCGTCTCCTTCCCCGAAGGTCAGACGCGCGGTAGCGGCCATGCCCAGGCGGCCGCCTATGTCGACCGCGCCGCCGCGACGCTGCCCGCCGATGTGCAGGAGCGCATCAACCGCAAGCGCCGCGCGGGCGACGCCGACGCCGCGATCGACCCGCTGAGCATCCCCGAGGTACGCGCCGCGGTGCAGCGCGCGAGCTTCGAACTGCTCGTCGGCTTTCAGCTGACCCAGGAACAGCTCGAATATAACGTCCGACGATAGGCGTCGCGGCGGTGCGCCCGCGCGCGCCGTTCGCATCCGTTTCGCCCTGCGCCGCTATCCGGGCGACGCGGGGCTTTTCGTGCCTGCCAAGCTGCGGTAGGGCGCCGACCGACCTTTTGACCGAAGATTGACCTGACCCATGACCCTGTTCAGCCGTTTTTCCGCCCATATCGATACCGCTCTGGATGCGCTTGTCGCGCGCGGGGCGCTGCCCGCCGGGCTCGATCGCGGCGCGATCAGCGTCGAACCGCCGCGCGACCCGGCGCATGGCGATGTCGCGACCAACGCGGCGATGGTGCTCGCCAAGCCCGCGGGGACGAACCCGCGCGCCCTTGCCGAACTGCTCGTCGGCGAACTGACGGCGATCGGCGAAGTGACCGAAGCGAGCGTTGCCGGGCCGGGCTTCATCAACCTGCGCGTCGCCGACAATAGCTGGCGGGACGAGCTGGCGCTGATCCATGCCGAGGCGGGCGACTATGGCCGCTCGGCGATGGGCGCCGCGCGGCGCGTCAATGTCGAATATGTGTCGGCGAACCCGACCGGCCCGATGCACGTCGGCCATTGCCGCGGCGCGGTGGTGGGCGACGCACTGGCGGCGCTGCTCGAATATTCGGGGCACAAGGTCACGCGCGAATATTATGTCAACGACGCCGGTGCGCAGGTCGATGTGCTCGCGCGCTCGGTCCACATGCGCTACCGCGAGGCGCTGGGCGAAGATATCGGCGCGATCCCCGAGGGGCTCTACCCCGGCGATTACCTGAAGCCCGTCGCTGAAAAGCTCGCCGCCGAATATGGCGACCGCTATGTCGGCGCGCCCGAAAGCGCGTGGCTCGGCCTGTTCCGCGCCGAGGCGGTGAGCGCGATGATGGACATGATCCGCGCCGACCTCGCCAAGCTGGGCATCCATCATGATCTCTTCTCGTCGGAGGCCGAGCTGCAGGCCGAGGGCAAGCCCGCCGCCGCCGAAAAATGGCTGCGCGAGCATGGCCTGGTCTATGACGGTGTGCTCGAAGCGCCGAAGGGCGAGACGCCCGAGGATTGGGAGCCGGTTGAACTGCCGCTGTTCCGCTCGACCAAATTCGGCGACGATCAGGACCGGCCGATCAAGAAATCGGACGGGAGCTGGACCTATTTCGGCGCCGACCTCGCCTATCATTATCAGAAGGCGCAGGATGCCGACGAGCTGATCGACATCTGGGGCGCCGACCATGCGGGGACGGTCAAGCGGATCAAGGCGGCGGTAGCGGCGCTGACCGGCGGCGCCAAGAAGTTCGACGTCAAGCTGGTCCAGATGGTCCGGCTGCTCAAGAATGGCGAGCCGTTCAAGATGTCAAAGCGTGCGGGCAATTTCGTTACGCTTGCGGACATCGTCGACGAGGTCGGCAAGGATGCGGTGCGCTTCACCATGCTGACGCGCAAGGCCGACGCGCAGATGGATTTCGACTTTGCCAAGGTGGTCGAGGCTTCGCGCGACAATCCGGTCTTCTATGTCCAATATGCCCATGCGCGGATCGCATCGCTGAAGCGCAAGCTTGCCGATGCGGGCATCGCGGCGGCGGCACCCGATGTCGCGCGGCTCGATGCCTATGAACTGGGTCTGGTCAAGCTGCTGGCGCAATTCCCGCGCACGGTCGAGGCGGCGGCGACGGCGCGCGAGCCGCACCGCATCGCTTTCTATCTGGGCGATGTCGCCGCCGCTTTTCATGCGTGGTGGAACATGGGCAACGATCGGCCCGACGCCCGTGTCATTTTGGCAAATGACGCCGAACTGACCGCAACCCGCCTTTATTTGGCCGATGGAATCGGGCAGGTTATCCGCAACGGGCTGCACCTGATGGGGGTGGAGGTGCTCGAGGAGATGGCGTGATGGCGACGGATGCGGGATTGGGGCTGGAGGACGAGGATCGCCTGCCGTGGCTGGAACCCGCCGAAGGTTTCGAGGATGATGCCGAAGTCTCGCCCGCGCGCCTGCTCATCATGGTGCTCGGCGGGCTGCTGCTGATCGGTGCGGTGCTCGGCGGGCTGTGGTGGGTCCAGAACGGCGGTGCGCGCGGGCAGGGCGAGCTGATCGTCGCCGACAAGGGCGACTACAAGGTGCCGCCAAAGACCGACGGCGCCAAGACGTTCGAGGGTGAGGGCGCAGCGAGCTTTGCCGCGAGCGAAGGATTGACCCCCGGGGGCAAGGTCGATCCGACCCGTATGCCCGAGGAGCCCGCGGTGACACCCGCCGAACGCGACGCGATGGCGCAGGCCGATGCCGCGAAGGCGCAGGCCGACAAGGCCGCCGCTGCAAAGGCTGAAGCGGCGCGGATCGCGGCCGCTGACAAGGGCAAGCCCAAGCCCGCGGCGATGTCGGTCAAGACCGGCGAAGCGACAGGCGCGCAGGCCGAGGCAGCCGGCGCCGCGACCGGACTGGTCCAGCTCGGCGCGTTCAGCAGCGAGGCGGCGGCGAACAAGGCGTGGGGCAATTTGAGCAAGCGCTTTGCCTATCTGTCCGAATTGAACCGGTTCGTTTCGCCGGTGAAGACCGGGAGCGGCACCGTCTACCGTCTGCGCGTGGCGACGGGAACGGCGGCTAACGCATCGAATTTGTGCGGGAAATTGCGCGTCGCGGGCGAAAATTGCGTCGTCGTTCGCTGATATCGCCCGTTTTGCCGCACCCGCCGTTGGTTCGCCGCGGCGGCTATGGCATAGTCGATCCCTTGGCTGGCGCCTGAGGGGGCGTCTGCCGGTGGAGGTTGACGTACGATGATACCCGCGATCTTCGGCCTGTCGGGCCTGACGCTGACCGACGACGAGCGCGCTTTCTTTCGCGACAGCGCGCCCGCGGGCTATATATTGTTCGGCCGCAATATCGAGAACCGCACACAGCTTCGCCGCCTGACCGATACGCTGCGCGAGCTTGATGGGCGCGCCAATCTGCCGATCCTGATCGATCAGGAAGGCGGCCGCGTTGCGCGCATGAAGGCGCCCGAATGGCCCGATTTTCCGAGCGGGGCGGCGTTCGATGCGCTGTACGAACGCGCGCCGGCGAGCGCGATCGAGGCGGCACGGCTCAACGCGATGGCGCTCGCTTCCATGCTTGCCGAAGTGGGGATCACCGTCGATTGCCTGCCGCTGCTCGACGTACGCCAGCCGGGGGCAAGCGATGTGATCGGCGATCGCGCGCTGGGCAGCGAGCCGATGCGCGTTGCGGCGCTGGGCCGCGCGATCCTGAGCGGATTGCAGGACGGCGGCGTCGTTGGGGTCGTCAAGCATATTCCGGGGCATGGCCGTGCGCTGCTCGATTCGCACAAGGCACTGCCCGTCGTCGATGCCCACGACCGCGAGTTGCAGACCGACCTTGCGCCCTTTGCTGCTCTGCGTGACGCGGCGATGGCGATGACCTGCCACGTCATCTTCAAGGCGTGGGATCCCGATCTGCCCGCGACGCTGTCGCCGACGATCATCGGCAGCGTGATCCGTCAGCGCATCGGCTTTCACGGCCTGCTGATGACCGACGACCTCGATATGGAGGCGCTGTCAGGCGACGTCCCGTCGCGCGCGGCGGCGGCGATCGCCGCGGGCTGCGACCTGGCGCTCAACTGCTGGGCGAAGATGGACGACATGGTCGGCATCGCCAACGCACTCGACCCCATCGGCGCGGACTCGCTCGCGCGGCTCGAAGGCGCGATGGAGCGGATCGCCGGGATGCATGACGAGCGCCAGTTCGCGGCGCTGATCGACCAGCGCGACGCGCTGCTGGCGCTGGCGTGATGGCGGGCTGAGGCGTCGATGGAGGAACTGCCGCTCGAATATGAAGTCGTGCCGGCGGCGGCGGAGCGCGAGGATGCGCTCCAGCTCAATCTCGAAAGCTGGGAAGGGCCGCTCGACCTGCTGCTGACGCTCGCGCGCAGTCAGAAGGTGGACCTGCGCCAGATTTCGATCCTGGCGCTGGTCGAACAATATCTGACTTTCATCGCCGAGATGCGGGCAAAGCTGGAGGTTGCGGCCGATTATCTGGTGATGGCAGCGTGGCTTGCCTATCTGAAATCGGCACTGCTGCTGCCCAAGGATCCGACCGAAGACCCGTCGCCCGACGAACTGGCGCTGCGTCTGCAATTGCGCTTGCAGCGGCTCGCGGC
Organism: Sphingopyxis sp. A083; assembly: GCF_001468495.1. Classification (NCBI taxonomy): domain Bacteria; kingdom Pseudomonadati; phylum Pseudomonadota; class Alphaproteobacteria; order Sphingomonadales; family Sphingopyxidaceae; genus Sphingopyxis; species Sphingopyxis sp. A083. Next base: position 72,572 of record NZ_LNSK01000007.1, on the reverse strand, counting down.
GATGCGCGAGGCGGCGGCGCGGCTGCTGGCGCGCGACCGGATCGGCCGCGACGTCTTCCTGCGTCCGAATCCCGAGGGGTTGCAGGATGTAAAGGTGCGGCGCTGGGACGCGAGCCTCTACGATCTTCTCGCCGCCTACGGACAAGTCAAGCTGCGCACCGAACCCGTCGTGCATATGGTCGCGCGGCGCCCCGTGGTGACGCTAGACGCGGCGCTCACCCACTTGCAGCGGATGCTGGGCGTCCAGCTCGATTGGGCCGAATTGTCGGCCTTTCTGCCCCCCGATTATCAAGGGCCGCTGCGCCGGTCGGCGATCGCGTCGAGCTTTGTCGCCGCGCTGGAACTGGCGCGGCAGGGGCGGGTCGAATTGCGGCAGGAGGCGGCGTTCGAGCCCCTTTATCTGAAAGCGAGCCAGGGATGAGCGAGATCGACGACCGCGAACGCGCGATAGAGGCAATGGTCTTTGCCAGCGACGAGGCGCTCGACGCGCGCCAGATTGCCGGGCGTTTTCACGACGAACTGACGCCGGGCGAAGTGCGCGCGATCCTGCAGGCGATCGCGGCGCGCCACGCGGAGAGCGGTATCGAACTGGTCGAGCGCGGCGGCCACTGGCATTTCCAGACCCCCGCCGATCTTGCGCATCTGCTCCGCCGCGAACGCGACGATCCGCGCAAGCTGTCGCGCGCCGCGGCGGAAGTGCTGGCGATCATTGCCTATCACGAGCCGGTGAGCCGCGCCGAGATCGAGGCGATCCGCGGCGTCCAGACGTCGAAAGGGACGCTGGACGTGCTGATGGAGGCCGAATGGATCGCGCCTGCCGGGCGGCGCGAGGTGCCGGGGCGGCCGCTGATCTACAAGACCACCGACGCTTTCCTGCAGCATTTCGGGCTCGCGAGCCGCAAGGATCTGCCCGGGATCGAGGATCTGCGCGCGGCGGGCCTGCTCGACCCGGTCGATCTCGCCTTCGATGCGGCGATGGACGAACTGGACCTAGTAAAAGACGGCGAGGAAGCCTAGATAGCGGCCTCAAGGAGAATTTGAGATGGGTAGCTTCAGCATCTGGCACTGGCTCGTGGTCGGGATTCTCGTCCTGCTATTGTTCGGCAAGGGTCGCTTTTCGGACATGATGGGCGACGTCGCCAAGGGCATCAAAAGCTTCAAGAAGGGCATGGCCGAAGACGATGTGCCGCCGCCCGCACCGCGCCAGCTCGACGGTCAGCGCGCGCCCGAGGCCACCCCGACCCCCACCGCGGAAACCGAAAACCGCTGATCGCGGCCCGCACGCGGGGGAAGGCCTGAACGATGTTCGACGTCGCGCCGACCGAGTTGCTGCTCGTCGTGGTGGTAGCCCTGGTCGTCATCGGACCCAAAGATCTGCCGAAGGCGATGCGTTTTGTCGGCAAATGGGTCGCCAAGGCCCGCGGCATGGCGCGCCACTTCCGTTCGGGACTCGACACGATGATGCGCGAGGCCGAGCTTGAGGAACTGGAAAAGCAGTGGCGCGAACAGAATGACGCGATCATGCGCCAGTTCCCGCGCGTCGATGGCGTCGATGCGCCGCCAATGATTCCGGCGACCTCGCTGCCCGACGCGGGCGCGGCCGACGCCGGCGAAACGCCGCCCGTCGATCCCGATCATGCCGCGGCCCTTACGCCGCCTACCGCCGCCCCGGCCGGCTCGTCAACCGAAACTCCGCCGGAAACCCACGCCGTTCCGCCGAAGGACGGCCCGTTACCATGAGTGCCGATACGCCGGTCCATAAAGAGGATGAGGATGGCGCGGGCGGCAAGATGCCGCTGCTCGACCATCTGATCGAGCTGCGGTCGCGGCTGCTGAAATCGCTACTCGCGATCGCGCTCGCATTCGGCGTGTGCCTCTATTTCGCGCGGCCGATCTTCGGCGTGCTAGTGCATCCGCTCGTCGCGGCGGGGCAGGGCAAGCTGATCTATACGCAATTGTTCGAGGCGTTTTTCGTCGAGATCAAGGTTGCGCTGTTCGCGGCGATGATGATCGCCTTTCCGGTGATCGCCAATCAGCTGTGGAAATTCGTCGCGCCGGGCCTTTATCGCAAGGAGCAGCGCGCCCTGCTGCCCTTCCTCTTCGCAACGCCGGTCCTGTTCGCCATCGGCGCCTCCTTCGCCTATTTCATCACGATCCCGATCGCGCTGAAATTCCTGCTCGGCTATCAGGGCGAGATCGGCGGCGTGACGCAGGAAGCGCTGCCGTCGGTAGGCAATTATCTGAGCTTCGTGATGCAGTTCATCATGGCGTTCGGCATCGCCTTTCTGTTGCCGATCCTGCTGATGCTGGTTGAGCGCGCCGGGCTGGTGACGCGCCAGCAGCTGATCGGCGCGCGCCGCTACATGATCGTCGCGGCGTTCGCGATCGCCGCCGTGTTCACGCCGCCTGACGTGATGAGCCAGCTCCTCCTCGCGGTGCCGCTTGTCTTCCTTTACGAGATTTCGATCTTTGCGATCTGGTTTACCCAGCGCCGACGCAAAACAGGCGCCGAAGCGGCGCCTGTCGAGCCTCCGGAAGAGGCTAAAGGGTAAGTAACCCGCCGATCAGTGAATGGCGTCGTCGCCAGCTTGGCCGACCGATTCGATATCGCGGCCGACGCCCTTCACCGTGTTGCAGCCAGCGACCAGAAAGCTGGCGAGCAGGGTAAGAAGGATTACGCGAGCACTCGTCATAGTCTGTCACCTCTCACGGGATTTTTGCAAAATGGCCCGGCGCGCTTCGAGGGGGGGGGGGGAGGGAATGCGAGCCGGGCCAATGTTGCTGAGCAGCGCTGCGGGGGGGCGATGATCGCTGCTCGAATGGGAAACCCGTGTTGCGAGCGATAAGTTCCGCAAAAAAATCGCCGCGATGAAAAAATTTTCGGGGAGCCCGGCGAAGCGTGCAAATCCAGCGACTTGGGTCAGCCCATCGCCGTCAGGCCGCTGAGCACCGCGAGCCCGAGGAACGAGAAAAAGCCCATCATGTCGGTCATCGTCGTTACGAAGACGGCCGATGATACCGCCGGATCGATGTCGAAACGGTCAAGCGTTACCGGCACCAATATGCCCGCGAGCCCCGCGACCAGATTGTTGATGAGCATCGCCGAGGCGATCACCGCACCGAGCAGCGGGTTGCCGAAGATGAGCGCGGTGCCGGCGCCGATCAGAATGCCGAGCGAGAGACCGTTGACTGTCGCGATGCGAAATTCGCGCAGGATCATACGCATCGTGTTCGACGCGGTAAGCTGATTGGTGGCGATCGCGCGCACGGTCACGGCGAGCGTCTGGGTTCCGGCGTTGCCGCCCATGCCCGAGACGATCGGCATCAGCACCGCGAGCAGCGCATATTTGGCGATCGCGGTTTCGAAGATGCCGACGACCGATGCGGCGAGCATGGCGGTGCCGAGATTGACGACCAGCCAACTCAGCCGGGTGCGGATGGTCAGCGCGATCGGTTCGTTGATGTCGCCGTCGCCGGCGCCCGACAGGCGCAAGATATCCTCGCCTGCCTCTTCCTGGATGATGTGGACGACGTCGTCGACCGTGATCATCCCGACGAGCCGCCCCGCCTTGTCGACCACCGCGGCCGAGATGAGCGCATATTTCTGGAAGCGCAGCGCGACCTCTTCCTGGTCCATGTCGACCGGGATCAGCGTCTGTTCGCGCCTCATGATGTCGTTGATCGCGACGCTGCGCGGCGCCCGCAATATCCAGCTCAACTGGCAGGTGCCGACCGGGCGGTGCATCGGGTCGACGACGAAGATTTCCCAGAAGTCGGTGGCGAGATCGACATCCTCACGCAGCCGGTCGATAACGTCGCCGACGGTGACATGTTCGGGCACCGCGACGAATTCGCGCTGCATCAGGCGCCCGGCGGACTCCTCGGGGAAGGAGAGGGCGTCCTCGATCGCGGCGCGATCTTCGGGCTCCATGGCGCGGAGGACGGCCTGCTGTTCGTCCTCCTCCATATCCTCAATGATCGCGACGGCATCGTCGGTGTCGAGTTCGGACGCGATTTCGGCGACCTGTTCGGGCGCGAGCAGATCGATCAGCCGCTCGCGCACATAATCGTTCATTTCCGCCAGCACGTCGGGCGACAGAAGGTCGCCGAGCACCTGGGCCAGGAGCGGCCGGTCTTCGTCGGAAACGAGCTCGAAAAGGTCCGCGATGTCCGCAGGGTGCAGGCGGCCGACGCGTTCACGCGCCGCCTCGACCTCGCCCTCTTCGGCAAGATCGATGACGTCGCGCACGAACGCGGGTTTCAGGCGATCGTCTTCGTCGAGTTCGGTTTCGGTTTCGCGCGGGGGGTGGCCGGGGTCATGATCGAGCCCGTCGGCGGTGAGCACGTCTTCGGGCGGCAGGGAATCTTCGCGTTTGTCCATCGCGCGGTCCTCCCTGGCTGCTACGGCGTCGAAGGCCCTCCACTAGTCGCGGACGCGCGTCATGGCAACGCTGCAGCCGAATTTAGTGCGTGGCATTGGCGCGGCGCGCCGCTATGGCGGCGCCAACTCATTCGAAGGAGAGACACCATGTCCGAACAGACCCTTACCCTGTCGCTGTCGACCGGCGACGTCGTCATCCGCTTGCGCCCCGACCTCGCGCCGCAGCATGTCGAACGCATCACCCAGCTCGCGCAGGAAGGCTTTTACGACGGCGTCGTCTTCCACCGCGTCATCCCCGGCTTCATGGCACAGGGCGGCGATCCGACCGGCACCGGCATGGGCGGCAGCAAGCTTCCCGACCTTCCGGCCGAATTCAACGCCGAACCGCATGTCCGCGGCGTCTGTTCGATGGCCCGCGCGCAGAATCCGAACAGCGCGAACAGCCAGTTCTTCATCTGCTTCGACGATGCGCGCTTCCTCGACCGCCAGTACACGGTGTGGGGCGAAGTGATCGAAGGCATGGAAAATGTCGACGCGCTGCCCAAGGGCGAGCCGCCGCGCGAGCCCGGCAAGATCGTCAAGGCGACGGTTGCGTAAGACCTGATAGCTCCTCCCCGTCGCGTAGCGATGGGGAGGACACTTACTCTCCCACGAATCCATTCAGCCGTTCGCAGGCGGCGATCCAGTCTTCCTTGAACGCCTGGACGACCTGGCCCGCGCTCATCGCCTCGTTCATCAGGCCGACGCCCTGGCCGACCCAATAGGTTGCGAGCTGCTTGGCGCCTTCATGACCGCCCTCTGACAGCTTGTCGACCTTGCGCAGCGCGGGTTCGCTGACCAGCGATTGCAGCGGCATCGGGAGCGGTTTCGGCGCGCCGTCGGCCTCCCATGCGTCGGTCCAGGGCGAGCGGAGCTGACGCGAGGGCTTGCCCGTCCGGCTCTTTGAACGCACCGTGTCGCGCGACGAGGCGGCGAGCATTTTTTCCTTCACCACCGGATTGGTCTCGGCCTCCGACGTGGTCAGCCACACCGATCCGCACCAGGCGCCATGCGCGCCCATCGCCATCGCCGCGGCCATCTGACGCCCGGTGACGATGCCCCCCGCAGCGAGGATCGGCGTCGTCGCGCCGACGGCGTCGAGTGCCGCAGCCACTTCGGGCACCAGCACCATCGTTGCGACCTCGCCGCAATGGCCGCCCGCTTCGCCGCCCGCAACGACCAGGATGTCGACCCCGGCGCGGACCTGCGCCAGCGCGTGGTCGCGGGTGCCGACGAGCGCGGCGACCGGCACGCCATGCCGTTTGCCGAGATCGAGCATCAGTTGCGGCGGCACGCCGAGCGCGTTGGCGATCAGGCGAATCGGATGGCGAAACGCAACTTCGAGCAGCTTCGCCGCGCCTTCTTCATGCATATTGTCGCCGAAGCTCTGCCGCGCTTCGGTCGCACCGTCGAGGCCGGCCGCATCGACGCCGAATTTGTCGAGCACATCGGCCGCGAAGCCGAGATGCGTCCCGGGCACGCGCGCCGCGCCCGCCGCCGGTGCCTCGCCCTTGCCGGCGAAGCTGTTGGGGACGATCAGGTCGACGCCATAGGGCTTGCCGCCGATGTGCGCGTCGATCCACGCAAGCTCTTCCTCAAGTCGCTCGGGCGGCAATGAGGCGGCGCCGAACACGCCCATGCCGCCGGCTTTCGACACCGCGACGACGACGTCCCGGCAGTGCGAAAAGGCGAGCAGCGGAAATTCGATGCCGAGCATGGCGCAGATGGGCGATTGCATGTCTCTCTCTCCAATTTGCTATTTGCACCCATGTCAGCGCCAGTTGACGTAAACGTCAAGTTGATTTGCGCCCGCCACGCTTTATCGCCGGGGCATGACCGGATTTTCCCTGCCCGAATTCGACCTCGACGCCTTCGTCCGCGCGACGCTTGCCGAGGATATGGGGAGCGGCGGCGACATCACCTCGATGGCCGTCATTCCCGCCGACGCCGTTTTTACGGGGGTGATGGACAGCCGCGATGCGATTAGCGTTGCGGGGCTGCCGATCGCCGAGCGATTCTTTCGCGCGCTGGCACCCGATATGGTCATCGAGATTCTGGTCGAGGAGGGCGCATGCGTTCCCGCCGGCACCGACCTGATGCGCCTTTCGGGCAATGCGCGGGCGATGCTGACCGCCGAGCGGTCGGCGCTCAACACCGTCCAGCATCTGTCAGGCATTGCGACGATGACGCGAAGCTATGTCGATGCGATCGCCGGCACCGGCGCGACGCTGCTCGATACGCGCAAGACGATCCCCGGTCTGCGCGTACTGGAGAAATATGCAACCCGCATGGGCGGCGCGACCAATCACCGCATGGGCCTGTGGGACGCGGCGATGATCAAGGACAATCATGTCGCGGTCGCGGGATCGGTCGAAGAGGCGGTGCGCCGCGCGGTGGCGGCGGGAATCGCCGATATCATCGTCGAGGTCGACCGTATCGACCAAGTCGAGGCCGCGCTGGCATCGGGCGCGACGCATCTGCTGCTCGACAATATGACCCCCGACCAATTGCGCGAAGCTGTGGGGATCGTCGCCGGGCGCGTTCCGACCGAGGCGTCGGGTGGGGTGCGGCTCGACACGATCGGCGCCATCGCCGCGACCGGCGTCACCTTTGTTTCGGTCGGGCGCCTGACCCAGTCGGCGCCGGCGGCCGACATCGGGCTCGATTTTGCGCTGGTCTGATACAATCGTCGCCCCCGCGCAGGCGGGGGCCGCTATCGGTATTGCGCGCGGCCTCCAGCGGCCCCCGCCTGCGCGGGGGCGACGCGCGCTTCTGGCGCTGACTCTGCTGCTCTCACCCACCGCGGCGCAGGCGCAATCGCTGGCCTGTGTGGCGCCCGACCGGACGCCGGTACCGCGGCTCGAGCGGCCCGCGCGCGGCGAGCCCGTCCGCAAGCCGCCGACGACCGGCTATCTGCTGAGCATGAGCTGGTCGCCGCAGCATTGCGCAGGTGCGCGCAATCCCAAGGATGCGCGCGACCGATTCCAATGCTCGGGCGAAAGCGGACGCTTCGGCTGGGTACTGCACGGCCTGTGGCCCGAAGCCGATACGCCGGCCTATCCCCAATGGTGCCGTCCCGCGAAGATCGTCCCCGCGCCAGTGCTGCGCCGCCATATGTGCATGACCCCTTCGGCGCAGCTTTTGCAGCATGAATGGGCGAAGCACGGCACCTGCATGAGTTCCAACCCCGCCGCCTATTTTCGCGCCGCCGAAATCCTGTTCCGCGCCGTGCGCTTTCCCGACATGAAAGCGCTGTCGGGGCATGTCCGCACCGCGGGCGACGTGCGGCGCGCCTTTGCGAAGGTCAATCGCGGCATCGACGAGCGGATGATCGCGGTCGCGACCGATCGCGGCGACTGGCTGACCGAGGTACGGCTGTGCCTGGGGCCGCGGATGCGCCCGCAGGCGTGCAAACCCTTTCAGCGCGGCCTCGCCGAGGCGCGCGCGGTGCGCGTGCGGCCGATGGATTAACACCTGCAGGGCAAGGCGTCCCGCGCCGGGACGGCGGCGATGTTAACACTCTTTTAACCTTATCGACTCGTTAACGGGCGCCTAGCCTGCCGGGCATGGATTCGGACGAGCATATCGACATCCGCGAGCGCATCCGCGCTTATGGCGCCCGGCAACTGGTCCTTGCGCGGCTGAGCGCGCCGGAGGATTGGCAAGGCGAATTGTGCGGCGCGCTTGCGGCGCAGCGCGAGCGTCCGGCGCTCTGGTCGCGCGACAGCGATTTTCGCCTGTTCGCGGAGAGCTTCGCCGTCTTCTTCACCGCGGCGATGATGTTCCTGATCTGACGGCGGACCGCCGATCGGCCCGCACTGCTAGAGAATCTCGCGCACGACATCCTGCGGGCGGCAGAAGCGGACGCCCTTGTCGGTTTCGACGAAGGGGCGGTTCACATAGGCGGGATTGGCGACCATCGCCGCGATAATTGCTTCTTCGTCGGCGTCGGGCAGACCGCGTTCCTCGGCATCGGTGCCGCGCAGGCGCAGCGCGTCCCGCGCGCTCAGACCTGCGTCTCGAAACAGCTGGCGTAGCTTGTCGGGGCTGTAGGGCGCTTTCAGATATTGAATCACCTCGACATCGACGCCGGGGGTTTCCTCGAGAATCGCCAGCGTCTTGCGCGAAGTGCCGCAGGCGGGGTTATGCCAGATGGTTGCCTTCATGGCGCAGTTCCTAACGGGAGCGTAATGGAACGTAAACGCACTATTCATGGCATATATGGCACATTTGCCCGCATGAAGAGGCTTGGACTCCTTGCGTTTGGTGCGCGAACCAAGGCTTATAGACGGCCGAGGGACCGCCAAAGGCGGCTATGAGGGCTGGGTTGCACGTGAAAGAATTGATCGATCGCAGGGCTATGCTGGCGGCGATGGCGGGCGCGGGGGCGCTGGCCGCGACATCGGCGCGCGCAGCCCCACTTCCGGACTGGATCACCGGGCATGGGCAGGCGGCGACACCGCCGCCGGTCGACTATCTGGCCGTCGCGCGGCAACAGCTGGCGCGGCAGGGCAACCGGATCGCGCAGGCCGACCGTGTCGGGATCGTCGATTTCGGGCTGCCCTCCTATCGCCCGCGCTTCGCGCTCGTCGATCTGATTGCCGGCAAGGTGGACATGTATCCCGTCACCCATGGCCGCGGATCGGACCCGCAGCATGACGGCTGGCTCAAGACCTTTTCGAACGTCCCCGGCTCGCTCGCCTCGTCGCGCGGGGCCTATCGCACGAGCGATTATTATTGGGGATCGAACGGATCGTCGATGCGGCTCGCGGGGCTGGAGGCCGACAACAGCAATGCCGACATGCGCGCGATCGTCGTGCATGGCGCCTGGTACGCCGAACCGTCGCTGATCGCGACGCAAGGCAAGCTGGGGCGTAGCGAGGGCTGTTTCGTGTTCGGCGAGGAGTTGCTGCCGCAAATTCTGTACAAGCTCGGGCCGGGCCGGCTGCTCTATGCCGACAAGCTGAGCGTAGCGCCCGCTTCGCCACCGCCCTTCGAGTTGCCGCCGGTCGCCGACAATATCATCCGCACCGGCGCCACCCAGGGATCGATGCCGACCAAGGCCGATTGAAGATTCTCGGGTTTCAAGCCTGGGATTCGTCATTGCGAGCGCAGCGAAGCAATCCAGAGTGCGCGTAAACCGCTCTGGATTGCTTCGCTGCGCTCGCAATGACGGGGATGTCAAAGCAAAGTTATCGGATTCGGCGAGGAAGCACGGGGCCGGGGGCATCGCCGCCCGGTCGCCGCTTCATCAGTAGATCGCGCCCTTTTCGGGTTTCGGCGCCTGCACCGTCTGCGTCGTCGGGACGACCGCAGGCGGCGTCGGCGAAATCACCACCGCGGCGGCGCGGCCGGGCTTGGCGAAGCTCGTCACCACCGGCGCGTCGCGACCGTAAAGGTCGTTCAGCTTCTTGATGCCGCCCTTGCCGTCGGGGACGACGGTCCAATACGCGACATAGACGGGGAAGGGCTTTTCGAAGCCGAAGCGCGTCGTCTTGCCGCTGGCGACCACATCGCCGAATTCCTTGGGCGTGCGGCCGGCGAACATCACCGCCATCAGGCCGGAGAAATGCAGCGCCTTTTCGGTGCGGATGCAGCCGTGGCTGAAGGCGCGCGAATCGGCGGCAAACGCGCCCTTCGAGGGCGTGTCGTGCAGATAGATGGCGTGCGGGTTCAGCATTTCGAGCTTCATGACGCCCAGCGCATTGTTGGCACCTGGCTGCTGCACCACCGACAGCGACTTGCCGCTGCCCGTCCAGGTATAGCCCTGCGCGCGGGCGCGCGCCGGATTGGTCGCAATCGTCGATCCGATGCCTTCGGCGATGATGCTCTTGGGCAGCGTCCAGGTCGGGTTGACGATGATCCCCGTCGCCATCGGGTTGAGCTGCGGCGTCGGGGTCGACGGCTTGCCGACGACCGCCTTGTGCGTCGCGATGACGACGCCGTCATGAACGACGCGGGTCAGATATTCGGGCACGTTGCTGACGACATAGCCTTCGCCAAGATCGCGCGGCATCCAGCGCCAGCGTTCCATGTTGACACGGATCGCGTTGGCGTCGGCGGGCGTCTTTGCGGTCTTGAGCGCGGCTTTCAGCACCGCGAAATCGGGATGAACGGGGTCGAGGCTGACCAGCGCCTGCGCGACGTCGTTCGCGGTGAGCGCGCTGCCGAGCAGCGGGATCAGCGGTTCGGTCTGCGCGTCGCCATCGGTCATGAACCATTGTTTGCGCGCAGCATTGGGGGTGCGGCCGTCGCGCATGTGCGTGGCGAGCAGCAGGAAGCTGTCGGTCGCGACCTTGTCGAGCGTGATCTGATTGCCGCCATCGATCGCGGCCTTCAGCGCGTCGGGATTGTAATCCTTCGGGAACAGGCCTTCATCGCCCGCCGACTGGATGAAGGCGAGCAGCGCCTTGGCATTGTCGACGCTCCAGCTCGGCAGATTGGCCTCGGCGACCGTTTCGATCTCGGGCGCGTCATCGGTCACCTTGTCGGGTTGCAGAACGACCGAGTCCTCCTTGACGCTCGTCTGCGCGGCGACGGGCGCCGCAAGCAGGGTCAGCGGGAGGATCAGCGCCGCGGCCGGGCGCGCGTAAAGGGGGAGATTTCTGGCCATGGTTAAGGCCCATAGCCAATAATCCCCCCGTGCGAAAGTGAGCTGGGACACAATCCGTCGTGTCCGCGCGCGAACCCGGCCTCAATGGGCGCAGCGTCAGGCCTTGTTGTCGGCGTCCTGCTTCGCCAGCCATTCCTCCAGCCATTTGATCGTATAATCGCCGTGAATGACGTCGGGATCGGCGAGCAGCGCCTGATGCAGCGGAATATTCGTCTTCACCCCGCCGATAACCATTTCCTCGAGCGCGCGGCGCATCCGCATCATGCAGCTTTCGCGCGTGCGGCCATAGACGATCAGCTTGCCTATCATGCTGTCGTAATAGGGCGGGATCGAATAGCCCGCATAAAGCCCGCTATCGACGCGCACATGCATGCCGCCGGCGGCATGATAATTGGTCACCTTGCCCGGCGAGGGGAGGAAGTTGCGCGGATCTTCGGCGTTGATCCGGCATTCGATGGCATGGCCGCGGAATTCCAGCTCGTTCTGCTGCACCGAAAGGCCCATGCCGTCGGCAATGCGGATCTGTTCGCGGACGAGGTCGAAGCCGGTGATCATCTCGGTCACCGGATGTTCGACCTGGATGCGCGTATTCATTTCGATGAAATAGAATTCGCCATTTTCCCACAGAAACTCGATCGTCCCCGCGCCGCGATAGCCCATCTTTGCCATCGCATCGGCGCAAATGCCGCCCATGCGGGCGCGCTCTTCGGCCGAAATGACGGGCGAGGGGGCTTCTTCGAGCACCTTCTGGTGGCGGCGCTGCAGCGAACAGTCGCGTTCGCCGAGATGGATGGCATTGCCCTTGCCGTCGCCGAAAATCTGGAATTCGATGTGGCGCGGGTTGCCGAGATATTTTTCCATATAGACGGTCGGATCGCCGAACGCCGCCGCAGCCTCGCTCGAAGCCTGACCCATGAGACTTTCGAGACCGGAGGGGTCGGGGACGACCTTCATCCCGCGGCCGCCGCCGCCCGACGCGGCCTTGATCAGCACCGGATAGCCGATTTCCTCGGCCATCCGTTTCGTTTCCTCGCCATAGGTGACGGCGCCGGGCGAACCCGGCACCACCGGCAGACCGAGCGCGACCGCGGTGCGCTTCGCCTCGACCTTGTCGCCCATCGTGCGGATATGTTCGGGCTTCGGCCCGACGAAGATCATGTCATGCGCTTCGATAATCTCGGCAAAGCGCGCATTTTCCGACAGGAAGCCATAGCCGGGGTGGATGGCGTCGGCGCCCGTCACTTCGGCAGCCGAAATGATTGCCGGGATGTTGAGATAGCTGTCCTTCGCCGCTGGCGGACCGATGCAGACGGCTTCGTCGGCCAGGCGGACATGCATCGCATCGGCGTCGGCGGTCGAATGGACCGCGACCGTCTTGATGCCCATTTCGTGGCAGGCGCGGTGAATACGCAGCGCGATCTCGCCGCGGTTGGCGATCAGCAGTTTCTCGATGGCCATCGGCTGTGCCTCAGCCGATGGTGAACAGCGGCTGGTCATATTCGACCGGCTGGCTGTTCTCGACATGCACGGCCTTGAGCGTGCCCGAGGTGGGCGCGGTGATCGGGTTCATCACCTTCATCGCCTCGATAATCAGGATGGTATCGCCTTCCTTCACCGCCGAACCCACGCTCGCGAAATTGGGCGCACCCGGTTCGGCAGCAAGATAGACGGTGCCGACCATCGGGGACTTCACGGCGTCGGCGAAGCTGTCGGCGGCGGGGGCAGCTACGGCAGCCGGCGCGGCGGCCGCGGGTGCGGCAGCGACGGGCGCGGCAACCGGGGCCGGCGCGAAAGCGACCGGCGCCGCGGCGGCGGTCAGCGTGCGCGCAACGCGCACCTTGCGTTCACCGTCCTCGACCTCGATTTCGGAAAGCTGCGTGTCGTCGAGCAGTTCCGCGAGCGCACGGACGAAGGCCGGATCGATGTTGATGCCGTGCTCTTTATGGTCACCCATGAGATATTTCCTGTTGTTGCGGCACTGTTGATCGCGTGCCTTGACCCCGTTTCTGATCGCGCCTCTTGTCAGAAGCGCGCGGCGGCGTCCAGCGCCAGCATATAGCTGTCTGCGCCGTGGCCTGCAAAATGCGCGGCCGCCGCCATGCCGATATAGCTGAGATGGCGAAAGGATTCGCGCTTCATCGGGTCCGACAGATGGACCTCGATCACCGGAACGCGGATCGACTTGATCGCGTCGTGCAGCGCGACCGATGTGTGCGTATAGCCCCCGGCATTGAGCAGCACCGCCTTGGCGCCGGCGAAATGCGCTTCGTGCAGCCAGTCGATCAGCGTGCCTTCGTGGTTCGACTGGCGGCAATCGACGCGCAGACCCAGTGCCGCGGCACGCTCAGCGAGCCGCCCGTGGATATCCTCCAGCGTGTCATGCCCGTAGATTTCAGGCTCTCGCGTGCCCAGCAGGTTGAGATTGGGCCCCGAAAGGACAAAGACGGCGGGCGTTTCGGAACACTCGTTGGACAAGGGCACGGTCTTTCGGTTGCGACGCGGGTCGCTCCCCCTATATGGGCTGCACGTCAAAAGGCAAAGCAGGCGGGACTCGTGATTTCCATCATTCTCAACGGCGATGCGCGGCAGGTGCGCGCAGGCAGCATTGCTGATCTGGTCGCGTCGCTGGGCCTCGACGTCAAGAAGGTCGCCGTCGAGCGCAATCGCGAGATCGTACCGCGCTCGACGCTCGCCGACGTCGCGCTTGCCGAGGGCGATGCGCTGGAAATCGTTCATTTTGTAGGAGGCGGTTGTTGACCGACCAGTGGAGCGTTGCCGGACGGACCTTTAACTCGCGCCTGATCGTGGGCACGGGCAAGTACAAGGATTTTGAACAGAATGCAGCGGCGGTCGCCGCGTCGGGTGCGGAAATCGTCACCGTTGCGGTGCGGCGCGTCAATGTGTCGGACCCGACCGCGCCGATGCTGACCGATTATATCGACCCGAAGACGATCACCTATCTTCCCAACACCGCCGGCTGTTTCAATGCCGACGACGCGATCCGCACCTTGCGGCTGGCGCGCGAGGCGGGCGGCTGGGATCTGGTGAAGCTGGAGGTGCTGGGCGAAGCAAAGACGCTCTATCCCAATATGCGCGAAACGCTGGAGGCGACCGAGGTGCTGGCCAAGGAAGGCTTTCTGCCGATGGTCTATTGCGTCGATGATCCGATCGCCGCCAAGCAGCTGGAAGATGCGGGCGCGGTTGCGATCATGCCGCTCGGCGCGCCGATCGGGTCGGGGCTGGGCATCCAGAACCGGGTGACGATCCGCCTGATCGTCGAGGGCGCGTCGGTGCCGGTGCTGGTCGATGCGGGCGTCGGGACGGCGAGCGATGCGGCGGTGGCGATGGAACTCGGCTGCGACGGCGTGCTGATGAACACTGCGATTGCCGAAGCCAAAGACCCCATCCGCATGGCGCGCGCCATGAAGCTCGCGGTCGAGGCGGGGCGCGATGCCTATCTCGCCGGTCGTATGGGCCAGCGTCGCTACGCCGATCCGTCGAGCCCGCTCGCCGGGCTCATCTGATATTGATCCAGCGCAATGCGCCGCCCGCGCGGCGCTGCCATGCCGGTGTCTCTAACAAGGAGGCATGGGCATGGGTGGCACGCGGCGCCGGATCGTCATCGTCGGGGCGGGACCGGCGGGGCTGAGTTTCGCGCGCGCGCTGGCGGATACGCCCGCCGAGATTACGCTGATCGAGCGCGCGCCGCTTGCCGCGCTGGCCGAACCGCATTTCGACGGGCGCGAGATTGCGCTGACGCACCGGTCCGAGCGCGCGCTGCGCGACCTGGATGCCTGGTCGCGGATTCCGGCGGCGGACATTCACCGCCTCGATTGCGCCGAGGTGCTGAGCGGCCGGGCGCGGTTTGCGATGCGGATCGATCCGGGCGACGACGACGCGCGGCCGCTCGGCCATCTTGTGTCGAACCATCATCTGCGCCGGGCGCTGTTCGAAAGCACTGCTGGACGGGGCAACATAAGCCTGATGGCCGGGCGCGCGGTCGCACGGGTGCACGCCGGCCGCGACGGCGTGACCGCGGTGCTTGCCGATGGCGCTGCGATCGAGGCCGATCTTCTGGTTGCGGCAGACTCGCGTTTTTCGGCGATACGCGACCAGCTCGGCATCGGCGCCGAAATCCGGCCGGTCGGCAAGACGATGCTTGTCGGCCGGGTAAGTCACGCGCCCTGCAAGGCGGGCGTCGCGACCGAATGGTTCGCCCGGCACCACACGCTGGCGATGCTGCCGCTGGGGGTGGGGCTTTCGTCGGCAGTCATCACCCTGACGCCCGAAGCCGCCGAAGCTTTCATGGCCGAATCCGGCGAGGCCAAGGCGCGCCGGATCGCGGCGATGACGCGCGGCAGATGGGGCGCGGTCGCGTTGGCGAGCGATTTTCACGCCTATCCGCTAACCACGACTTTTGCGCATCGCTTTGCGGGGCCGCGTGCGGTGCTGATCGGCGATGCGGCGGTCGGCATGCATCCGGTGACCGCCCATGGCTTCAACTTCGGGCTGGCGGGCGCGGTCCGGCTCGCGAAGCTGTTGGCGTCGGCGGAGGATGTCGGCGACCCGCGCCGCCTTGCGCGCTACGCCGCCGCGCATCGTGCCGAGACCTGGTCGCTGTTTCAGGCGACGCGCGCGATCGTCGGCCTCTTCACCGATGACCGCCATCCGGCGATGGCGCTCCGCCATGCAGCGCTGCGGCTTGGCGCGCTGCCGCCGGTTCGGATGGGCCTGCGCGCGCTGCTGATGCAGCAGCGGGACGCGCGGGCTGCCTGAGCCGTCCGGTCGACGCTTCGTCTCGTTTCATCCCGCGGTGAGGGAACAATGCCCGGGTGCAAGTCGTTGATTTGACAAGAGGCGCGATCGCCTCTTGCAGCAAAGGAGACTCCCCATGGGTGAACTGACGGAAAAGGCGAAAGGCCTGACCAACGAAGCGATCGGCAACACCAAACAGGCGATCGGCAAGGCGACCGACAATGAACGCCTGCGCGCCGAAGGCGAACTTCAGGAACGCAAGGGCGAAGCCCAGAATCTGAAAGGCAAGGTGCAGGGCGCGCTTGGCGACAAGGTCTGATCGACCGCCCCGGCCATCGGCCAACAAAAACCCCCGGGATCGCTCCCGGGGGTTTTTGTTGGCCTGCGAATGCGGCGTTATTTGCCGCCGGACGCGACCAGATCGACGTCGGTCATCCCGCCATCGGTGCGGATGAACAGGACATAGGCAAGATCGCCCTTCGTTCCGCCCAGAATATGTTCGTTGCCGCGCACCCGGTGGTCGCTCGTATAACCCGCACGCACCGCCATCGTGTGATAATAGTCGAGAACGCCCTGGATCGAGGCGGCGGTCTGGAAATTGACGACGCGGATGTTGCACTTTCCGCCGGCCACCCCTGCCGCCTCTCGCAGCGTCGCGCGCGGATAGAGCTTGAACGCGGGCGGCAGACGGTCGACCCACTGGTTGCCGTAGGTCAGCTTGGCGTCGCAGCTGCCCTTTTGCTGTTCGCGCGCCAGCGCGCCGATGGTGACCGGGCGCTTGGCGGCGCAATCGCCGTTGCAACCTTCCTCGAACGGCAGCGCCTTGGGCGCGGCGAGCAGCTTGCCCGCGGCCTGCGCCGCCGCCGCTTCGGCCGCCGCGGCCGCCTTGCCGCTCGCTACGCCCGGAACGCCGCCGTCGACGGGCCGGTTGCCCGGGGTCGCCGCATTGCGGTTCGCCTGCCCGGCCAGCTTGGGATCGACCATGATCTTGTCTTCAAGCGCGCCCTTCAGCGCGGGGTCTTCATTGGTCAGCCCGTCGTCGAGCGGTTTGAGGTCGGCCTTTGCCTGCGGATTGTCGCGGCACCCCGCGAGCGGGGCCGCGGCCATCAGCAGGCCGGCAATCAGCCATTTTCCCCGGACGATCATTGCTAACACTCCCTTAATCTCTCACCCGGACTTGCCGGAAGCTGGTTAAGAAGATGTGAGCAAAAAGCGTTAATTGGTAAGACTTTGTTAGCCGAAAACTGTCTCGGACCGAGACGGATTGCTCGCGCAGCGGATCAGACGGGAGGTTTCGACCGCCGCCTGACGGTGGACAACCGCCTGACGATAGACCGGATCGGTGACCATTTCCATGAAGGCGCCGCTGTTCGGATAGCGGGCGATGAACATCGCGTCCCAATGCTCCGCCAGAGGGCCGATCACCATCGCCTCCATCATGCCGCTCCAAACGACACTGCCGCCGACGCGCGAAAAGACGGCGCTGCTGTCCTTGCCATAGTTGGCATAGGCTTCCGCGCCGGTGAGCGCTTTGCCGGCGAGGGGGTGATCGTCGGGATAGGTCGCCCTGTCCTTGAAGCGGACGAGGTTGAGCATGTGGATCGGCGTATCGCGCGGCAGGGCCTTGAACGCGTCGAACTGCGCGCGTTCGGGGTCGATGTGACGATCGCTCATGGCTGGAACTCCTTGCGTTTGATCCGCCATGCCTCGGCGCTTTGCGTCCAGGCATCGACGCGGGTCTGTTCGAACGGGGCGGGGAGGTGCGTCGGGCCGCTGTTGGTCGCGCCCAGCCTCTTGGCCAGCGCTTGCGAGCGGACATTGTCGGGAGCGATGCTGTGCATCAGCTCGGGCCATTTGAGGAATTCGACCGCGAAGTCGCAGGCCGCGACCGCCCCCTCGAACGCATAGCCTTTCCCGGCGAACTTGGCGCGCACGCCGTAGGCGATTTCAGGCGCGGGCCAGCCGTCGGGCTCCCATGGGCCGAGCCGCCCGACCCATTCGCCGCTTGCGCGTTCGAGCACCGAAAACATCGAAAAGCCGCGGATATGCCATGCCCCCGCGAGCGTGCACCATTGGCGCCACGCCTGCGATCGGGCGCAGCTGCCGCCGATGAAGGTCATTGTCTCCTCTTCGGCGCACATTTCGGCGAAGGCGTCGAAATCCTCGGCCGCGGGCGGGCGGAGGATCAGCCGCTCGGTGACGAGCAGGGGGCCGTTAAGCATCGATATTCTCCCGCAGCAGTGGCCGATGCTTCTGGGAGAAAGCAGGCTGGCGGGCAAGCCGAAACACGCGCCGCGGCCGCGCGATCGGCCTTGAGGGCGTCGGCAGGAACCGACGCCCTCGCCATCACAGAGTGCGGATGGAGGGGTCTCGGACCCGCACCCGGACGGTTTCCGTCAATTAGCGGCAGCGATATTTGTCGCGGTCGATCTCACGGCCGAGGAGCGCACCGGCGCCTGCGCCGAGGACCACGCCGAGCAGCTTGTCGCCTCTGCCGGCGATTTCGTGACCGGCAAGGCCGCCGACCGCGGCACCGATCAACAGGCCGGTGGTGCCATTATCCTTCTTGCAGTAATATCGGCCGTCGTTACCGCGCCAGATCCGCGTGTTGGCGCCGACGCGCTGGTCGCGGCTAGCGTAATAGCGGCGGTCGTGATGCTTGCGCTTGTAAAAGTCGGCGGTAGCTTCGCTCTTGTGATAGCCCTGCGCCGGGGCGGCGGTTGCCATGCCGGCATAGGCGGGGGCGGTCGCGACGACACTGGCGGCGGCAATCGCGCCCATCATGCCTTTGGTAAGAATAGCCATATCCTGTCCTTTCCTGGTTCGCGTCTCGACCGTTCGGGAACGAGCGCTTCACCCGAAACAACGAGAAGGGTCCGCACAGCGTTGCATGAACCTTGGGCAACAAGACGAATTGAGTGTTGTCGTCGACGAACCGAAAGATGCGGACGCGGCGCGCAGCCTGTTGCATTGCCCTCGATCTTGGCTGTAGTAACCCAGAGAAATTAACGGGGGCGATAATGTCGGATAACTCGGCGCGGGATGCGGCACTTTCTACCATGATGTTTGAAGCCAACAAGAAGTCGGTTGGGGTTGCTTACTTGCTTTGGTTCTTTTTGGGCGGATTAGGTGCGCATCGCTTTTATGCAGGCAAAGCGTTTACCGCTATCCTCCTCCTCCTCTTATTCCTCCTCGGGTGGATGACCGTTATCATTGGCGTCGGTTTTGTGTTTCTCGGGATTGTCGGCCTCTGGCTCCTGATCGACGCGTTTCTTATCCCTGGGTGGATCAGAAACGAAAATATGAAACTGGTCCAGAAAATCACCGGGTGATCGCGCAGTCCGACTCGCACGCAGATAATTCTCTGGATTGATCAATGGAACGCAGCCAGCAGAACGGTTTGCCCTTCGCGCTCGCCGCCTATGGCATCTGGGGCTTCGTCCCGCTGTTCTTCAAGCTGCTGGCCAGCGTGCCGCCGGTCGAGGTGCTGGCGCAGCGCATCGTCTGGTCGCTGCCGCTCTGTTTCTTCATCATGGCATTCCGGCGGCAGATCGCCGACTATCTCGTCGCCTTGCGCGATTGGCGAGTGCTGCGGATGCTGCTGGCGAGCGCCCTGCTGATCGCGGTGAACTGGCTCGTTTATATCTATTCGATCTTCACAGATCATGTCCTGGCCGCCAGCCTCGGCTATTATCTCAACCCGCTGGTCAATGTGATGCTGGGAATGGTCTTCCTCGGCGAGCGTCTGTCGCGATTGCAGATGGTGGCGGTCGCGATCGCCGCCGTCGGGGTGGCGATCCTGCTCGGCGGTGCGCTTGACACGCTGTGGATCAGCCTGACGCTCGCCTTCAGTTTCGGCTTCTATGGCCTGCTGCGCAAAGTGGTGCCCGTAGGTTCATTGCCCGGTCTCGCGATCGAAACGACGCTGCTCATGCCCTTGGCGCTCGCGGCGTCGGCCTGGTATCTGTGGATCGGCGACGGGCGCGGTTTCGGATCGGACCCGAAAATCAGCCTGCTGCTGATGGCGGGGGGCATCGTCACCGCGGTGCCGCTGCTCCTCTTCGCCACCGCCGCGCGGCGGATGAGCTATGCAGCGCTCGGCTTCGTCCAGTATCTGGCGCCGACACTGCAATTCCTGCTGAGCCTTTTCGTCTTCGCCGAACCGCTGAAGTCCGTGCAACTGGCCTGCTTCCTGCTGATCTGGATCAGCATTGCGGTGTTCAGTTTCGACATGTGGCGCAAGATGCGCACCGACCGGATGGTCGAGATCGCCTAGGGTCTATGAGATTGCCGTGGGCTTAGACGACCCTCCAGCTGAGCGTTTCGCCGGCATGGAAGGGCACCACATCGCCGATCCGGTCGGGAACAACGGTCGCGCCGCGTTCGAGCGTGATCGTACCCTGATTGAGCGGCAGGCCATAGAAGCGCGGGCCATGTTCGCTCGCAAAACCCTCGAACCGGTCGAGCGCGCCGTCTTCGTCGAACGCCGCGATATAGCTTTCGAGCGCGAAGGGGGCGTTGAAGATGCCGGCGCAGCCGCACGGCGCTTCCTTGGTATGCACCGCGTGCGGCGCACTGTCGGTGCCGAGGAAGAATTTGGGCGAGCCCGAAGTCGCGGCGGCGCGCACCGCGAGCCGGTGATGCTCGCGCTTGGCGACGGGCAGGCAATAGGCGTGCGGGCGGATGCCGCCGACCAGCATCGCGTTGCGGTTGATATGGAGATGCTGCGGCGTGATCGTCGCGGCGACATTGGCGGGCGCATCGGCGACGAACTGCGCCGCCTCCGCCGTCGTGATATGTTCGAACACGATCTTGAGCTCGGGCAGCCGCGCGACGAGCGGTGCGAGCGTGCGATCGATGAATACCGCCTCGCGGTCGAAGATGTCGACGTCATGGTCGGTGACTTCGCCGTGGATCAGGAGCGGCATGCCGATATCGGCCATGCGTTCGAGCACGCCCATGATGTTCGCGACATCGGTCACGCCGCGGGCGCTGCCCGTCGTTGCATGCGCGGGGTAGAGCTTGGCGGCGGTGAACACGCCCTCGGCATGGCCGCGCGCCATTTCCTCCGCATCGGTGCCGTCGGTCAGATAGGCGACGATCAGCGGGGTAAAATCGAGCGCCGCGGGGACCGCCGCGACAATCCGTTCGCGATAGGCGCGGCCAGCGTCCACCGTCGTCACCGGCGGCGACAGATTGGGCATGACGATCGCCCGCGCGAACTGGCGCGCGGTATAGGGCGCGACATGCGCCAGCATCGCGCCATCGCGCAGATGGACGTGCCAGTCATCGGGGCGGCGGATGGTCAGGCGATCGGTCATGGCGGGCTCTCGGGCAAATCGTGGCTTGGCTTTGGCTGCCCCGCCCCTAAATTATCGGCATGGCCAATACCACCCTCAACGACCGCGCGCTGATCCGATTGTCGGGCGACGATGTCCGCGGCTTTCTGCAAGGCCTCGTCACCAATGACGTGTCGGGCAATCTGCCGGTATGGGCGGCGCTGCTGACCGCACAGGGCAAGGCGCTGTTCGACTTTCTGATCTGGGCCGACGAGGCGGATGTGCTGATCGATTGCGAAGCGGCGGCTGCCGACGATCTGACCCGGCGCCTGACGCTCTATCGCCTGCGCCGCTCGATTACGACCGAGCGCGAAGAGGTTTTGCGGGTTCATTGGGCGCCCGAGGGCGATCTTGGCGTCGTCGACCCGCGGCTTGCCGAACTCGGGCAACGCTGGCTTGCTCCCGCCGACGAAGACGGCGCGGCGGGCGTCGAGGCGCCGTGGCGCGCGCACCGCCTGGCGCTCGGCGTCACCGAAGGGCGCGCCGAACTCGGCGACGGCACGACGCTGTGGCTCGAATGCAATGCCGCCGAACTGAACGGCGTGAGTTTTTCCAAGGGCTGTTACGTCGGACAGGAAAATACCGCGCGGATGAATTGGCGGCAGAAGGTCAATCGCCGGCTCGTCGTCGTGCCGATCGCCGAAGCCGACGAAAAGCGTCAGGTCATTGCCTATCCCGAACTCGGCTGGTCGGTGGAGCATCGGCGCGTCGAGGGCATCGATCCGGCGAAAGCACCCGCCTGGATGCGCAGCGCCCTTCTTTCGCCCGGTTCATGACCGGTGCAGCGCGGGCGCGGTAGAGGGGAAGGATGATCGCGCCGCTCGCCCTGCTTGCTCCCGCCGCGCTGGCCGCCGCCGGTCCGGCCTCCTGCCCGGAAGATAATGCGCGCACGATGACGCTGGCCGAAGCCGCTGCGGCGCAGCCGGGCTTGTGTGTGCGTCTGGAAGCTATCGCGTGGAACGGCCGCCTCTACGCCGATGTGGACGCCATCTATGCCGGGGTGTCGATTGCCTATCGCGGCGACGTGCCGGGCCGGCCGATGCGCGGCGGGCCCGCGCGGATGGTCTTCGACCCGGCCTCGCGCGAATTTGTCGATGCGGGAAGTTCCGGTGCGCCGCGTGCGCCGATGCCGCAATGGCTGCGCCTGACCGCGCAGACGGCGCGCTGCGCGGGCGTGCAATGCGCGGCCGATGCGGCGCCGACGCTCGATATCGTGATGGCGGACAGGGTTCGCGACCGGCCGGTGGAACGGCAACTGCGCGCCGATGTCGCGCCGGCGGCATGGAAGCTTCGCCCGCTCGCCGCGGATTCGCCGTGGACGGCTCGCTTTGCCGCTGCGGCCGATGCGCTGTTTCCGGCACTCCGCTCGCGCGATCCGCGGCAATGGGTGCCGATGCTCGGCGGGCGCTGGCTGGCTACCGCCGACCGCGCGCGGGTCGAACGGCTGCTCGGTGCACAGACAAGCCCCTTTGCATCAGCGTTGCGCGCTCCGGCAAAACTGCAGCGCGTGATTTTGGGTTGGGACGCGGCCACGCTCGATGCGGGCGAACGGGCGCTGGTCGATGCGGGGCAGGAGGCCGAGGCAATCGTTTGCTGGTCCGATCACGCCGATGCCGAGCGCCTGTGGCCAATCGCCGCCTTCGATGCCGACAACCGGCCGGGACGCCCCTATGCCTGCGCGCGGATAGCCTACAGCATCCGGGGCGGGGAGCCGCAATGGCGCGCCTTCATCGATCAGGCAGCCGGCGGCCTGGCCGAACCATAGAATCGCGGCGCCATTTAACCATTCTCCAACCCCGATTTGCGAATAAGCCGGGCATGGTGAGGCGTTTCATTGCCCTGGTAGCCGGGATCGCAGGCATATCGATCGGCATGGCGAGCATCGCCGGCCGGCAGGTCGCCGACGTGCCGAAAGCGCCGGTGGACCCTTATGCCGGCGAGAGTAACTGGACGACCGGCGCGCGGGATAAGGCCGCTGTGGCCGCCAGCGACGCCGCCGCGCGGCCCAGCGAAGTCCGGATCCGGCGGGCATCCGATTCGCATTTCTATGCCGACACCCTTGTCCAAGGCAGGCAGGTTCGCATGCTGGTCGATAGCGGCGCATCGCTCGTCGCGCTGACGCGGAACGATGCCGAGGCGATCGGCATCGATGTCGACCGTCTGCCGATCGGCGGCACGGCCCAGACCGCGGGCGGCGCGGTGCCGCTGCGGACGGTCCTTCTCGACAGTGTCGAGGTCGATGGAATCACGATCCGCAATGTCGAGGCGGCGGTGGTCGATGCCAACATGGGGGTGTCGCTGCTCGGCCAAAGCTATCTTGCAAAGCTCGCTGCGGTGAATGTCGAAGGCGACACGATGACGCTGCGCTAGGGCGGCAAGCCAGTCGCCGGATGCTCGCTGCCGTTTTAAAGTACTACGGACGCGCCACCCGAATGGCGCGCCCGTCGCCGGGAATCAGTCGAACAATTCTTCCAGGAAGGACTTTCGCCGCTTGGGATAGCCGCGGCGATAGTCGTTGCCATGGCCGTAAGCGGGCGGCGGCGCTGCCGCTCGCGGAGCAGCTTCGGCGGCGCTCCGTTCGATGATCTTGTCGAGTTCGCCGCGATCGAGCCATACCCCGCGGCATTGCGGGCAATAGTCGATTTCAACGCCTTGCCGGTCGCTCATCGCGAGCGGAACCTTGCAGATGGGGCAGGGCATATTGTGGGCAGTTGTCATGGTCACCTCGTGGAAAGATTTCGATCCATCGAGGGTGCGCGGAGAGCGAAGGCCATGGCCGATCACGCACCGAGCACGCTCGATGCGGTCCGACATCACGATCCTGGGATCGCCAGAGGGGCCCGGCCCGCACCGGGTAAATGGGGGCTGTTCGGGAACCTTCAACCCCTGATGCAGCGGCAAAGGTCGTGGCGCGGTTCTTCGTCAGCGCTCGCGCCTGCTTGCCATTTGCGCGGCATTTCCCCACATCTGCGAGCATGAACGCTCCCAACCCGCCGCTCAAGGCCGCCATCGTCCCGGTCACCGCCTTTCAGCAGAATTGCACCCTCCTTTGGTGCACCGAAACCAACAAGGCGGCGCTCGTCGATCCCGGCGGCGACTTGCCCAAGCTGCGCGAGGCGATCCGGCAGACGGGGGTCGAGGTCGAAAAGATTCTCGTCACCCACGGTCATATGGATCATTGCGGGCAGGCGGGGGTGCTCGCCCGGGAGTTGGGCGTGCCGGTCGAAGGGCCGCACGAGGACGATCGTTTCTGGATCGAGCGGCTGGGTGAGGATGGCGCGCGCTTCGGCATGACGGGCGAGGTGTTCGAGCCCGACCGCTGGCTGGTCGATGGCGACACGGTTAAAGTCGGCAATCTGACGATCGACGTCATTCATTGTCCCGGCCACACGCCCGGCCACGTCGTCTTCTATCACGGCCCCTCGAAGCTCGCGATCGTCGGCGACGTGCTGTTCCAGGGGTCGATCGGGCGTACCGACTTTCCGCGCGGCAATCATCAGCAACTGATCGATTCGATCACCGGCAAGCTGTGGCCGCTCGGCGATGACACCATCTTCCTGCCCGGCCATGGTCCGCACAGCAGCTTTGCGCAGGAACGGCGCACCAACCCCTATGTCGCCGACGGCGTTGTGGGCGGCTGAGGCGCCGCCCTTACGCGCGGGGCCAGCGCTATTTCATTTCGGCTGGATGGCGACGGTTTCGGTGACTTCGGTGCTGACGATTTTCGTCGGGGTCAGATAGACCGAGAGCAGTGCGGTGATCGCCAGGCCGAGCAGGGTCAGCATGGTGATGATGGTGCCTACCATGCGGCCCCACATCATGCCGTCCATGCCGATCGCGTGCAGGATGCGCCCGACGAGATAGAGCGCGCCCACCGCCCACAGCCAGATCGACGAGCCGATCCCCAGTTCGACCAGCGCAAGCAGGATCAGGACGAAGGGCGTATTCTCGACATAATTGGCCTGTGCGCGCATGCGGCGAATCAGCCGGTCGTTGCCGCCGTCGCCGATCGAGACTTTTTCCTGTCCGCGCACGCGCCCGACGCGGGTCGCGAGCCAGAGGTTGAGCAGGGCGGCGCCCGCGGCGATGGTCAGGCTGATCGGCAACATGAACATGAAATTCCCCCTCTTGTTATCGGCCGGCGCTCGTGCTGGCGCGACCGGGTGCAGATGTGGCACCGGCGCGCGTCCGCGGCAAGGGGCGACGGGGAAGGTGCATCCGCCCGGGTTCCGACGCGCGGCGAGGGGGTTGCCTTTGCGGGCAAAAACGCTATAGCCGCGCCCGATCCGGCACCCGACACCATCAGGCGTTGAGGCACCTTCCGGCGGAAGATTATACTGCAGTTCCAAAGCAGTTATGGTTTTCGGCGCGGCGGGCGGGCCAGTCATTCCCCGGCATCGGGGGGTGACAACACCGGGTTTGCCGATTCGTATAAACATTTGAGAATGCAGGATTTAAAATGGCCGTCCCCAAGCGAAAAACCTCGCCCTCGAAGCGCGGCATGCGTCGCAGCCACGACAGCCTGAAGGTCGAGGCCTATCAGGAATGCCCGAACTGCGGCGAACTGAAGCGTCCGCACAACCTTTGCAACGCCTGCGGCCATTATAACGGCCGCGAAGTGGTTTCGGCTGGCGCCTAAGCATTAGCCGGAGGGCGTTGGTATGAGCCTTACACCGCGAATCGCGATCGATGCGATGGGCGGTGACGTCGGCGTGCGCGTGATGCTCGCCGGCGCGGCGATGGCGCGCCACCGGCACGACGGCCTGCGGTTCCTGCTCGTCGGCGACGAGCAGCAGATCAAGGCTGCGCTCGACAACCACCCCAATCTGCGCGCCGCGTCGGACATCATCCACACCGACAAGGTCGTGTCCGGCGAGGACAAGCCCAGTCAGGCACTGCGGAGCGGCCGCGGCAGCTCGATGGGACTCGCCATCGATGCGGTGAAGCGCGGCGATGCCGGCGGCGCCGTTTCGGCGGGCAACACCGGCGCGCTGATGGCGATGTCGAAGCTGGCGCTGCGCACCATGCCCGGCATCGACCGACCCGCGCTCGCGGCACTGCTGCCGTCGCTCGGCGACAATGACGTCGTCATGCTCGATCTCGGCGCGAACACCGACTGCGACGCCAACAATCTTGTCCAGTTTGCGGTGATGGGCGCGGCCTATGCGCGCACCGCGATGGGGCTGGAGCGTCCGCGCGTCGCGCTGCTCAATATCGGGACCGAAGAGCTCAAGGGCACCGACGAAATTCGCGACGCCGCCGCGATCCTTCGCGATGCCACCGGGCTGCCGATGGAGTTCGCGGGTTTCATCGAGGGCGACAAGCTGTCGCGCGGCAATGTCGATGTCGTCGTCCACGATGGTTTTTCGGGCAATATCGCGCTCAAGACGATCGAGGGGACCGCGCGGTTCGTGACCGATCTGCTGCGGCGCGCCTTCACCTCGTCGGTGCGGTCGAAGATCGGTTTTCTGATCTCGCGGCCGGCGACCGAATTGCTGCGCCACCATCTCGACCCCAATAATCACAATGGCGCGGTGTTCCTCGGCCTCAACGGCGTGGTACTCAAGAGCCACGGCAGCGCCGATGCAAAGGGCGTCGCGAACGCCGTGCATCTGTGCGCCGAACTCGTCGAAAAGGACATTACACGCCAGGTGACCGAGGATCTTGCCAATTTCCGCAGCGACGCCGCGGCATGACCCGGCGCGCTGTCCTCGCCGGCACCGGCTCGGCGCTCCCGCGCACCCGCGTTTCCAACGCCGAACTCGCCGAACGCGTCGATACCAGCGACGAATGGATCGTCGAACGCACCGGCATCCGTTTTCGCCATATCGCCGAACCCGATGAAACGACCGCGACGCTGGGCGCCGATGCGGCGCGTGAGGCGCTGAAGGCAGCGGGTCTGTCGCCTGCGGACATCGGCCTGATCATCGTCGCGACCGCGACGCCCGACAACACCTTCCCCGCCACCGCCACCAAGGTCCAGGCGCTGCTCGGCGCGCCAGACTGCATCGCGTTCGACGTGGCGGCGGTCTGTTCCGGCTTTCTCTATGCCGTCTCGGTCGCCGATTCGATGCTGCGCACCGGCGCGGCCGAACATGCGCTGGTGATCGGCAGCGAAACCTTCAGCCGCATCCTCGACTGGGAGGACCGCACGACCTGCGTCCTGTTTGGCGACGGTGCGGGGGCGGTCGTGTTGTCGGCAAAGGACGTCGCGGACGACCAGGGCATCCTCGCGACGCGGCTGCACGCCGAGGGGCAATATTGCGACATGCTCTACGTTGACGGCGGTCCCTCGACCACCGGCACCGTTGGCCATGTACGGATGCAGGGCCGCGAAGTGTTCCGTCATGCCGTCACCAATCTTGCCAATGTGCTGGGCGAGGTGCTGGCAGACGTCGGGCTGAAGGCCGAGGATATCGACTGGGTCGTTCCGCATCAGGCGAACAAGCGCATCATCGACGCCACCGCGAAAAAGCTGGGCCTGCCCGCCGACCATGTCGTGCTGACGGTCGATCAGCATGCGAATACGTCGGCGGCCTCGGTCCCGCTGGCGCTCGACCTTGCGGTGCGCGACGGGCGCATCAAGCGCGGCGATCTGGTCGTGCTGGAGGCGATGGGCGGCGGCTTTACCTGGGGTGCGGCGGTCCTGCGCGTCTAGTTTTTGCAGTCCACGAACGGGCTTTCGACGCTCGTCGCATCAACTCCACGCTCCATCCGTTTAAGTTTGGCGGATTAATTCGCTTTTGTTACATATAATCCCGGGACTCGCGACGGTGGGGGCTGTCTGGGTTCCTCTTGTGCATCCGCTTCAGGAGGGGAGGGGTCAATTATGACAGCAGGAACGCTTACCCGCGCCGACATTGCCGCGCGCATCAATCAGCAGGTCGGCCTGTCGCGAAACGAATCGGCGACGATCGTCGAATCGATTCTCGCGCATATGTCGGACGCGCTGGCCGCGGGCCAGAATGTGAAGATTTCGGGCTTCGGCACCTTTGTGCTGCGCGACAAGGCCGAACGCGTCGGCCGCAATCCCAAGACGGGGATCGAGGTTCCGATCCTGCCGCGCCGGGTGATGACCTTTCGCGCCAGCCAGGCGATGCGCGCCCGCGTTGCGGGCAAATAAGCCGGTCGTATCCGATGGGCGATCACGATAGCCGCAACGGGGACGGCAAGGCGGTCGGAGCGATGCTTGCCATTGGCGAGCTCGCAGACCGTATCGGGGTGCCGACCCACGTCCTGCGCTACTGGGAAACGCGCTTTCCCCAGCTTCGGCCGCTCCAGCGGTCGGGCCGCAGGCGCTATTACCGGCCCGACGATATTGCGCTGGCAGAGCGCATCCATCACCTGCTTCACGTGAAGGGCTATACGGTCGATGGCGCCCGCAAGGCGCTGTCGTCGGAACCCGACGGCGCTGCCGCGATACCCCGCGACGTCCCGGTCGCGCGGGCGTCGCACAGTGAAGCGAAGGGTATTCCGGTCGCCGCGCTGGTGGCACTGCGCGAGCGGCTGGCCGCGGCGCTGCGCTGAGACAGCGGCGCCCCATCTGAACAATTCGCGCTCCGTCTACCGGGCGTAGGCGTCGCGCAATTCGCGTTTCAGCACCTTGCCGATCGGGCTGCGCGGCAGTTCGTCGACGGTGGTGATCGCGCTCAGCCGCTGGGTCTTGCCGACCTTGGCGTTGCAATCGGCGCGCACGCTTTCCGCATCGGCGCCGGGTTTCAGCACAACGAAAGCGACGGGGGTTTCGCCCCACTCCTCGCTCGGCATGCCGACCACCGCCGCTTCGACCACGCGGTCGTCGGCGAGCAGGATCGCCTCGAGGTCGCTCGGGAAGATGTTGAACCCGCCCGAAATGATCATGTCCTTGGCGCGGTCCATCAAGGTCAGGAAACCGTCCTCGTCAAAGCGGCCGATGTCGCCATGACGATAGAAGAGATTCCCTTCCGCATCGTGCCAGTGCATGGCCTTGGTCGCATCGGGGCGGTTGTTGTAGCCGGTCATCATCGCCGGGCTGCGACCGACGATTTCGCCGACCGACCCTTGCGGTAATTCCTGGCCCTCTTCGTCGATGACCTTAGCGATATGGCCCGGTGCGGGCTTTCCGACGGTGTGCAGCTTGTCGGGGAATTGATGCGCCTCGAGGATGAAGGCCGCGCCGCCTTCGGTCATGCCGTAGATTTCAACGAGGCCGCCCGGCCAGCGCTTCAGCACATCGGCTTTGAGTGCGGCGGCGAAGGGCGCCGAGGTGCAATATTTCATCACGAAGCTGGACAGGTCGAAGCGGTCGAAATCGTCGAGCGCCATGATGCGGCGATACTGGACGGGAACGAGCATCGTGTTGGTGGCGCGTTCGCGCTCCGCCAGCTCCAGAAAGCCGCGCGCATCGAATTTCTTCATCAGCACGACCTGCCCGCCCGAACCGACCGTCGGCAGAAAGCTCGCCATCGTCGTGTTCGAATAGAGGGGCGTCGACAGGATCGTCACCGCGTCCGGGCCATAGGCCGGGACGCCGCGCTGGATGTGCTGCCAGCGCATCGCGTGACTGTGAACGATCCCCTTCGGCGTTCCGGTCGTCCCCGACGAATAGATAATATTGAACCCGTCGAGCGGATCGATCGCGACCGCCGCAGGCGTGGTGCCTGCGGGCGCCATCCATTCGTCCAGCGCGACGCCGACGTCGCTGCCGTCCATCGCGATGCGATCGCTGGCGGTGACGGTCTGGCCTTCGAGGCTTGCCGACGCCGTGCTGTCGAGGAACAGGTGACGCGCCCCGGTATCAGCGATCATCGCCGCCATCTGTTCGCCCGTGGCGCTGTTGGTAATCAGCCCGGCAACGCCGCCGGCCCGCAGCGTGCCGAGAATGACCGCCATCTGTTCAACGCTGTTCAGGCCCGCAATCGCGGTCCGGTCGCCCTTCGCCAGTCCGTCCTGCTGCAGCCGCGCGGCGATTCGGTCGACCATCTGATCCAGTTCGGACCAGCTCAATCGCCGCGCCGGGTCTGCGGCCGCTACGGCATCGGGACGTTCGGCGGCGTGGGCGCGAACGAGGTCGGGCAGGGTGGCGAAGGTGCTGTCAAGCAATTCGATACTGGTCATGGCTACCGGTTAGCACAGCAGGGGGGCGGTGCAATGCCGGTGGGGCGGCGGCGCGACAACAAGTTGCGTCACGGCAGGGGCGAACGATGCATCCATCGGGGATGGCGGCAGAAAGCGACACGAAGTTGCTCGTCGCCCTCTATCATCCGGAGCCTGCCGTGGCGGCACGGATCGCCGCGACGGTGGTCGCGGCGGGCTGTGCGGTCGACATTCTGCCCGACCCCGACGCGGGGCTGCGCCCCTGGCTCAGCCAGTGTTTCGATCTGTTGCTCCTGGGCTCATCGGCTGGCGCCGCGGCGGCCGATGCGCTTGCGGCCGTCCGTCTCGCGCGCTCGGTCGCAGGACGCCGGCCGCTTTTCGTTTTGACCGATCGCGATTCGCCCGCCGCCCGGCTGACGGCGCTTGCCGGCGGCGCCGACGACGCGCTCGGCTGGCGCGGCAACCTGCCCGAGGTGGCGGCGCGGATCGCGGCCTTGCTCCGGCGCAGCCAATTGGCCGCCGGGCAGCTTGGTGCGGGCGATCTGCGCATCGACCTGATCGACCGCCGCGTCGAGCGCGCCGGAAAGCTGATCCGCCTGCCGCAGCGCGAATTCGACCTGCTCGCCCATCTCGCCCGCGTTCCCGGCCGCCCGATGTCGCGCGCCGCGCTGCTCAAGGCGGTGTGGCGGATCGACTTCGATCCCGGCACCAACCGCGTCGAAGTTCATGTCGCGCGGCTGCGCGCCAAGATCGACCGCGGCTTCGACTGGCCGATGCTGCACACGATCAAGGGCGAAGGCTATGCGCTGCACCCGCATCGGGGCGTGCTCGGTCTCCCGGCGCGCCAGCCTTAGCGGGTATTGGTAAATTTGGGCAACTGCAGGCACCCGGAGGATCACATTAATTGCATCGTCATCCCGGCGCAGGCCGGGATCTCGACCTAACGGAATAACGCACCGGCGAGATCCCGGCCTTCGCCGGGATGACGAAAATGGAGGGCGGCAGCTTCCCACCTCGAAGCCGCCAAATCCCCTCAGTCGTCGTCCATCGCGGGCGACAGCGATGCGTCGAGGTCGCGGGGTCGGATGAAAGCGACGAAACGCGCGCTCTTCGTATTGAGGTCGCGCCAGTCGGCGATGTCGAGTTCGAGGCGGGCGAGCGCCGATGTCGGTAGCTTTTCCTCGACTTTGGCGCGCAATTCGTCGTCGGGCGATTCGGGGACGAGTTCGAGGATCAGATCCTCCAGCCCCGGATTATGGCCCGCGATCAGCAAATTCTGCGCGTCCTTGCCCATGTCGCGGATTACATCGATCAGCGTCGCCGACGAGGCAAGATAGATGCGGCGGTCCCAATCGGGTTCGATTGCATCGATTCCGGCGGCGGGTTGAAACAGATCGAGCGTTTCGGTCACGCGCACCGCGGGCGAGGCGATGATGCGGTCGATCGCCATCGCCTGCCGCCTTGCATATTGGCCAACGAGTTCGGCGCCGCGACGGCCGCGCGCGTTGATCGGGCGGTCGAAGTCGCGTTCGACGGTCGCGTCCCAGCCCGATTTCGCATGACGCAGGATAGTCAAAGTCTTCAAAATCTCTCCCCGCGCCGCTGCGCCAGCCCCCGAGCCCAATAGCCTTGCTGCGCTGCCTTCTGCCGGAAACTCATGACGGTGAAAAGGCAGCAAACGCTCTTTTTCGCTGTTCGCCGTTCGCCGCCGCAACATGGTTCACAACCTCGTCGAGCGGCAGGCGGCGGATCGGCGTCCCGGCGGGAAAAGCGCTGAGCAGCCGCGACGGAAAGCTGGGCGACAGCATGACGAACTGTCCGAAATCGTCGGCGCGGCGGATCAGGCGGCCGAACGCCTGCCCGATGCGCGCCCGGATGACGGCGTCGTCATAGGCGCCGCCGCCCTGCGCCGCGCGCCGCGCCGCATGGAGGATGGTGGGGCGCGGCCACGGCACCCCCTCCATGACCACGAGCCGCAACGATTCACCCGGCACATCGACCCCGTCGCGAAGCGCATCGGTGCCGAGCAGCGAGGCGTGCGGATCGGCACGGAAAATGTCGACCAGGGTGCCGGTGTCGAGCGGATCGACATGCTGGGCATAGAGCGGCAGTCCGGCGCGCGCGAGCCGGTCAGCGATGCGGGCGTGGACGATGCGCAGCCGGCGGATCGCGCTGAACAGGCCGAGCGCACCGCCACCCGACGCCTCGATCAGGCGGCTGTAGGCGCCGGCGAGGGCGGGGAGGTCGCCGCGCGCAATATCGGTGACGATCAGCACTTCGGCCTGCCGCGCATAGTCGAAGGGGCTCGGCACCGCGAAATGCCGGACGCCGCCGTCGATGTGCCGCGCCCCGGTGCGGATGTCGGCGTCGGACCAGCCGCTGCCTGCATCACCGCCCGCCTGCGCGCCGCTGCGCAACGTCGCCGAGGTGACGAGCACGCCCTGCGCCGGCGCATAGACGATATCGGCGACGGGGCGCGCCGGATCGAGCCAGTGGCGGTGCAGGCCGATATCATATTCGCGCCCGTCGAAACGGTCGACCGCGAGCCAGTCGACGAAGTCGGGATCGGCCGGGCCGCCGACGCGCCCGAGCAGCGACAGCCACGCGCCGAGCGTGTCGATGCGCGTGCCGAGGCTGGCGCGGGCGCCGTCGACGCGGGCGCGGGCCTGTCCGTCGAGCCAGTCGGGCGGATCGTCGACCAACGCGTCGAGCCGCTTGCCGAGCGCCATCAGCGGCCGCAGCAGCGCCTCGATCGCATCGCTCGCGTCGGCGGCAGCCGCCACCAGATCGGGGCCGGGATCGGCAAGTTCGGTTTCCAGGCCATAGCCGCTGTCGGCATTTTTCGGATCGGCGCCGCGTGCATAGACTTGCCCGCGTGCGGCGACGAGCAGCCGCTCGATCGCGCCCCAAGCGCCGTTCTCGGCGATGCGCGCGAGCCACCCGTCGCCGGGAAGCTGGCCCGCCGCCTCGATCGCCGCCTGAATCGCCTTGTCGCCGGCCTCGTCATAGCTTGCGACGTCGGCCAGCCGCGCCGCAAGACCGCGGCGGCGGCCGCGCGACTTGCCCTCCGGCCCCAATACCCAGCGGCGGATCTCGATCGCTTCCTGCCCGGTGAGCGCGGCGGCGAACATGCTGTCGGCGGCGTCCCACAGATGGTGGCCTTCGTCGAAGATCAGCCGCGTCGCGGGGGCGCCGCCATCACGCGGGCGCGCGGCCTGCACCATCGTCAGCGCATGGTTCGCAATGACGATGTCGGCCTGCGCTGCCGCGCGGGTCGAGCGTTCGATGAAACATTTGCGGAAATGCGGGCAGCCCGCATAGATGCACTCGCCGCGCCGATCGGTCAGCGCGGTCGTGCCGTTGCGGCGGAACAGCGCGGGCAGCCAGCCGGGCAGATCGCCGCCAACCATGTCGCCGTCGCGCGTATACGCCGCCCAGCGCGCGACGAGCTGCGCCAGAACGGCCGCGCGGCCCGAAAAGCCGCCTTGCAGCGCATCCTCCAGATTGAGCAGGCAGAGATAATTTTCGCGTCCCTTGCGCACCACCACCTTTTCGCGGTGCGTCCGGGCATCGGGGTACAGCCGCTCGGTCTCGCGCGCCAGCTGGCGTTGCAGCGCCTTGGTATAGGTCGACACGCAGACGCTGCCGCCCGACTGATCGATCCATTGCTTGGCGGGGGCGAGATAGCCCAGCGTCTTGCCGATCCCCGTGCCCGCCTCGGCGACCAGCATCTGCGGCCGGTCGCGGCGTTCGCGCGGTTCGAAGATCGCGGTGGCGGCGCGGGCATAGTCGCGCTGCCCCGCACGGCGTTCGGCGCCATCACCGGTGAGCCGGTCGAGCCGGGCGGTCACATCGTCGGGATTGACCGTTACCTGGCGCGGCTGCGGGCGCGGGGCAGCTTCCTCCCATTCGGGCAGCCGCGCGAACAGCCAGCGCTCGCTGCGTTCGGGCGCGCCGATGCGCGGCTGCAGCAGTGGCGCCCACGGCCAGCGCTGGCGCGACAGCGCCTGCAGGCCGTGCCACGCGCCCTCGCGCTCGGGCCACGCGGCATCGCCCGCGCGATCGAGCATCGCTGCGGCGGCGCGCGGCAGGAACGCCGCAACATCGGCTTCGCTATCGGGCGGGGCGATGCCCATCGCGGCGGCGATCCCCGCCGGTGTCGGTACCGCGAAGCGCGCGGGAAAGAGGAAGGCGAAGAGTTCGAGCAGATCGAGCCCCGACAGCTCGGGGTAGCCGAGCCGGTCGCCCGTCAGCGTCGCGCCGAGCAGGACATGCGGGGTTGCGGCGACCGCCGCGATCGCTTCGCCGCGTCCGACGCGCTGGACGCGGCCCGATGCGTCGGCGATCCAGATGCCGACATGGCTCGCGTGGATCGCGGGGAGGGAGAGCGGATCGGGCGCCATTGCCCCACGCTAGGCACAAAAGGCGAACGCGGCAAGGCGGGCAATCGATGCGACACGCTTTCGGGTTGCAGCGGCGTGAAAAGCGACCATCTTTCGGCGGGAGATTGATGAGAGGGGCGACACAATGGGTGAAGAGGCTGCGATCGGCGCGGTGGTCGACGAAATGTATGCGATGATTTCGGGCCCGAAGGGGCCGCGCGACTGGTCGCGCCAGGATAATTGCTTCCATCCCGAGGCCCGTCAGATCCGAACGGGCGTCGATGCCGATGGCCGCGCGATATTTCGTAGCATGGGCCTCGCTGACTATGCTCGCGATACGACGCCCTTCTTTGCCGAGAATGATTTCTTCGAGCTCGAAATTGCCCGGCGGATCGACGTACTCGGCAACATGGCGCACGTATGGAGCGCTTATGAAGCGCGTTCGGCGCTCGACGACTCACCGCCAGAGAGGCGCGGCATCAATTCGATCCAGCTATTCAAAGACCCCGAACGCGGGTGGCGTATCATGGCGATGATCTGGGACAATGAGCGCGACGGCGTCACCATCACGCCCTTCTGATCGCTCAGCTCAGCCCGCGCCGTCCGAAACCTGGGCTGCGGTTTGACAGAAATATCTGCGCAGGATGTGCGCCGGCGGCGCCGCGCGCGCGTTCGAGCGCGTTAAACAGCGGTCCGTGCGACAGCTCGTAGGGAAAGCGCACGCCCATGCGGTCGAATTCGGACCACATGACGATCGCGTAGACGACCTGGCCACCGTAGTGGATTTCGCAGCGGGATCGCGCCGGCATGCTCGCGCCGTCGATGCGGGCGCCGCCTTCCGAAAGGTCGCAGATGCGCCCTTCGATCTGGTTGAGCACGCCGTTGACGATCACCTCGATGGCGACCGGGGTACGCTTGTGAGCGCGGGTGATGGGAGTGTGGGGACTCGTCATGGCCCGAGGCTAGGACGGACGTGGTTAATTTGGCGTAACCATGTCTGGCGCCGTTCCGTTGCGGCGGGCGGACAATTTTGCCTTTCGATTCGGGGGCGCTTGCCGCTATGGGCGCCCCATGACCGATTTGCACCTTCATCCTTCGCTGCGCGAGCCCGCGCAAACGTCCAAGGCCTGGCCGTTCGAGGAAGCGCGCAAGCTGATCAAACGCTATCCCGACGGCAAGCCCGGCGGCGCGCCGGTGCTGTTCGAAACCGGCTATGGCCCCTCGGGCCTGCCGCATATCGGCACCTTCAATGAAGTGCTGCGCACAACGATGGTGCGGCGCGCTTATGAAACGCTGACGGGCGGCCTGCCGACGCGCCTCGTGGCGTTCAGCGACGATATGGACGGGCTGCGTAAGGTTCCCGACAATGTGCCGAACGGCGACATGCTGCGCGAGCATCTGGGTCGGCCGCTCACCGCGATTCCCGATCCGTTCGGCAAGTATGAGAGTTTTGCGCATCACAACAATGCGATGCTGCGCGAATTTCTCGACCGCTTCGGCTTCGAGTATGAATTCGTTAGCTCGACCGAACGCTATCGCTCGGGCGCGTTCGACGAAGCGCTGAAGAATGTCCTGCGGCACAATCAGGATATTCTCGACATCATGCTGCCGACGCTGCGTGCCGAGCGCGCCGCGACCTATTCGCCGATCCTCCCGGTGAGCCCCAAGTCGGGGATCGTGCTGCAGGTGCCGGTGACGGTCGTCGATGCCGATGCGGGGCTCGTATCGTTCGAGGATGAGGGCGTGACGATCACCCACAGCATCCTGTCGGGCGGTGCCAAGCTGCAATGGAAGGTCGACTGGGCGATGCGCTGGGTCGCGCTCGGCGTCGATTACGAGATGTACGGCAAGGATCTGACCGACAGCGGCATCCAGTCGGGCAAGATCGCCAAGGCGCTGGGCGGACGCAAGCCCGAGGGGCTGATTTACGAAATGTTCCTCGACGAAAAGGGCGAGAAGATTTCGAAGTCGAAGGGCAATGGCCTGTCGATCGAACAATGGCTGAGCTATGGCAGCGAAGAGAGCCTGGCTTTCTACGCCTATCGCGAGCCGAAGGCGGCGAAGCAACTTCATATCGGCGTCATCCCGAAGGCGGTCGACGAATATCTGCAGATGCGCGGAAGCTATCCGGCGCAGGAACCCGACAAGAAGCTGGGGAACCCCGTGCATCACGTCCATGTCGCGCGCGGCGAAGATGTGCCCGACGCGGTGCTGCCGGTGACCTTCGGGCTGCTGCTCAACCTTGTCGCCGTGATGGGCGCCGATGCGGCGAAGGACCAGATCTGGCGCTACCTCGGCCAATATGTCGCGGGCGCCGACGCAGCGACCTGGCCCGAGCTCGACCGGTTGATCGACAATGCGATGGCGTACAACCGCGACTATGTCGCCCCGACGCTGAAGCGCCGCAAGCCTGTGGGCAGTGAGGGCGCTGCGCTCAAGGAACTCGACGACCGGCTTGCCGCGCTTTCCGCCGATGCGTCGGCCGACGACATCCAGAACATCGTCTATGAGATCGGCAAGAGCGAAGCCTATGGCTTTGAAAATCTGCGCGATTGGTTCAAGGCGCTTTATGAAACGCTGCTCGGGTCGAGCGCAGGTCCGCGCATGGGCAGCTTCATCGCGCTGTTCGGGATCGACAACACGCGGCGCCTGATTGCGGAAGCTTTGGCATGATCGACATCTTCACCACCGGCGGGACGATCGACAAAGTCTATTTCGACGCGCTGTCGGAGTTCCAGATCGGGCCGGCGGCGATCCCCGACATGCTGCGAGAGAATAATGTTCATGTGCCGCACCGCGTCACCCAGTTGATGCGCAAGGACAGCCTAGAACTCACCGACGCCGACCGCGAGGCGATCCGCGCGGCAGTCGCCGCGAGCGATTCGGCGCATGTTCTCGTCACGCATGGCACCGACACGATGGTCGTCACCGGCCGGGCGCTGGCGGGAATTGCGGGCAAGACGATCGTGCTGACCGGCGCGATGCAGCCTGCGTCGGTGCGGGCGAGCGATGCCGAGTTCAATGTGGGCTTTGCGCTGGCGGCGGTGCAGACGCTGCCGCCCGGTGTCTATGTCGCGATGAACGGCATGATCTTTGATCCCGAGACCACGGTAAAGGATCGCGCGGGCGGCCGTTTCGTCGCGGCGGGCGAATAGCGCCGACTGTAACCTCGCGCGCGCGCCTCCGAATATAGGAGCATGGACGGACATATTGTCCCTCCATCCCGTCTTCGGAGGATAGCATGACCAACACGAAATTCGCCGCTGCCATTGCCGCTTCGGCCACTGCCCTCGCACTCGCCGGCGCCGCTCTGGCCGCTCCGGCGCCTGCCGGCAGTTCGGGCGCCGCGGTCGGTGCCAAGGACACCGTGCATTGCTATGGCGTCAACAGCTGCAAGGGTACGGCTGACTGCAAGACCTCGGCCAACGAATGCAAGGGTCAGAACGAATGCAAGGGCCATGGCTTCAAGGCCATGACCGCCGCTAAGTGTCTGACCGGCGGCGGCGTCATCGGCGACCTCGGCTGATGCCATTCCCTCCCGCACGGCGCTCCGGCTCCGTGCGGGAGGAATTAATCGAGCCCAATCATGCCTCAAGATCAGCGGATCGCGATCCCGTCGCCCGGCTTCGGTTTGGGACTGCGCCCCGTCCATTATCCCGATTTCCTGGCGCGGCGCCAACCGGTCGAGTGGCTGGAGATCATATCGGAAAATTATATGGTGCCGGGCGGACGCCCGATGGCGACGCTCGACCGGATTCGCGCCGATTATCCGATCGTCATGCACGGTGTGTCGCTGTCGATCGGGTCTGACGAGCCGCTCGACCACATCTATCTGTCAGCGCTGAAGGCGCTCGCCGATCGGGTCGATCCGCTTTGGATTTCGGATCATCTGTGCTGGACCGGGATCAACGCGCATAACAGCCATGATCTGCTTCCGCTGCCCTATGATGCACCGACATTGCAGTGCGTCGTCGACAATATCGGCCGCGTGCAGGATTATCTGGGGCGGCGCATTCTGATCGAAAATCCGTCGAGCTATGTCAGCTTTCGCGCCTCCGATCGCAGCGAATGGGATTTTCTGGCTGAAATGGCGGAACGCGCCGACTGCCTGCTGCTGCTCGACGTCAACAACATCTACGTCAGCGCGCGCAACCATGGCTTCGATCCGCTGGACTATCTGAGCGGCTTGCCCGCCGGGCGTATCCAGCAAATCCATCTCGCGGGCCACAGCGACATGGGCGATTATGTCATCGACACGCACGATGCAGCGGTATGCGATGCGGTATGGGATCTTTACGCCCGCGCCATTGCGATGGTCGGCCCCGTCGCGACGATGATCGAACGCGATGACGACATTCCGCCGCTGGCGGCGCTGTTGTCCGAACTCGAACGGGCCCGCAAGCTGGCGCAGTCGGCGCTGGAGCCGGTCGGTGGCTGACGCACTGTACGCCATCCAGCAACGCTTTCTTGCCGCGATCATGGGCGAGGACGTGGATGCCGAAGCCCTGATCGTCGATGACGCGCGAGTCGGCGCGGCCCGCCGGATCGGCATCTATCGCAACAATTACCGCGCGAGCCTGACCGGCGTCCTCGCCGATCATTTCGAGCGGCTGCATGCCTATCTGGGCGATGCGCAATTCGGCCATATCGCCGATGCCTATGTAAAGGCGCACCCGTCGACGACACGCAATCTGCGCTATTATGGTGCTGCGTTGCCCGACTTCGTCGCGCATCATTTTCAGGAAGACGGCGAACTGGCCGAACTTGCCCGGCTGGACTGGGCGCTGCGCCATGCCTTCGACGCGCCCGATACGCCGCCACTCGATGCCGGCGCGATCGGCATGCTCGGCGAGCAATGGGTCGGGGCCGGCCTAGCGCTGCATCCCTCGGCGCGGCTGCTCGCGATGGACCATAATAGCGCCGCGCTGTGGAGCGCGCTCGACGCCGGCGAAGCCCCTCCGGCGGTTGCGGTTCTTGCAGCTCCCGTGGATGTGCTGGTGTGGCGCAACGGACTCCAGCCGCATTTTCGCAGTCTGGCCGCGGTCGAGGCGGCTACGCTGGTGCGGATCGGGCGCGGCGCCAGTTTCGCGGATATCAGCGCGCATTTAGTGAACGAAGTTGAGGAAGCGACCGCCATGGAAACGCTGGCTGCGCTGCTCGCTCGGTGGCTGGCCGACGGCGTGCTGATATTGGCCGATCAGGCCGCAGCGGTAACTTGACGCAGCACCGCAGCGTAATTCGGCGCGATGGTCATCGCATCATGCTTGCCGGCGCGGCCGAGCGCGGCATGGACTTGGGGCAGGCGATAGCAGGGCACGCCCATGAAGAGGTGATGCTCGGCATGATAATTCACCCAATATGGCGCAACCGTCGCGCGCGCGAGCCAGCCGGCATGCGTCGTGCGCGCGTGGCTGAAGGGATCGTCGCTCCCTGTCGCGGTGCAGGCATGTTCGGCGATGTTACGGATGCGCAGATAGAGCTGAAAGGTCGTCGCCAGTCCGGCAAACCAGAGCAGATAGGGCGTCCAGCCGTAGAGCAGCAGCGACGCCGCGAGCAGTATGGCCTGAACGAGCAGAAAGCGGCCGACAGACCGCGTAACCGTCATCGCGCCGGCAAGATCGTCCATGGGCGATGTGACGCCATCGTCGGATTGCTTGTTGAAAGGCGTTCCCGCCTTGGTGCTCGCCCTTCTTTTCTCCGCCCGTTCGCCGCGAAGCATCGCCCTCAATCCCACGAAGGCGAAGCGGAACTGGGCGATGCGTTGTTTGAAAAATGTCTGTCCGGTCAGGTCGCGGACGATCTTGCGCATCAGGCTGGCGCGGGTGGTCGGGAATGGCTTGGACAGCGCAAGGTCGGGGTCTTCGGTCTGCTGCGTATATTTGTGGTGCTGGAGATGATAGGTGCGATAGGCGATCAGATCCGATCCGACCGCCGCTCCGGTGAGCCACTGTCCCAGGAAATTGTTGACCTTGCGATTGGGGTGTAGCGCGCCATGTGCTGCATCGTGCATCAGGATCGCAAAGCCGAGCTGGCGTCCGCCGACGATGATGACGGCGAGCGGCCAGGCCAGGGGATTGCCGCTCCACGCCGCCAGGCCGATGGCAG
The DNA here is from genome assembly GCF_001468495.1 of Sphingopyxis sp. A083. NCBI lineage: Bacteria > Pseudomonadati > Pseudomonadota > Alphaproteobacteria > Sphingomonadales > Sphingopyxidaceae > Sphingopyxis > Sphingopyxis sp. A083. Next base: position 31,883 of record NZ_LNSK01000007.1, on the reverse strand, counting down.
CGACGCTGACGATCCAGCCGTGCGCGACGAGCCAGATACCGTACCAGGCGGAGGGCTTGGTGATGGCCGCCCACTGCTGGCGGTCGAAAAAGCGATCGGGCGGCAAGAGGCGGACGGCGGGCATGCCCCGGTGTAACCCGTTGCGAAGCGAAACCCAACCCCTTCCATTTTGGCACAGCAATGGGGTTAACGATCCGCCCGCGGTAAGGATTTGGAAACCCCGCCGGCGACAGAGCGGTGGGCGGGACCAGATAGCGGGATTGGCGAACACATTGGGGGTCAGGCACAGCATCAGCCGGGGCGCAAGCGGCGGGTCGTCCGACGACGAATCGCTGTTGCAGACACCCGAATTCGTTGGGCGCATGATGCGCGTCGCGCAGCTGTGGCACTATGTGCTGATCGGCCGGACCGTGGCCTTCTTCGCTTTTGCTTTCGTCCCCGGCCTGTCGGGTTTCCTATCGCATCCGCTGCAATGGGCCACATTGGTTGCCGGACTGCTGTGCGATGTCGCGCTTACCGTTATCGGCCAATGCTCGCGCTTGCGCTGGGCGCATCGGATCGAATGGCTGCCGACGCTTGCCGCCGCCTCGCTGGCGCTGGTCGGCGCAGGAACATTCTTCGTTTCAATCGGCACCTTCGCAGCGCTCGGGACGCCTGACGCACTGTCCCACCTCGATGCCTTTTCGGCAATCCGGCTGGGTACCGTCCTCGTAGCCGCGGCCGCGGCGGCGATTGTGCGTCCGGCCTTCTTTGCCTTTGCCGGCGGCACCGCGATCGGTGGCGCGATCGGGATCGCATCTTGGCCGTTCGGGATTGCGGGCATCATCTTCCTCGGCATGCTGGTCGTGATGATGCGCGAGGATATCCGGCATCAGCGGCGCGCGACGCGCGTGCGCCGCCAGTCGGGAAGCGAGCAGCAGCGGGCGCTTGGACTGATGCGCGATTTCGAGCGCGCCGGACGCGGCTGGTTCTGGGAAACCGACCGCAACGGCGACCTCGTCTATATTTCGCCGACCGTCGCGGCGAAGCTCGATCGGCCGGCCGAAGACCTGCTCGGGCGCCCCTTTACCGACATGATCCGCAAGCGCGGCGGCGCCGACGAGAGCGAGGAGCGCACGCTGGGCTTCAGCCTGTCGTCGCGGACGCCGTTCAACGACCTGACGGTCCAGGCGGCGGTCGCGGGCGAGGAGCGCTGGTGGTCGATTTCAGGCCATCCGATTTCGAACGCGCTCGGTAATTTCCAGGGCTTTCGCGGCAGCGGCACCGACCTCACCGAAAAGCGCAAGTCCGAACAGCAGATCAATCAGCTCGCGCGGTACGACACGCTGACCGGCCTCGCGAACCGCCTGCACATCACCGATCTGCTCGAGCGCGCGCTGAAGAATCATATCGGCCAGGCGCAGCCCTGCGCGCTGTTGCTGATGGACCTCGACCGGTTCAAGGCGGTCAACGACACGATGGGGCATCCGGTCGGCGACCAGTTGCTGCAACAGGTCGCGGCGCGGCTGACGCAGGTCGTCGGCGACAAGGGGCAGGTTGGTCGACTGGGCGGCGACGAGTTCCAGATCGTGTTGCCGCAGATCACCCAGGTCGAAAAGCTGGCGGGGATCGCCAATGCGATCATCCTGAGCCTTGCCAAGCCCTTTCTGATCGAAGGCGAGCGCATCCGCATCGGATCGTCGATCGGCATCGCCATTTCGGAAAGCGACGGCATCGGCTCGTCGGCGCTGGTGCGCAACGCCGACCTTGCGCTCTATGCGGCGAAGGACGCCGGGCGCGGGGTTTATCGCTTCTATGCCGACGCGATGCATAACCAGGCAAGCGAGCGCAAGGCGATCGAAGATGCGCTGCGCGATGCGCTGGCAAAGGACGAACTGAAGCTGCTTTACCAGCCGATCGTCAACGTCGGCAGCGAACGGATCAGCGGCTTCGAGGCGCTGATCCGCTGGCAACAGGGCGGCGATGCGATCATCAGCCCGTCGAAATTCATCCCGATCGCCGAAGAATCGAACCTGATCGTTCCGATCGGCGAATGGATCATCCGCACCGCCTGCGCCACGATCGCTCGATTGGGGCCGGGGTATCGCGTTGCCGTCAATGTGTCGCCGCGCCAGTTTGCCAATGAAAAACTGCCCGCGACGATCCTGAGCGCGGTCGCCGCGGCGGGCATTCGTCCCGATCAGCTTGAGCTGGAAATTACCGAAGGCGTCTTCCTCGACGAAAGTCCCGAAAATCTGGAGATGTTCCAACGGTTGAAGCGCACCGGGGTACGGCTAGCCCTCGACGATTTCGGCACCGGCTATTCGGCGCTCGGCTATCTGAAGAAGGCGCCGTTCGACAAGATCAAGATCGACCAGAGCTTCGTGCTCGGCGCGGCCGATCCCAGCAGCATGAATGCCGCGATCATTTCGTCGATTGTCGGACTGGCGACGGCGCTCAAGATGGAAACCACCGCCGAGGGGGTCGAAACGCACGACGATCTGGCGCTGATCCGCGGCCTCGGCTGCAGCCATGTCCAAGGCTATATCTACGGCAAGCCGATGACCGTCGAGGAAGTGCTGGCTTTGCTCGCCGACGGCAATGGCAAGGCGGTCGCGCAGGGTTACAAGAGTGCGCGCGAAGCGCGGATGCGGACCTTCCGGACGATCCAGATCGCGAGCGGCGGCTATCGCTATGAAGCGATTGTGCGTAATCTGTCGTCGCGCGGTGCGCTGATCGAAGGTTTGTGGAATGTCCCCGAAGGAACGTCGCTGTTGATCGAATTTGGCGCTGATGTGGTGATGGACGCCGAAGCGCGCTGGTCCGACGGGAACCGCGTCGGAGTCCGTTTTGCACAAGTGGTCGACATCGGCGCGCTGGTTGGCGGCGCCGGGGCGAAGGAACGCCGGACAGGCGGGCGGATCGACCGCGCCGCCTGATCTCCTGTCGTCAGTCGGCGATACGCCCGCGCGCCATCACCCAGCGCACATGTTCGAGGGTCGTCACATCGCCGAGCGGATCGCCATCGACCGCGATCATGTCGGCGGACATGCCCGGCGCGATGCGGCCGATCTCGTTTTCCATCGACAACAACCGGGCGGCGGTGGTCGTCGCGCTCGCCAACGCCTCGCGCGGGGTCAGCCCCGCCTTGACGAGCAGCGCGAACTCGCCCGCGTTGCGGCCATGTTCGAACACACCGGCGTCGGTGCCGAAGGCGATCGGCACGCCCAGCGCCTTTGCCCGCGTCACGGCCTGACCCACGCGGCCGAGCGTCATGCGGACCTTTTCCTCGACAGTGGGGGTGTAGATGCCCTTGCCGAGCCGTTCGCGCACGCCCTCGAACGCCATCAGGGTCGGGACGAGATAGGTGCCCTTGGCCTTCATGACCTTCAGCGCGGCATCATCGGCGAAGGTGCCATGTTCGATGCTGTCGATCCCGGCGGCGGCGGCCGCTTCGATGCCGCGCTCGCCATGCGCATGCGCCATGACCTTGAGGCCCAGCGAGTGGGCGGTATCGGCGATGCTGACGAGTTCATCATTCGAGAAATGCGCACCAAGGCCGCGGCCCTGCTGCGACAGGACGCCACCGGTCGCGGTGATCTTGATGACATCGGCGCCGGCGCGCGATGCCTTGCGCACCTTTTCGGCGCATTCCACGGCGCCCGTGCAGGTATAGCCCTGATCGAGTATAGCGTGGACATCTTCGCGGAAGCCCGTCACGTCGCCATGGCCGCCGATGATCGACAAGGGCACACCGGCGGCGACGATCCGCGGTCCTTCGATCAAGCCTTCGGCGGTGCCGCGGCGCAGCGAGAAGGCGGTATATTGCGCCGACCCCGCCTCACGCACCGTGGTGAAGCCGGCGCGCAGCGTGATCGCGGCATTTTTGACGCCGACGACAACGCCCCATTCGTCGGGATCGACCGCTTCGTTGCGGAAATCACCGCCTGGGTCGCCGGTCAAATGAACGTGGAGGTCGATCAGGCCGGGAAGCAGCGTCTTGTCGCCGAGATCGATGACGTCGGCACCCGCCGGAGCGGCGGCGCGGCCCGGCTCGATCGTCATGATCCGGCCATCGGTGACGGTCACGGTCGATGGGCCAAGCGCGGGCTTATCGGGATCGGTGATGACGCGCGCGGCATAGACGAGCGTCGTCTTCGCTTCGGCGGCAACCCCGCCCAGCATGGCGGCAACCGCCACGGCGGCGAGCAGGCTTTTCTTCAGCATGATGTCTCCCCTGTCTTTCGCCCACCGTGGCGCGACCGGAGCGCGAGGGCAAGGGGAGGGTGCATAAAAGAAGGGCCGGACGAACCGGCCCTTCAGTTTGGCTTCTGATAACCGAAAGGAATATTACCAGAAGAAGTCGTAGATCACGTCGACGACCTGACCCGTGTAGGTGTTCACGAGCAGCGCATCGTCATAATAGCGCACCCAACGATAGGGGCCGTAAGCGGGCGGCAGGCGATAATAGCCGGGATCGTTGATCCAGTACCGCTGGCTGTAGAAGAGCGAACCCAGCGAAAAACCGATGCTGAAGCGCGTGTAATTGCGGCCCCGGTACGGGTTGTAATAGCGCGGCATCCGGTAATAGCTCCGGTTGTGGTCGCGATAGCTGCGCCAGTCGTAGCGACGGTCGCTGCGCCAGCTGCGGTTCCAGTTGTTGCTGCGCCGATTGTCGTAACGACGGTCGTTATCATAGCGCCGGTTGTTATCGTACCGGCGGTGGTCGTTCCGGTCATAGCGCCGATTATCGTCACGATCGTAACGCCGGTCGTTCCGGTCATTATCCTGACGATAGAAGCGCCGGTCGGGCTGGCCGCTGCGATCGCGGCTGCGGTCATTCGTGCTACCGCGCTGGCCTTGCCATTGCTGGCGCTGGCCGTCGCCGCGCTGACCCTGCCATTGCTGCGGGCGCTGCGTATCGCTGCGCTGTCCCTGACTCGGCTGCCCCTGCGGCGCGCGCCGGTCGGTGCGGTAATTGCGCTGCTGCGGCTGGGCCTGCGGTTGCGGTGCCGGCTGGGCGGTTCGGTTCTGGCCGCGATTGCCGCCGTTCCAGTCGCCACGGCGGCCATCGGTCCCGCGCGAACCGCGGTGGTCGCCGCGATCGCCGCGCTGAGCAATCTGAATCCGCTCGCCATTCGCCTGTGCGGCGGCGGGCGCGATGGGGGTGAGGATCGTCGCTGCGATCAGCAATCCTCCGAATGTCTTCTTCATCTCGGCACACTCCAGATCCATGTCCCATGCGGCACCCGGCCGATCGGGATGATGAATCGGAAATTACCGCCGGTCAGATGAGTGAGCGCTGAACCGGACTGTTGCCTGTCGTTCAGTTTCCCTCCGCCGGGCGCAGCGCCGGGACGGCCCGGGCGGCATCGTCGGGACGTATGCCCGGCGGCGGTGCGGCGGCGATGCGCTCCTCGCCCCGGATTACCCGGCCGGCGCGGCGGATCGCTTCGCGCATCCGGGGGTAACTGCCGCAGCGGCAAATGCCCGTCATCGCGGCGTCGATTTCGGCGTCGCTGGGATTGCTGTTCTTGCGCAGCAACGCGGCGGCCGTCATGATCATGCCCGACTGGCAAAAACCGCACTGCGGTACCTGTTCGGCGACCCAGCTTTGCTGGACCGGGTGACTACGGTCGCGTGACAATCCCTCGATCGTGGTGACGAAACGGCCCTCGCATTCGGCAATGGTCACAAGGCAACTGCGGATCGCCTCGCCGTCGATATCGACGGTGCAAGCACCGCACTCGCCGGTGCCACAACCATATTTGGTCCCGGTCAGGTTCGACGCATCGCGCAGCGCCCAGAGCAGGGGCGTTTCGGGATCCATGCGATATTCGACCGGGCGGTCGTTGACCGAGAATTTCGTCATGCCGCCCGTCTTAGCGAAACGCGGTGATTAGTCACGCCAGCTCGTATCGATCTTGTCGACCTTGCGCACCATCGCGTCGAATTCGGCCTTGCCCGACTGGCCGGGAATCGCCGCCATATAAAGGTCGCGCTGATGCACCTTGATCACGTCTTCAGGGACGGTGATCGGCTTGCCCATGCTCATCGTTGCGAGCTGGATTTCGCAGGCGCGCTGGAGCGCCCAATATTTGATGAAGGCGTCGGTCAGCGTTTTGCCCATCACGACGGGGCCGTGATTTTTGAGCATCAGGATGCGCTTGTCGCCCAGGTTTTCGACGAGGCGTTCGCCCTCTTCCTCGCGCACCGTCACACCCTCGAAATCATGATAGCCAAGCTGGCCCATGAAATTGCAGGCATAGAAGTTCACAGGCTGGAGCCCACCCTCGAGCGAACAGACCGCCGTTGTCGCGGTGGTGTGAGTGTGGATGATCGCATGCGCGTCGGGCAGCACGCGGTGGAACAGGCTGTGCTGGACGAAGCCCGCCTTGTTGACGTGCCAAGGATTGTCGGCGTCGACCTTGTTGCCGTCGATGTCGATCTTGATCAGGCTCGACGCAGTCACTTCGCTGAAGTGCATGCCATAGGGGTTGATGAGGTAGCTGCCGTCCTCGTCCGGCACCTTCACCGTGATGTGGTTGAAGATCATTTCGTCCCAGCCCATCATTGCGAAAATACGGTAGCAGGCGGCGAGTTCGAGCCGCGCCGTCCATTCGGCTTCGCTATATTTGCTGTTGCGCTTGAGCTGGGTTGCCATCGGGCGATCCTCTTCCTGTCGGTTTCGTCTTGCTACCTATGCCACAGGCGAGTGGGCGCGCGCAATGGCGGCGACGGGCATCCGCGCGCGGAAGAGCGACGCTTTGCCGCGTGGGGGCTTGCATTTTGGCGCGAATCTCTCTAGTGGCCGCCCCAACGGAACGTCGCGCCTTTGCGACGCTCTTTTTATTGCCCGAATATCGGCGACCTATGGCAACCCGGATTTCCGCCGGAAGCCTCGGCCGTCTGACGAACAGGAGACGACACGGCGTATGCAGATCATCGTTCGCGACAATAATGTCGACCAGGCCCTCCGCGCGCTCAAGAAGAAGCTGCAGCGGGAAGGCGTGTATCGCGAAATGAAGCTGCGCCGTCACTACGAAAAGCCGAGCGAAAAGCGTGCGCGTGAACGCGCCGCCGCCGTCCGCCGCGCCCGCAAGATGGAGCGCAAGCGGATGGAACGCGACGGTATCAAGTAAGACCGTCTTCGATACGAAATCCTGTTTCGTAAAAGGGCGCTGCGGCAACGCGGCGCCCTTTTTCTTTGCCGGTGGCGCGGGGCTTATCCCAGTGCTTCGACTTCTTCGGCCAGCGCCAGCCAGCGATCCTCGGCTGCGGCCTTTTCCGCGCGCAACGCGTCGAGCTTTGCCGTCAGGGCACTGAAACGCGCATTATCGCGCGTGAACAGACTGCCGTCGGACAATTCGGTTTCGATGCCCGCCATCTCCTTCTCGATCTCCTCGATACGGCCCGGAAGCAGGTCGTAGTCGCGCTGGTCCTTGTAGGAGAGTTTCCGGCGTGCCTGCGGCGGTGGGGGCGGCGCGGTATCGGCGCCGGCCGCCTTGGCTTTCGCCGACGCGGGCTTGCTGCGCTTGGCTTCCCAGTCGGCATAGCCGCCCGCGACGATATCGACCTTGCCCGAGCCGTCGAGGCCGAGGGTGACCGTTACGGTGCGATCGAGGAAGTCGCGATCGTGGCTGACCAACAGCACGGTTCCCGCATAGTCGGCGATGACCTCTTGCAAAAGGTCGAGCGTTTCGAGATCCAGATCGTTGGTCGGTTCGTCGAGGACGAGCAGGTTCGATTCGCGCGCGAATTCGCGGGCGAGCAGAAGCCGGGAGCGTTCACCGCCCGAAAGCGCGGCGACGCTAGCCTCGGCAACCGAAGGATCGAAGAGGAAGTCCTTGAGGTAACCCTGGACATGCTTCTTGACGCCGCGCACCTCGACCCAGTCGCCGCCGTCGGCGAGGATGTCGCGTACGGTCTTTTCGGGCGACAGCAGGCTGCGCTGCTGATCGATGACGATGCCGTCCAGCGTGGGGGCGAGGGTGACCTTGCCCTCGTCGGGTTCGATTTCGCCAGTGAGCAGCTTGAGCAGCGTCGATTTGCCCGCGCCATTGGCGCCGACGATCCCGATGCGATCGCCGCGCTGGACGCGAAAGTCGAAGTCCTTGATGATCGTGCGGTCGCCGAAGCGCTTGCTGATGTGGTCGGCGACGATCACCGATTTCGAGCGGACGTCGTCGTTGGCCAGGCCGAGCTTGGCGACGCCGGGACCGCCGATCATCGCCGCGCGCGTGGCCCGCATCTCCATCAGCTTTTCGAGCCGGCCCTGGTTGCGGCGGCGCCGCGCGGTCACGCCGCGCTGCAGCCAGTGCGCCTCCAGCTTCAGCTTCGCATCGAGCTTTTCCGCGGCGCGCGTTTCTTCCGCATAAACGGCCTCCATCCATGCATCGAAACCGCCGAAGCCGATTTCCTTGCGCCGGATGCCACCGCGGTCGAGCCACAGGGTCTGACGCGTCAGGCGGGTCAGGAAGGTGCGGTCGTGGCTGATGGCGACGAAGGCGCCGGAGAAGCGCGAGAGCCAGCCTTCGAGCCAGTCGATCGCCGCAAGGTCGAGGTGGTTGGTCGGCTCGTCGAGCAGCAACACGTCGGGATTCTGCGCCAGCGCGCGCGCGATGGCGGCGCGGCGACGCTCGCCCCCCGAGGCGCTTGCCGCTTCGCGCGCCATGTCGATGCCAAGCTGGTCGGCGATCGCCGCCACCTCATGTTCGGCGGGCGGGTTCGCGCCGCCGATCGCATAGTCCATCAGCGTCGCATAGCCCGTGAAATCGGGCTCCTGTTCCAGCAGCACGACGTGGGTGCCGGGGACAATCGTCCGCTTGCCCTTGTCGGGCTCGATGCGTCCGGCGAGCAACTTGAGCAGCGTCGTCTTGCCCGCGCCGTTGCGGCCGATCAGTGCGAGCCGATCGCGCGCGCCGACATAGATGTCGAGATCCTGAAACAGCCAGCCGGTGCCCTGCACCAGGGCCAGGCCTTCGTAAGAGAGAATGGGAGCTGCCATGATGAACGGCTCGCTACATAGGCGTTCAGCGTCATGCAAGCGCCGAGCGCCCAAAGGCGGGAACGGGCCCGCTCCGTCCTGCGTATGGGGTGGGTATCCACGATCGGCCGGGGGTCCGGCCTACAGGAGTTTGATATGACCAAGCATATGTTCACCGCCATGGCGACCGGCATCGCGCTGCTGGCTGCGACGCCGGCCATTGCACAGCAGGGAGGTTCGACGGTGACGACAGCGACGACCGAAGGCCCGATCCTGAGCTTCAGCGTGAGCGAGGAAGTGCGTTCGCGGCCCGATCAGGCGACAGTCGGCGCCGGCGTGACGACCACCGCGCCGACCGCAGTCGAAGCGATGCGGCTCAATGCCACCGCGATGGACAAGCTGATCGCCGCTGCCAAGGCGCGCGGGATCAAGGCCGAGGATATTCAGACGAGCGGCATCAGCCTGTCGCCGCAATATGACTATAATAATCGTAGCGACGGTCAGCCGCCGCGCTTCCTGGGCTATCAGGTCAGCAACAGCGTGCGGGCGACGACGCCGAAGATCGACGATATCGGGCCGCTGCTCGATGCGCTCGTCGCGGCGGGCGGGACCAATATCGATGGCCCCTGGTTCGCGATGAAAGACCCCGATGCGCAGCTTGTCGGCGTTCGCGGCGCGGCGATCAAGGCCGCCGAAGCGAAGGCGGCGGACTATGCCAAGCTGGCCGGCTATCGCGCCGCCGAACTGGTTTCGATCAGCGAAGGCGGCGCGGTCGGTGGACCGGTGCCCATGCCGCGCGTGCAGATGATGGCCGCAGAGGCCAAATCGACGCCGGTCGAGCCGGGTCAGGTCGGCAACACGTTGACGCTGAGTTTCCAGTATCGACTGGTACGCTAAAGGCTTGGGCCGTGTCTCGGTAGGCGCCGGGGCACGGTCGGCCGGATCAGCCTAGCTCGCCCTCGGCCCATGGCCAGGCGCGTTCGCGGAACCATTTGGTGATGATATATTTGCGGCCCTTGCGCACCTTCATCCCGTGATGGAGCGTCTCTGGGTTCGGCTTTCCGTCCGCGCGGACATTGTTCCACGCGACGAGTTTGCCCGTTTCGGGCTGGTGCATCTTGCCCGTGGCGAGAAACCGCGTCGCACCGCCAGCCTCGGGCTGGTTTAAATAGACCATCAATGTCCAGGTGCGCTGCCCGGGAATCGCGCAATAGGTCTCCCAGTCGGCGCCTTGCGGGTCGAAATAGTCGGTATGCGCCTTGAATTCCTGCCCCACATCATAGCGCTGCCCCTGTAGCGGCTCGCCATGATCCAGCGGTATTCCGGTGATGTCGTGCAGCCGAGCGTTGACCGTCCGCACCAGCGGATCGCGGTGATCGAGGTCGCAGGTCGTGCTGGTCCGGAACGCTTCGTCGCCATTGGGATCGGCAATCGTCGAAGGGCGCACGTCGCGGTCGATCTGCGCCATCAGCCCGGCGCATGTTGCGGGATCGAGAAAACCCGCCAGCATGAATTGTTGCAGCTTGGAAGTCGGCGCGCGTCGGATGCCGGGAAGCAGCGCGAGCCGCTCGGCGGTGCGGTCGGCGCCCGATGGCGCCATATCGACATGCTCGTTTCCGGACATGGCCTCTTTTAGGCGGCGTTGGCCATGCGAACAATGCTTGACGAAAGGGGTAGCCGCGCCTATCGCCGCGCGCTGTCGCAGGCGGTCTCGCCCGGCATATGGCGATCGTAGCTCAGTTGGTTAGAGCACCGGTTTGTGGTACCGGGGGTCGCGGGTTCAAGTCCCGTCGATCGCCCCATTTTCAAAGCTTTTCGTTGATCGGAAAACCGGCGATCCCTTTAGGGGTGACTCGCGCGGGCTATTTCATTATTACGTCCCTACGTAATTTTTTAACGCGAGGGTGACGCCATGTCCGCAGTCTGGGATTTCGCCGATTTCGACGATCATAAACATGTTCACATGTTCCGCGATCGCGACAGCGGACTGACGGCGGTCATCGCCGTGCATTCGACCCACCTCGGCCCCGGCGCGGGCGGGGTTCGCTTCTGGCACTATCCGCAGCGGTCGGCCGCGATCGTCGATGCGCTACGCCTCTCGCGCGGCATGAGTTACAAGAATGCGATGGCGGGGCTGCCGATGGGCGGCGGCAAGGGGGTAATCCTGGCCGACGAAGCGGGCACCAAGACTCCCGAACTCCTTGCCGCCTTCGGCCGGGCAGTCGAATCGCTGGGCGGCGCCTATGTGACCGCGGAAGATGTCGGCATCACCGACGCCGACATGGTCCAGATCGCGAAGCAGACCAAACATGTCAGTGGCCTGCCGGTGGCGAGCGGCGAGGCGGGGGGCGACCCCGGCCCCTATACCGCGCTCGGCGTCTATCTGGGCATAAAGGCGGCGATCCGCGAAGGGCTGGGTACCGACAGCGCTGCGGGCGTGCGGATCGCGATCCAGGGGGTAGGCAGCGTCGGCGGCGGTGTTGCGCGGCGGCTCGCGGCCGAAGGCGCGAAGCTGACCCTTGCCGACGTCAATCTGGCGCGCGCAAAAGCGTTGGCGGAGGAATTGGGTGCCGATCTCGCCGACTCGGCGGCGATCATGGAAATCGAAGCCGATGTGCTCAGCCCCAATGCGCTGGGGGCGATCCTGACCGAACGCAGCATCGAAAAATTGCGCGTGCCGATCGTCGCGGGCGGCGCGAACAACCAGCTCGCGACTGCCGCCGACGGTCAGCGCATCCACGATCGCGGAATCGTCTACGCGCCCGATTATGTGATCAACGCCGGCGGCATCATCAACGTGGCGCTCGAATATCTGGGGCAGGGCAGTCAGGAGGAGGTCGAAAGCCGCATCCACCTGATCCCGGGTCGCCTCGCCGAAATCTGGGCCGAGAGCAAGGCAAGCGGCACGCCGGCATCGACGGTGGCGGATCATATGGCGCAAAAGCTGATCGGGCGGCGCTGACGATCGGCCGGTTGCAACATGGGATGGCGCGCGCGCGAAAACGCGCTAAGCCGCTCCCATGAAGCGGCATTTCTATCTGGTTTCGGGATGGGCCTCATTGGGGCTCGGCGCGCTCGGCGCGTTTCTGCCGCTGCTGCCAACCGTGCCTTTCGTGATCCTTGCCGCCTTCTGTTTCGCGCGCTCGTCACCGCGCCTTGAGGCCTGGCTGCTCACGCATCCGACCTTCGGACACCATATTGTTGCCTGGCGCGAGAAGGGGGCGATCAGCCGCCGCGGCAAGCTTGCCGCAAGTGCCGCCTTTGTTTTCAGCATTGCGCTGGCGCTGCTTTTTGCGCCCTGGCCGTGGATGATGGCGCCGATCATCGCGGCCGTCGTAACGGGAAGCTGGATATGGACAAGGCCGGAGGCATAGCCCCCGGCCTTGACCCTTTCAGCAATGTCGCCCGAGCTTAGAAGTCGACCGACACACGCCCATATACGAAGCGACCGCTGAAGCCGAACGGCGACTGCGACGAATAGGGCAGGAAGCTGTTGTTCGTTCCAAAGTTGACCCCGTTTACCGTCCCGTAGGGCAGGCGGTCCGGATATTCGTCGAGCAGATTGTTTGCCCCGACAGCCAGACCCACAGTGTCGAACAATTTGTAGCGCAGCTCGAGATCGACGACCCATTTTGGCGACAGCGTGATATCACCTGGGGCGTCGCCCTTGCCGACCCGGATATCGTCGCGGACCGCCGGGTTGCTCAGGGTAACGGGCTGACCGTTTGCCGCGACCGAGGTCACGCCGTCGGGAAGGAAAACGCTCCCGTAGCGGTTGGCATTCACCGTCAAGCCGAAGGCGCCGATGTCCCAGCTGATGCCCGCGTTGAACTTGTTACTCGGCTGGCCGTCGGTCAGTCGGAAGCTTTCCTGTCGTGCATAAAGGCGCTGTGCGTCAAAGGCCGAAAAGGCGCGGCGGTCGGTAATCTTTGTGTCGTTGATATTATAGCCGACATTGATGCGCAGCGTTCCGAGGCCGAAGTCCGGTACGCGATAGCTACCGACAATATCCAGGCCCTGCGTTCGCGTGTCGATCCCATTGATGAAGAAGCGTGCCGATGTGCCCTGCACATTGGCAGCCTGAAGGATCGCGACGACATCGGCGCCTTGCAGATTTTCGGTGAGCGTGATGCGGTCCTTGATCTTGATGCGGTAATAATCGACCGTCAGGCTAAGCCCCTGGACCATGTTGAAGGCGATGCCGCCGCCGAAGTTGACCGATTTTTCCGGCTTTAACGGCTGCGCGCCGAGTGCGACGGCAATCGGCGACGCCACCGGGAAGGTGCCGATCTCGATCAGCGTGCCGCCGACATTGTTCGTCGAGGTGGTCGAGAAAAACTGCTGCGCCATCCCCGGTGCACGGAAACCGGTCGAAACCGACCCGCGAAAAGCAAGCCCGTTGACGGGTTCGAACCGCGCCGCAAGCTTTCCGTTTACCGTGTCGCCGAAGTCCGAGAAATGTTCGTAGCGGCCAGCGGCCTGGACGTTGAACATATCGCTGATATCGGCATCGAGTTCGAGATAGCCGGCAAAGCTGTCGCGCGATTTGTCGATCGCGGTGGTCGGCGAAAAGCCGGGGAACACCTGCGCGCCCGGCGCCGCGCCGTTCGAGAAGGTGTAGGGGCCTGCGATATAGCTTTCGAGCTGCCCCGGAACGATCCGGTAATTCTCGTTCCGCCATTCCGCGCCGAGCGCCAGCGTGGTGCTGCCGATCCCGACGTTCAGGTCGCGGCTTGCGTCGAGGTTGACTGACGTCTGCCCCGAACGGAGACCGCCAGCGTCGAACTTGCGCGGGCTATGCAGGCTGCCGAGCGAGGTGTTGATGCTGTCCTCGACGCCATAATCCAGCCGGTTCGATCCATAATTAACCGACAGGTCGAGGTTCCAGCCCGCAGTTTCGCCGCGCAGCCCGCCGGCGATGGCGATGTCCTGAATGGTGCTGGTGATCAGCGGCAGGAAGCCGTCGGGATAGATCGGCTGGCCACCATTGTCCCAGTCGGCGTTGCGCGAGTCGAGCGAGCGACGGTAGAAGCCAGCGCCATTGGCGTCGCGGATGCCGTAGCTGCCGAAGCTGTAGAGTTCGAAGCTATCGCCAACATCCATCCCGGCGTTGAAGAAGAAATTCATGTCCTTCGATTCGCCGTCGCCGAAGCGGTGTTCAAAACGGTTGAAGGTCACTTCGCGCGGATCACCCGCACCGGCATAGTTGCGGCGCAGATCGGGGCCCGATCGGTTGGTCGGCGAACGGTCCTTATATTCCGCCGTGAAGTTGAAATAGCCGCCATCTCCCACCGGCAGACCGATGTTGGTCGCCATGGTGAGCGTTCCGCCGTCACGGCGTTTGCGATCATTATCGGACAGCGTGATGACCGGATTTTCGCTGGAGCTGCCGGTCAGGGTCGGCGAAACGCTGGCGACGTCCTTAACATCCTCCATCGTTGTGATATATTTGCCGTAGGTGATCTGCGCGCGTCCTCCGACGCTTTTCTTGAGCTGGATGTTGATAACACCCGCAATCGCGTCCGAGCCATATTGCGACGACGCCCCGTCGCGCAGCACTTCAATACGCTCGATCGCCATCGGCGGAATCGTGTTCATATCGACGCCCGCCGAGCCGCGTCCGATCGAACCATTCAGGTTGAGCAGCGACGACAGATGGCGGCGCTTGCCGTTCACGAGCACGAGCACCTGGTCGGGCGCGAGGCCGCGCAGCGTCGCCGGACGCAGCGAGTCCGTACCATCGGTCAGAGACGGTTGCGGAAAATTGAACGAAGGCACGAGCTGGTTGAGCAGCCGGTTCGTTTCGGTCGTCCCGCTATTCTGCAGCGATTCGCTCGAGATCACGTCGATCGGCACCGTGCTGTCGGCGATCGTCCGGTCGGTCCGGCGGGTGCCGGTTACGATGATCGTTTCGTTCGCATCCGCGTCGTTGGCGCCTTGCTGTGCGAAAGCCGGTGCAGTCCACCCGCTTGCGACAAGAGCGGTGGCGAGCGCGAGGCTCGATAATTGGGTCGTGTTTTTCATGGTCATCTTTCCCTGTTGATTGCCCCTAGAGACGACCAGCACAGGTTTGATGAGAAATGCCGACGCTTCCACCCCTCACGCGGTCGAACGAGGCGCTATTATTTCGTTTTGGTGACATCTGTGGCAATTGAGCCACACAATCTCCGCACGCTAAGTAATTTTATGTCTCCTAAGCATTGCTATCGATATCATTCGTGCGCACTGCCCATGGCGTCAATTGTCTAGACCGCGGGCGTGCGCTCGCCTAAGGCTCGGCGCGCGATGCACGCCTATGCGAATCCGACCCGTTTTCTGGCCATTGCGCGTCCGCTGACGCCGTGGCTGCTGTGGCTGGGACTGGTGTTCTTGCTCGCCGGGGCATGGGCCGGGCTGACGATGGTGCCGGGCGAAGCGAAACAGGGCGAGACGGCGCGCATTCTCTATGTTCATGTTCCCGCCGCCTGGCTCGGCATGGGGGGCTGGACGTCGCTCGCTCTTGCAGGATTGGTGCAGCTCGTATGGCGGCACCCGCTGGCAGGGATTGCGGCGCGCGCGATCGCGGTGCCTGGCATGCTGTTCACCGCACTGTGTCTTGCGACTGGATCGATCTGGGGAAAGCCGACCTGGGGAACCTGGTGGGAATGGGACGGGCGCATGACGTCGATGCTCGTCCTCTTGTTTCTCTATGCCGGTTTCGTGGCTTTGACGACGGGCGACGAAAGCGAGCGGCAGGGTGGAACGCTGTCGCGCGGTGCCGCGATTTATGCGCTGGTCGGCGCGATCAACATCCCGATCATCAATCGCAGCGTCGTGTGGTGGAACAGCCTGCATCAAGGGCCGAGCATCACCATGCGCGGATCGAGCATCGACGGCAGCCTGTTGTGGCCGCTGGGCTTGACCTTGGCCGGATTTTCGCTGCTATTCGGGGCGATCGTGCTGATGCGCATGCGGCGGATCATCGCCGACAATCGCGTCGCGGCGCGCCTGCGCCGACTGGCCGACGATGAGAGGACCGACTTTTGACCGGCGTCATAACCGGAAACGGCCAATGGGCCTATGTCGCGGCGGCCTATATGCTGACCGCGCTCCTGACCGGAGCGGTGATCTGGCATAGCTGGCGGGCGATGACGAAGGCTGAAAAGCGTAGCGACGCGCTGCGCAGGGACCGGACATGAAGGCGAAACATCAACGGTTGATCCTGGCGGCGGTGGCGCTGTGCGGTGTCGGCGGCGCGGGGGTTCTCGCGGCGAGCGCGCTGCGTGACGAGGCGGCCTATTTCCGCACGCCCGCCGAAGTTCAGGCCGGCAAAACCGAAGTGGGCGAGGCGATGCGACTGGGCGGAATGGTCGCGGCCGGCAGCATCAAGCATCAGCCCGACGGCGTGACGATCCGCTTCGTCGCCACCGACGGCAAGGCATCGATCCCCGTCGAATATAAGGGCATCGTGCCCGATCTGTTTGCCGAAAATGCCGGAATGGTCGCCGACGGCCGGATGCGGGCCGATGGCACCTTTGTGGCCGATCGTATCCTGGCCAAGCATGACGAACGCTATATGCCGCCGCAAATGGGCGATATGCCCAAGGCTATGAAGGCAGCGCCGAAAGCATGATCGCCGAACTGGGTCTCGCGCTGTTGTGGATGGCTGCGGCGCTCGCCTGCCTGTCGCTCGTCGCGGGCAGCCTCTATCTGCTGAACGGGAAGGGCGATCTTGCGGCCCTCGTCCGGCCGGCGAGCGTCGCGCAGGGCGTTTTGACCGCGGCGGCTTTCGCGATGCTGATCGCGCTTTTCGTGCGGTCCGACATGTCGGTCGAACTGGTGGCGCGCAACAGTCACAGTTTGAAGCCGATGCTGTTCAAGGTCGCGGGCGCCTGGGGCAATCATGAAGGATCGATGCTCCTGTGGCTCACGATCCTCGGCCTGTCGGGCGCGCTCGTCGCGATTTTCGAAAAGCGGCTGCGCGAGGATACGCTGGTCGCAACGCTTGCGGCGCAGGCAGCACTGAGCCTTGGCTTTTTTGCGTTTCTGCTCTTTTCGTCGAACCCCTTCAAACGGCTGCCGATCGCGCCGCCGGACGGGCAGGGACTGAACCCGCTTTTGCAGGATCCGGGGCTCGCCTTTCACCCGCCGACGCTCTACGTCGGCTATGTCGGTTTGTCGGTCGCCTTCAGCTTTGCGGTCGGCGCGCTGATCACGCGCGAGATCGGACCGGCCTTTGCGCGCGCGATGCGGCCGTGGGTGTTGGGAAGCTGGATTTTCCTGACTCTGGGGATCACCGCTGGCAGCTATTGGGCCTATTATGAACTTGGCTGGGGCGGCTGGTGGTTCTGGGACCCGGTTGAAAATGTGTCGCTCATCCCGTGGCTTGCAGGCGCGGCGCTGCTCCACTCGGTGAGCGTGACCGCGACGCGCAACGCGTTGCGCGCATGGACGGTGATGCTCGCGGTTGTCGCTTTCTCGATGTCAATGGTCGGCACGTTCATCGTGCGGTCGGGCCTGCTGACCAGCGTGCACAGCTTTGCCGTCGACCCCGAACGCGGAACCTTCCTGCTCGCGCTGATGGCGATCTACATCGGCGGCGCATTGACGCTGTTCGCGTTGCGCGCCAGCAGCGTCGCCGAAGGCAAGAAATTCGCGCTGCTCAGTCGCGAGGGATCGCTCGTCATCAACAATCTGTTGCTGACGACGATCCTCGCGCTCGTGCTGCTCGGCACGCTCTATCCGATCGTCGCCGAGGCGATGGGCGAAAAAATCTCGGTGGGACCGCCTTATTATAACAAGGTTGCGGGCCCGCTCGCGCTGATCCTGTGTCTGGTCATGGTGGCGGGCCCGCTGCTCGCTTGGCGCAAGGATGATGGGCGCAAGCTGTGGTCGCGACTTCCTGCCGCGATCTTTGCCGGGTCGGCGGTGCTGTTCGGTCTGATCCTGTTCGGCGGCAAGGTCGGCGTGCTGCCGCTGCTTGGCATGACGGTCGCCGGGATCGTCGCGGTTGCCAGTCTGGCGCCCCTGTGGGGCCGAAATCTGCGCCGGACGCCGCTGCCGACGTGGGGCATGGTGATCGCGCACTTCGGCGTCGCAGTCGCGCTTGCCGGGATGGCCGCCGAAAGCGCATTCATCAAGGAACGGCTTGTGGCCGCCGCGCCGGGCGAGACCGTCACCGTCGATGATTTCACGGTGAAGTTCGTCGGCGTCCGCCCGATCGCTGGCCCCAATTATACCGCGGTCGAAGGAACGCTGATCGCGACAACGCCTTCCGGACACAGCTTCACCCTGCGGCCCGAGGCGCGAACTTTTCCCGGGCTGATGGGCGGCGCGCCAACCGAAACCAATGAGGCTGCACTGCTGACGCGGCCGGGCGGGCAGCTTTATGCTGTGCTCGGCCAGCCCGTCACCGGCGCCGATGGCCGAGCCGATCGCTATCAGCTTCGCCTGTGGTGGAAGCCGCTGGTCTGGTGGATATGGCTGGGCGGGGCATTGATCGCGATCGGTGCGGCCCTGTCGCTGCTCGGCCGCGCGCAATTGCTGACCCTGTGGCGCAGTCACCGCGCGCGCAAGGCCGAAGGGCGCTACGCATGAAGACCCGCTGGATCCTGTTCATGCCGTTGGCGATTACCGCGCTGCTATTTGGGGCCTTCATCTATCGCCTGACGACTCCGCCCGAAACGCTGATCCAGTCGCAGTGGATCAACAAGCCGATGCCGTTGTTCGACCTGCCGCCCGCAACTGCCGGCGTCGAAGGCCTGAAAAGCAGCGACCTTGCCGACGGGCGGCCGCGCCTCGTCAACGTCTTTGCCAGCTGGTGCATCCCGTGCCGCGCTGAGGCGCCGCAGCTTGAGGCGCTGAAGGCCGCGGGCGTGCCGATCGACGGAATCGCGATCCGCGACCGGCCCGACGATGTGGCGCAATTCCTGCGGGAAAATGGCAATCCCTTCGACCGCATCGGGTCGGATGTGCAAAGCAGCGTCCAGATCGCGCTCGGCTCGTCGGGCGTCCCCGAAACCTTTCTGATCGACGGAAAGGGGATCATCCGCGAACAGATACAGGGCGTAATCCTTCAGGAGCAGGTGCCGGAAATCGTCGCCAAGCTGGAGAAGATGAAGTGAGGGGCTGGACCATCCTGCTCGCCTCGCTTGTTCTGGCCGCTGCGCCTGCGGCCGCGCAGGATCGCCTGCCGCCGGCGCCCTATGCCTATCAGCAGCTTCCTGATCCCGCGCAGGAGGAAAAAGCGAAGGCACTCATGGAAACGCTGCGCTGTCTCGTCTGCCAGGGGCAGTCGATCGCCGACAGCGATGCGCCGCTCGCCGGCGACATGCGGCATGAGGTGCGCACCAAGATTGCCGCGGGAGAAAGCCCCGAGGCGATCCGCAAATGGCTGGTCGCGCGCTATGGCAATTGGGTCAGCTATGATCCGCCGTTCGATGCGGCCACCGCCCTGCTGTGGCTCGGCCCGCTCGCTTTTCTTTTGCTCGGGGGATGGCTGGCCTTCGGACGCTTCCGCCGCGACGCGGGCGATGCGGAGAACGCTCCATGATCTGGATGTGGATATTGCTTGTCGCCTTGGTCACGCTGGGCGCCATCTTCTTGTTCGGCAAGCTGCCGGCAGCGGCTCGGCCGCTCGCTGTCGCTGCGGTCATGGTGGGCGTCGCCGGTTATGCGTTGCAGGGTAGCCCATCCTTGCCCGGCAAGCCTATCGTAGCGCCCGAACAGCTTGAAGGTTTCGGCGAGGCGATCACGGATCGTCAGCAGGGTATGGCCGACCGTTTTGGACCGGCCGCACAGTGGATCGCGATGTCAGACGGCTTTGCGCGAACCGGCAAGACGGCGCTCGCTGCGCAAACGCTCGAAAAGGGGCTGGAGCGTTATCCCGACAATGTCGATCTTTGGGTGGGCTTGGGCAATGCGCTTGTTGCGCATGGCGGCGGCGTGATGTCGCCCGCCGCCGCGCTCGCGTTCGATGAGGCCGCAAAGCGCGATCCGAACCATCCCGCGCCGCCTTTCTTTGCGGGCCTTGCGATGGCGCAGAGCGGCGATCTGAAGGGTGCGGACGCGGTATGGAGCCAGCTTCTGGCGCGCACCCCGCCCGATGCGCCGTGGCGCGCGGACCTCGAGATGCGGCTGGCCCAATTGCGACAGGCGATGGGGCCGGACCTGTCCCCCAATGCGCCGACCGGGCCTTGATTCAATGCTATTCCTGTCTCTCCCGCTGGTCTAAGGCGCGCCAATGACTGTCGAGTCGCAACAGGGTCAGGCAAGCGCCGAAAGCGCCGCGCCCACCGGAATCGAAATGGGCCAAACGGGTCACGGCCATCACGGTGACGGCACGCTGAAGCTGGCGGTCGGCGCAGTCGGCGTCGTTTTCGGCGATATCGGCACCAGCCCGCTCTACGCTTTCCGCGAAACCTTCGCCGGCCATCATTCGATCGAAGCCGACCAGCTGCACATCTATGGTGTGCTCAGCCTCGTCTTCTGGTCGATGATGCTGGTCGTCACTTTCAAATATGTGATGACGATCATGAAAGCCGACAACAAGGGCGAGGGGGGCAGTCTGGCGCTGCTCGCGCTGATCAGTCGCTCTTCGGGCGGTGCTCGCTGGACCTGGCCGATCGTTTTGCTCGGCGTTTTTGCCACCGCGCTCTTTTACGGCGACAGCATGATCACTCCGGCGATGTCGGTGTTGTCGGCCACCGAAGGCCTGCAATATGTCAGCCGTGGTTTCGAACCCTACATCGTCCCGATCGCGCTGGCGATCCTGATCGGTCTCTTTGCGATCCAGTCGCGCGGAACCGCGAAGGTTGGGATGCTTTTCGGGCCGATCATGCTTGGCTACTTCCTGATGCTCGCGGTATTGGGGGTCATGCATATCGTCGATCATCCGACGATCGTCATGCACACGCTGAACCCCATCAACGCGATGCGCTTTTTCTATTATGACGGCTTCACCGCCTTCATCGCGCTTGGCGCCGTCGTCCTCGCGGTAACGGGGGCGGAGGCGCTCTATGCCGACATGGGCCATTTCGGCCGAGCGCCGATCGGGCTGAGCTGGTTGTGTTTCGTGCTACCCGCGCTGATGCTCAATTATATGGGGCAGGGCGCGATGGTGCTTGCCGGACAGGTCGCGCCCACGGCGCAATTGATTCAGGATCCCTTCTTCCTGATGATGCCCGACGCGTGGCGCGTCCCCGTCGTGCTGCTCGCGCTGCTGGCGACGATCATTGCCAGTCAGGCCGTCATTTCGGGCGCCTTTTCGCTGACTCAGCAGGCCATCCAGCTCGGTTTCGTACCGCGCCTGCGGGTCGAACATACCAGTGCGTCGGCGCAGGGGCAGATTTACATTCCCGTCGTCAATTGGGGCCTGATGGTCATGGTCATCCTGCTCGTGCTGTTCTTCGGCTCGTCGAGCAATCTGGCTGCGGCTTATGGTATTGCCGTGACCGGCGCGATGTTCATCGACACCTGTCTGATGAGCGTGGTGCTGTTCAGCCTGTGGCGCTGGCCGGCGTGGAAAGCGCTGCCCGTTCTGGCGGTATTCTTCATCGTCGATGTCGCCTATTTCGGCGCCAATCTGATCAAGGTACCCGATGGCGGCTGGGTGCCACTGGCGATCGGCCTGACGATCTTCACCATGCTGACCACCTGGTCGCGCGGCCGCAAGCTGATGCAGCAGGAAATGGCAGAAAGCGCGATGCCGATCCCGGTGTTCGTGAAGTCCGCGGCGAACAGCGCAACGCGCGTGCCGGGCACCGCCGTCTTCATGACGTCGACCTCCGATGGGGTGCCGCACGCTTTGCTTCACAATCTGAAGCACAACAAGGTGCTGCACGAACGTATCATCCTGTTGACGATCAAGATTGCCGACGTGCCGTTCGTGCCGGAAACGAAGCTCTGCCAGCTTGACGATCTGGGGCAGGGATTCCATCGCCTGATCCTGCACTATGGTTTCATGCAGCCAGTGGACGTGCCCGATGCGCTGAAACGCACGACCGCGTGCGGCGGCGAATTCAAGATGATCGAAACGAGCTTCTTCCTCTCGCGTCAGACGCTGATTGCCGCCAAGAAACCCGGCATGCCGATCTGGCGCGAAAAGCTGTTCGCATGGATGCTGCGCAATTCGGAAAGCGCGATGGAGTATTTCCGTCTCCCAACCAACCGCGTTGTCGAACTGGGAAGTCAGGTTGCCATCTGATCGTCCGCACCGGACCAATAAGCATTTGAACATCGGCGTGTGCTTTGCGATGCTGGCGCGAACCCATCGGGACGCCCGACATGCAAGCAGGGATTAGCTCCGCGTCATTACTGCCCGCCGCGCCGGCGCCCTTCGCGCTGATTGCGGGAAATGACTTTTCGACCCTGCCGGCGGACGCCGAAGTCGCGCTGCGTCATATGGGCCTTCGCCCGGAGCGGCTGGATGTGTCCGGAACATCTGGCGAAGGCGCTGCCTTTCGCTTGCGCCTTGGCGACTTGTATCTCACGGCAGCGCCAGCAGGCGATCGTGCGGTTGCGCGTATCGATCCGGCGCATCCGTCGACGAGTTCGCTCGCCGCCAGCCTTCCCGCCGATTGGCGGACCGGAGGGCGATGCTGGTTTTTCGAGCCCGCACCGATCGGGAGCGAAGACGAAGAGAAGCCCTCAATGCGCGATTTCTTCATGATGGCTTCGCTGCTGATCGATCTCTTCGACGCAAGTCACTTCTTCTGGGGGCCAGCGCGGCTGTGGTCCGACGCAAAGCAGTTCCGCGCATCGACTGCGGAGATGCTTGCGAGCGGGATGCCTCCGGTGCTCCACCTCATCGCTTTCCGGCAGCACGACGCAGGCGAGGTGGAGATCATCCGGACGCGCGGCCTTGCGCATTTCGGAGGGCAAGAGATGGAGGCCGCGCGTCCGACCGGATGGACCGTTGCCGATCTGGTGCGCCGCCTTGCGCGGCTGTCGCTCGACATCATCATCAATGGCCCGGTTCGGGGGGCGCGCCGCTTGCCCGGCCTTGATCCGGGCGAGTGGATATCGATGGCACCGCGCGGACCGTCCGAAGCGCTTTTGGTCGAGTTTGGCCGCAATCCTTGATGGCAAGGAGGCGGTGGTATGGCGCCCCGCCGCCGCGACGTGGATTTCAGCGCCATCACCTGATCCCACTCGCGCTTCTCGCCCAACCGCAGATGGCGACGATGTTCGGAGCGCTGAAAAGTGAAGGGTTTTGCCTCAGTGACTTTCCGCGCAATGGATTGAGCCTGCCGGCGTGCGAGCGGCTGGCGCTGTCGTGCGGACATGCTCTCCATCGCGGCCCCCACCATGGTTATAATGATGTGATGACGGCGCGGGTCGATATGATCCGGATATGTTTCGAGCGGCAAATTAATCGCGACGCCCGCGCGGCACGGCGCACGGCCGCGATGCGTCTGACGTTGTTGCAGGACACCATGCGCCGCGCGCTCACCGACCGACATGGCGCGGGCTTCTGGCTCAACCGGCGCGATCCGATGCGCTTGTTTGCGGATCGCCCCTATCTTGACGAAGCGATCACGCGGCTGTTCGGTTAGCCTTGGAGCCGCACCTTGCTCTGCAATTCGGCCCATGCGTCCTGATATTGCGCTTCGAGTTCGGCGACGAATTCGGCAACCGGGCGTACGCCGCGGACCGAGGCGATCCCCTGACCCGAGCCCCAGATATCTTTCCACGCTTTCGCTTTGGTGTTGCCGCCGGACCCGAAGTTCATCGTCTTGAGGTCGCCTTCCGGCAGGTCGTCGGGATCCATCCCTGCGGCCACGATCGACTGGCGCAGATAATTGCCGTGAACGCCGGTGAAGAGGTTCGAATAGACAATGTCGGCCGCGCGCCCTTCGACGATGCCGTTCTTGTAGCCGTCGTCGGCATTGGCTTCTGCAGCGGCGATGAAAGCGCTTCCCATATAGGCCAGGTCGGCGCCGCATGCCTGGGCGGCGAGGATCGAGCGACCGTGGGCAATAGCGCCCGAAAGCGCCACCGGGCCGTCGAACCATTCGCGGATTTCCTGCACCAGCGCAAAGGGCGACTGGGTGCCGGCATGGCCGCCGGCGCCCGCGGCAACGGGGATCAGCCCGTCGGCACCCTTTTCGATCGCCTTGCGCGCGAAGCGGTCGTCGATGACGTCGTGCAAGGAGATGCCCCCCCACCCGTGGACCGCCTGGTTCAATTCTTCCCGGGCGCCCAATGAGGTGATGGTGATCGGCACCTTCCATTTTTCGCAGGTTGCGATATCCGCCTCGAGCCGATCGTTCGAGCGGTGAACGATCTGGTTGACCGCGAAGGGTGCGGACAGCCGATCGGGGTTGGCGCGGTCCCACGCCGCCAATTCCTCGGTGATGCGGTGGAGCCACTCGTCGAGCAGCGATTGCGGCCGGGCGTTGAGGGCCGGGAAGCTGCCTACGATCCCCGCCTTGCACTGCGCGATGACCAGATCGGGCCCCGAAACGATAAACAGCGGCGAGCCGATGACGGGCAGGCGCAGGCGGTCGAAAATCGGGGGAAGGGCCATGAATCAGTCTCTCCAAGATGGTCTTGAGCTTACCCTAACGTAAACGGAAGGTTGCGCAAGCATGAACGCCCGCGCTCTGCTTGGCGTAGCCGCGTCTGGGGCGTCGAGCGGGTTGGGCATCAAGATAGACTTGCGCCTTTGTTTGGAAGGATGGCGCCGTCGTTCGTCGAGCCGCAGCGTCGGCCCGTCGAAGATACAATGCTTAGGAGGTAAAGCAAAAATATCTCAATCTTTCTATAAGTTGGACTAAGCGTGTGCCGGTGGGGCGGTATGCGATTCGGAGTTCGCGCGTCGAGATATTGCCCTGCCCAGGTCGCGGGCTGGCCTGACAAGCCTGCCGGACCCCTTCGTTTCCCCCCGCCGAAGGATTTATGCCATGCCTATCCCCTCCCCAAATGACGGTGTGCCGCGCGGCGATTGCGACTGCCTGCCGCGACCGGCTGGTGATGTGCCCGCTATGCCGCCGCCAAACACATACGTCCTGCGTTACGAGGATCGATGGTTTGGCATCGAGAAACACGTCGCTTTCGAGGCGGCAGATCTCTTTGCTGCGCTAGCCGTAGCTGAAAGCGAGCCGATTGGTAGCTGGGCCGAGCTTTGTGATGGTGAAGGCGTGTTCATCTGCCGCCGCGGCGGGGCATTGGGTGCCGCGGATTACTGGTCGGTCGATTAGTCCGGCGCTGCATCAGCGGAGCGCTGCGACCAGCTGGCGCATCGTCGTGTGAAGCCGCCCCATCTCCGCTTCGCCCAGCGTTATCGCCAGTTCGGCCTCGGCCTCGCGGCTTAGACGGGCAAGGGTGTCGACCGCGGCTTTGCCCCGTTCGGTAAGCGCAACCCGTTTCGCTCGCCCGTCGTCGGGATCGGGTCCGACCGCGACATAGCCGAGTTTGGCCAGGCTGTCGGTCAGATAGGCCATGCTCTGCTTAGTCATGCCGGCCCGCTCGGCGAGGTCGACGACCCGCGACCCGGCGGGGTCGATGTTGCGCAGCAGGCTGGAGTGGGCGGGGCGGAGGTCGGCGAAGCCGGCGTCGCGGGCCTGGCCGTAGATGCGGGTGCGGAGCCGGTCGTAGGCAAGGTGGAAGAGCTGGGCGAGGCGTTGGCCTTCGCCGGATGGCGGGGGAGGGAGATTGTCGGTCATCGCAGCCTCTTGACACAAGACAGATTAACTGTCTATTGCGCCATTAGACAGAATGACTGCCTATATCGGCGATCCGCCGGAGGCTGTGATAGAAGGTGACGGCAATGGAGCAGGTGGTGGAGGCGATGGACCGCGGCGACGAGATGGTTACGCGCAATCTGGCGGTGGCGGCGGAGCATATCGAGAATGAGGCGCGCGATCCTGCGTCGGTGATGGACCTTTATACCGATGACATCGTCCTGGAAGTGCCGGGACGGGGGCTGTATCTGGACAGCAAGGCGGCGATCGAGGCCAATTACCGCCGCATGTTCGCCTCGCTGGCCGAGGTCGAGCTGGAACCGCTCGACCGTTTTGCCACCGAAACCCGCGTCGTCGACGACATGAAGGTCCGGTTCCGCCTGATTGGCGAGGGGATGGTCAATGCGCCGGTGGCGATCGGGGCGCGGGTCGAGTTGCGGCTGGTGCATGTCTTTCACATGCGCGGCGGGCGGATTGCCCGCGAAATCGTGCATGAGGAGTGGCGCACCATCGGCTGAGCGGCGCCCCCCCCGTGCGGCGCACCCGTCAGGGCGCGGGCGCCGCGGTCGTTCCGGTTTCAGCCGCTTCCACGACCCGCGCTTCCTTTTCGGCGCGCAGGCGTTCGGAGTGGAGCAGCTTGTCGGCCATCGCCTGCCACGCCGCGGCGGCGCGCAAATTGCGGTCGCGCACCTGCGTCAACGACGAGGCGTCGGCATCGGTGCGGCACTTGTCCGCCTGGGCGATGTAGAATTCGGTGGTGGCCGACATGGCTGCGCTTCCTTGTGCGGTTATCCGTTACGGTCGATCAATCGACCATATCGGCGATCAGGCGCCGAAGCTCGCGGCGCGACAGCGTCGGGCGGCGGCGCGGCGCGCGGGCCGGAGAAATCCGGGCCGTCTGCGCCCGGCCGGCCAGCGACAGCGCGGGCAGAGCGGGAAAAATCGAAGGGTTGTTATAGAAGTTCGTCATCATCTTTATCTTTGCTTTGGATGTTGTGGTTTTTGGAGACCGGCGCCGCTGCGCCGATCCCGTATCGTTTGACCCCTGAAGGATCAGAGCCCGCGCCGTTTGCGCTGGCTGGGGGGAACCGGCCCGCCGCCGCGTTCGCGGTAGACAAGGCGGCCCTTGCTGAGGTCATAGGGCGTCACTTCGACGCGCACGGCGTCGCCGACGACCGACCGGATGCGGAAACGCCGCATCCGGCCCGCCGTGTAGACGATCAGCCGATGACCGTTTTCGAGCGTGACGCCGAAGCGCCCGTCGGGCAGGATCTCGTTGATCTGCCCCTCGAAGGTCATGACTTCCTCTTTGGCCAAGATCAGGCCGACTGGAGGTTGACTGCCGACGTCTTGCCGTTCTTGCCGGTTTCGAGTTCGAACTGGACGCGCTGGTCCTTGTCCAACGTCGTCATGCCGGCGTTCTGGACGGCGGTGATGTGGACGAATGCGTCGCCCGAGCCATCTTCATTTTCGATGAAGCCATAGCCCTTGTCCTGGCTGAAGAATTTTACGGTGCCGATCGGCATAGGGTGTTTCCTTTCACGAGAAACGGGAATCCCCCGGCAAAAGCACCGGAGGAGCTGGTAGCGTGTGAAGGGAAGAGTCTGCCCCAAAGAGGCCGTCAAATTCCGTCGCAGGCGACGTTAGCGAGGCCGATATGGAGGATTGTTCCCGAAAAGTCAAGGTGCCGCGCAAATGGCGGTAAAATTGCGCGCCGCAAAGGCCGCCGATTTCAAGTCACGCCGAACCGGAGAAATATAGGCGAAACGCGCCATTCTATTGTCCACGATCGCCGCAATATTCGTCCTTATTCAGTCGCGCAGCGCCGTTTTACGTGCCCTGCGCCGCGCGTCCGGCGGCGGAGGCAGGACAGGCCGCGCGGTCGTTGGCGGGGGCGGGCAGGCAGAAGAAGGCGCGGCGCGCGGCCTCTCCGGCGAGGCGCAGCGGCGCGGTCTCGGCATCGCGGAGCACTTCGTAGCGTTCGAGTTCGTCATCGTCGAGCGCGCGGGCATAGGCGGGGTCGCCGAACTGGCCCTCTTCTTCGCCGTAAAAATCGTCGGGCGGCGGAAAGTCGGTGCGCCAATCGTCGGCATGATCGTCGAACCAGACGGTCATCGCGGCGGCCGCCTCTTCGGGCGTTTCGGCGCTTTCGGGCTCTTCGCCAAAATCGGCGGAAATCTGCGCAACTTCATTCGCGATTTCGCTGCCGCGCCACAGCGCGGCGAGCGGATTGGCGTTATTGTCGCGGCCCGCGAGCCAGAGCGCGAGCGCGGCGGCGAGGCCGGCGGGGGCGTCGGTGGCGGAGGTTTCGGCGGCGGGCGCTTCGCCGTCGGGAGCGGTTTCGGCGGCGCGCGCGGCTTCGGCGGCGTCGAACAGCATCAAAAAGCCCGGCCAGTCGCCCGCGACGATCTGCGCCAGCATCTCCTCGCCCGCGCGCGCCCGCGTTTCGACCATGCGGTCGAGCCGCGCGAGCATCGCGAGGCCAAGGCGGCTGTCGATGCGGCGGCGCTTGACGAAGCTGCGACCATCCTCGCGTTGCAGTTCGGTGGTCTCGTCATGCCCCCAGATCGCGCGGTCGAGCAGCTCGTCGGCGAGCCGCGTCCGCGCAATCAGCACCGCCGCCGCGCAGCCGATCCGGAATGCTGCCCCCTCGGGCCGCTGCTTCAATTGATAGACGGCGGACGGCGACATGCCGACCTTCGCCGCCGAAATCTTCACCGACCCGTTGGTGGCGAACGCCCCCAGAAAGTCGCGCTGGAGACGGGGTGTCCAATGGTAGCTGGCGGGGGCGGGGAAATGCGTGGGATCGTAAGGGGAGTCGTCCATCGATTCGTCCTTTCGGTTGGGTGAAGCCGACAGAATGAACCATATGGGTGAAATGTAGGAAAGGGGATAATGGATGAGCTTGCTCGAAAAATATGAAGCAAAATCTCAAGCTATCCATTATCAGTTTAAAAAGAAGATTGGGGTGAGGGGCTGGATGATTGAATTTGGGGAACTTAGGAGAGACGTCACTACGTTTCTTATGTCGTTGCGACAGGCGGTGGACAGACCCTATCGAGGTAGTCCACCTTTTCATGAGCGCGAGCGCGAGCGTTTTACGCGTTCGATGATAATTATCGAAGAGGCACGAGTTCGCTTCAATAGTTTAACCCGATATCGAGAAGAGCCTTCTAAGGAGGTTTGGAAATTGATCCGGCAAGAGTTGTTGGAGTTTTCAGATCTGTTTATATCTTCGCGGGATATCGATCCCGCAGTTTTTGATCGTCGGTTCAGAATCGCCCCGATCGGCTTAAGGGAACGGGAGAATGCTTCGCAATTCATAGCCTCGATGCTAGCGCGTGATGAAATTACTGTAGCTGAAGCGCTGATATCATTCCGGTCATATATCGAGGGTGTCGATGTGGAGCTGGCGTCGACGCAAACCGTGATGAATTTCGGCGATCTTGAGAGAATTGTTCCACGACAGCAGGTCGCGCCTGTTCAATTTGATGTCGTCGATGGACGCATTGTAGTCCGTCACCAATCATCATGCGCCCTCGAAAGCGACAGGGGCAACGTCGCAGCTGCGTTAGACCACATTAAGGGTGCGGGCGAAAAGCTTATTGAGAGCTTAAAGAACTCAAATTGCGACAGAAGACTACTTGAGAGCGTAGAAGAGCTTCATTCTCAAATTTGTTCTGGTGAGAATGTTGTAAAAATAGGTCTCACAAATATGGCCTGTGGAATAATGGGCGGAAAATTCCAAGAAGAACTACCAGATGCGGTTTCTGCAATGGTTGGTTCATACAATGCCAGCATATCGATGTATGTCTCCCAGTTTCCGGATTGGGAGAATTTCACTCAGAAGGCAGCAAAGATAGATGTCGATGAGGACGATGTTGCTGAAGTATATGTTGCTGCGGGGGATCTTTTAGACTCTCTTGAAAACAATAAGAAACTTGTTGATCCCGAAGTTCCCAAGACTATCGCGTTCGTTCGACAATTCCTTACCTTGCCGGGGGCGTCTGCAAAGCGGGCCGCATTCGCTATGATAAGGAC
The DNA here is from genome assembly GCF_001468495.1 of Sphingopyxis sp. A083. Taxonomy (NCBI): domain Bacteria; kingdom Pseudomonadati; phylum Pseudomonadota; class Alphaproteobacteria; order Sphingomonadales; family Sphingopyxidaceae; genus Sphingopyxis; species Sphingopyxis sp. A083. The sequence goes on along the minus strand of NZ_LNSK01000007.1, from coordinate 2,213 downwards.
AATCGAGAATCTGGTTTCAAGCATTTTTCATCACAGCATAAGCTTCTTCAGCAAAACGGCTGAAAAGACTGTGGAATCCGCATCAACCGTGGCTTCGAAAGTAATCATTGGCTTGCTCAGCGTCGCTTTGGTGGGGGCATCAGGCATTGGGCCGGCAGCCATTCGGACGGGGGCTCCGTGGGTGCAGCAGGCGGCGGAAATCGTGCAGAAGCAAATAGACGAACTCGTGAAGTAGAAAACACGAGTCCCGCCAGTCGATCTGAGTTCGGTTGTTACTAGTCCCTCTGAACGGCTAGTGAGATTAAGCCCCATTCGCCGCGCTCAGGATCGCCCGCACACTCGCGGTCGCGACGTCGGTGTCCAGCCCGCAGCCAAACAGGCTCTTCCCGTCCGCCGTGCGGCATTCGACATAAGCCGCGGCCTGCACATTGCTGCCCTGGCCGATCGCGTGTTCGCTGTAATCGACGATGTCCATCAGCGGGCCGCCGCTTTCGGCGAGCGCGGCGATGACGCTGCTCATCAGGCCGTTGCCGCGGCCGCTGACGCTGCGTTCGGTGCCGTCGATGGTCAGCTTGCCGGCGAAGATGCGGTCGGCGCCCGAATGGGTCTCATGCCAGTCGACGAGCTGGAAGCGCTTGCCTTCGGTGGCGAGATAGGCGCGTTCGAACGCCTGCCAGATGTCGTCGGCGGCGAGTTCGCGGCTCGTTTCGTCGGCGAGCGCCTGGACGACGTGGCTGAAGCTGGCCTGCATCTTTTTGGGCAGTTTCAGCCCCTTGTCCTGTTCGAGCACCCAGGCGACGCCGCCCTTGCCCGACTGGCTGTTGACGCGGATCACCGCTTCGTAGCTGCGCCCCAAGTCGGCGGGGTCGATGGGCAGGTACGGCACCTCCCACGCCTCGTCATTCTGGCGTTCGCGCGCGGCGAAGCCTTTCTTGATCGCGTCCTGATGGCTGCCCGAAAAGGCGGTGTAGACCAGATCGCCGCCATAGGGATGGCGCGGGTGGACGGGGATATTGTTGCAATATTCGACCGTCTGGATGACCTGATCGATGTCCGAGAAATCGAGCTCGGGATCGACGCCCTGCGTATACATGTTGAGCGCGATGGTGACGAGGCAGGTGTTGCCGGTGCGTTCGCCATTGCCGAACAGACAGCCTTCGACGCGGTCGGCGCCGGCGAGCAGGCCGAGCTCGGCCGCGGCGACGCCGGTGCCGCGGTCGTTGTGCGTGTGCAGGCTGATCAGCGCGGCGTCGCGGTTCGGCAGATGCTTGCCGAAATATTCGATCTGGTCGGCGTAGATATTGGGGGTCGCCGCCTCGACCGTCGCGGGCAGGTTGAGGATGATCGGCTTGTCGGCGGTGGGCTGGAGAATGTCCATCACCGCGGCGCAGACCTCGATCGAGAAATCGATCTCGGTCGTCGAGAAACATTCGGGGCTATATTCGAAGCGCCAGTCGGTGTCGGGCAGGCGCGCCGCATTGTCGCGCAGCTGCTTCGCACCCTCGACCGCGATCGCCTTGATATCGGCCTTGTCCATACCGAAGACGATCTTGCGCCACGCGGGCGCGACGGCGTTGTAGACGTGGACGATCGCGGTTTTCGCGCCCGCCAGGCTGTCGAAGCTGGTGCGAATGAGGTCGGCGCGGCTCTGCGTCAGCACCTGCGGCGTGACGTCATCGGGGATGCGGCCCGAGCGGACGAGGTTCTGGATATAGTCGAAATCGGTCGCGCCCGAGGCGGGGAAGCCGACCTCTATCTCCTTCAGCCCGCAGCGCACGAGCAGGTCGAAGAAGCGCGTCTTCTTCTCGGCATCCATCGGATCGATCAGCGACTGGTTGCCGTCGCGCAGATCGGTCGACAGCCAGATCGGCGCGCGCGTGATCGTGCCCGACGGCCATTGGCGATCGGTCAGCGGAATCTGGGGAAAGGGGCGATATTTGACCGAAGGGTCGCGGAGCATGGTCATGGGAGTGAACTTCTTCTGCTGGGATTGGCTGGCTGTGTCGATCGGACCCTTGAGCGGGTGGCCGCGACTAGCGCGCAGCCAGTGTCACGCCCAAGGGCGTGTAAGTCGCAGAAGAAGAAGAGCGTTGCCGCGCATGGCGCCCCCATGATGCATAATGTCGCGCTTGGCAAGGGGGGCGTGCGAAAATGTCGCCGGACCGCTTTCCGGGAGGATGGGCGGCGGCCCGGCGCAGGGTGGGGTTAGGGGT
>NZ_LNSK01000006.1:0-153967 GCF_001468495.1 Sphingopyxis sp. A083 | reverse complement strand
GCGGCGGGTCGGCGGCATCGCGCGACACGCCGCGCGTGGGAAGCGCGCCGAACGGCGAGCCGCTTTATGCCGCGGCATGGTATCGCGAACCGAGCCGCGACGAACTGCGCGGCTATCTGTCCACCGCCAGTGGGCCGGGATGGGGCCTGATCGCCTGTCGCACCGCCCCCGAGTTTCGCGTCGAGGATTGCGTCGGGCTCGACGAATATCCGCAAGGATCGCAGATCAACCGCGCGGTGCTGGCGGCGGCGTGGCAATTCCGCGTGCGGCCGCCGCGGGTCGGCGGGCGCTCGATGGTCGGGGCCTGGGTCCGGATCAGGATCGATTACGGCATCGACCGACCTTAAGGGCTGGCCCCATAAATCAGGCGAGCGGTTCGCCCGAAATGGTGATGCGGTGCATCAGGCGGCGATGGCCGTGATAATCGTTCATCGCATAATGCCAGGTCGACCGGTTGTCCCAGATTGCCAGCGATCCGGGCGCCCATTGGACGCGGCAATGAAACTGCTCCTGCATCGCGACCTGATAGAGATAGGTGAGCAGCGGCACGCTCTCCTCGCGCGTCCAGCCGTCGAAATGCAGTGTGAAGGCCGGATTGACGTACAGGATCTCGCGCCCGCTTTGCGGGTGCCGGATCACCACCGGATGCACCGCGCGCGTTCGTTCCTCATGCCCCTTCAGGTCGACACCCTGATCGGTCTTCGAATAGAGGCCATCGGCGCTGTAGATATGGTCGGCCGAGTGGACGGCGCGAAGCGTCCGCAACATGTCCTTCAGGCCCGGTGACAACGAATCGAAAGCCGCGCCCATGCCCGCGAACAGCGTATCGCCGCCGGTCGGCGGGGTTTCGCGGGCGAGGAGGATGGAGCCCATGGCGGGGATCTGGTCATAGCTGTGATCGGTGTGCCACCCGCCGCCGATGTTGGTCTGCTGGGTCTCCGACTTGCGGACCTCCGCAATTTCCGGGTGCCCGCCATTGGCAGGGAAATATTTGTTGATGTCGATCTCGCCCCAGCGGCGGGCGAAAGCGATATGCTGTTCGGGGGTGAGCGTCTGATCGCGCACGAAGAGGACGCCGTGCTCGGCGACGGCCTGCCGCAGAAGCCCGATATCCTTGTCGTCGAGATGGTTCAAATCGAGCCCGGTCGCTTCGACACCGACGTGCGGCGACAGGGGGTGCATCTGTATCGAGGTCATGGAACTCTCCCGCATTATCCCGGCGACGATAGCGCAAACGCTGGCATCCAAATGCCACCTTCGTTACAATCCCTCATGACGATCGGCGATCAGCTCCGGCAATGCAGATGGTTTGGCCGCTGCGACCCTGCGGTGCAGCAGGCGATCGCCGCCGATGGCCGGCTGGCAACGCTCGCGCGCGGGAAATGGGTCTATGGCGAAGGGGACATGGCGACCGGCATTGTCATCGTGCTCGACGGGATGCTGCGCCTTGAAGCCGCAGCGGGGGAAAAGACCGTGCTGGTCGGCATCGCCCGCGCCGGTGACGCCTTCGGTCAGTCGCGCCAGATGGGCGGCGGTCCGCGTATCGTGACCGCGATCGCCAGCCGGCCGAGCCGCGTCCTGACGATCAGCGACACGATGCTCGACCGGATCGGGCATCGCCTCCCCGCGCTCTGGAAGGCGACGAGCGAACTGGTGTACGGGCAACTCGACGCCAGCGTGCACGGGCTGGCACAGATGCTGTCGCTGAGGCCCCGCGGACGCATCGCCGCGCGGCTTCTGACCTTCGCGCGCGACGCCGACGTACCGCTCAGCCAGTCGGATCTGGCCGAACTCTGCGGCCTGTCGCGCAAGGTCGTGAGCGCCCATCTTGCCGCGCTCGAGCAAGCGGGCGCGATCCGGCGCGGCTATCGCACCATCCACCTGCGCGACAGGGCTCAGTTGAGCCGCCTGGCAGGCGACGCGGATGGGTTCGTCAAGGCGATGGAACGCAGCGGCATCGCGCATCGCGTTTCGGCATCCGACGATAGCATCCTGCTCGCGGCCGGCCCCTGACCCCAAGATACTGACCCTAGTCGTCGGCCAGCCCCAGGAAGCCGGGAGACAGGAACAGCGGCAGGAAGCGGGTGACGAGATCGCGCATCGCATCATCCTTCTGGCCCAGCATATCGCGTAGATAGGGGCCGATCACGGCATCGCCGAACGCGCTGACCGCGACCATCAACACTGCGGCGCGGACGCGCTCGCGCGCGGCGGCATCCTTCGACTGACCGACGATCGCGGTGACGAGCGCACCGACCGCTTCGCGGATCGGCTCGAGGCGCCCAACATCGCCCGACAGAACGATCCACGCCGCGAGCGGCCCGGCGCCGCCCTTGTCAAAGGCATCGAAAACATGATCGGCAATCGTGCGCGGCGCCGCATCGTCGGTTTTCAGCAGGTCGACGACATTATCCAGCGCGCCCGTCAGATCCTGGATCATCGATCCCATCAGCGCCGATTGCAGACCCGCCGCCGAGCCGAAATGATGCAGCACATTGGCGTGCGACATGCCGATTGCTTCGCCGACGTTGGCAAGCGTCACGGCACCCGGACCGCCGTCGAGCAGCAGACGACGCGCCGCGGCAAGCCCTTCTTCGCGTACCTCCGCGCCCGATCGCTTGCGGCGTTTCGGGGCGGGCCGCGCCATCTTGTACATTCGCGCCATCGCTCTTTCCTCCACCTGCGGTCCACATGGCCTTAGACCAATGTACGCAAGCGAAACAGCCTTCCGATCGGCTTCCGAAAAAGCCGTTCTGAAACAGGATAGTAGCATCTCTTGCGAATGGCGAATATTTGCATTATAAACATTGATGTTAATGTTGATGATTCGCAGGAGTTGTTCATGACCCTCGACACGCCCACGCCTCCCGATCTCCGGATCGAGAAGCGCGACATGAAGTTCGGCCGCGAGCAGGCCCCGCCGCGCTGGTGGCACAGCGGCGACCCCGGTCGCACCGCCTTTTTCAACGCACTGTCGTCCACCTTCCCTGTCGGCGAGAAATTCTTCATGACATCGGTCCGGCAGTATCGCGAAGGCACGCCGCAGCCGCTGCGCGGCCAGATCGACGATTTCATCTATCAGGAATCGATGCATTCGCGCGAACATGTCGTCTTCAATCGCCAGGCCGAAGATGTAGGCTACGACATCGCCCCGCTCGAAGAACGCGCACGCCGGACGATCGCATGGGCCAAACGGCGCCCGCCGATCCAGCAATTGGCGGCAACCTGCGCACTCGAACATTTTACCGCAACGCTGGCGCATGACGCGCTCGCCAATCCCGGGCATCTGGGCGGCGCGAGCGAGGAAGCACGGCGTTTGTGGCGGTGGCACGCGATCGAGGAAATCGAACATAAGGCGGTCGCCTACGACACCTATCTTCACGCGACGCGTGACATGATGCCGCTGCGGCGCTGGTTGAAGCGCTGCGCCGTCATGGGCGTTACGACTTTGCGCTTTCACTATGTGATTTTCCGCAATACCGCAGATTTGTTGCGGCAGGACGGTCGCAACGACTGGACGACGTGGCGGCACTTGCTCGCCTATCTCTATGGAAGGCACGGCCTGATGCGGCATCTACTCAAAGGTGTGGTTGGCTATATGCGGCCGGGCTTTCATCCCTGGCAGCACGACGACCGCCCCCTCCTGGCCGAAGCGCTCGCTTTGCTGAACGCGCCCGCGAGCCGGGAGCAGGCGGCATGAGCCGCCGCGCGATCGCGATGGGCCTCGCTGCCGCCGCCGCCCTTGCCCCCGCAAGCGCCATGGCCGCCGATCCCGTTGGGCTGTGGGCCACGGGCAGCGAAGGCGGACGGGTCGAAATCTATCGCTGCGGCGCGGCGCTATGCGGCAAGGTGGTCGATGCAAAGCGGCTGCGCGCCAATCCCGATCTGCGCGACGTGCGGAACGGCGATCCCAAGCTACGCCAGCGCCGGCTGATGGGACTGGTCGTGCTCCAGAATTTCAAGGGCGGCCCGTCGGAATGGAAAGGCGGGCCTGTGTACGACCCCGAAACGGGCGACGGGGCATCGCGCGGCGAACTGCGGCTGCTCGGCAACGGCAAGCTGGAAGTAAAGGGCTGCCTCGCCTTTTTCTGTCGAACCAAGACATGGACGCGGCTTAACTAGCGCGGCTGCGCTTCAATGCCGGCTCCTGACGCTCATTCGATCTCGAACGTCAGATTGTGTATGCCGATTTCGCCGTCGCAATGATTGCAGGCAACGACCATCCGAAGGTCGTGACCGCATGGCTTGTGCGTCAGGATCAGCGGCGGGCCGCGTTCGTCGGAAAACCAGCGGTCGCCCCACTGGAGCAGAGCCAGCAATACGGGATAAAGGTCGCGACCCTTTTCGGTCAGCCGATATTCGACGCGGTCGGCGTGCGCCGAATAGGGAATGGTCCGCAATATGCCCTGCCGGATCAGCCGTTCGAGGCGGCCGGTCAGGATATTGGTCGCCATCAACGTGTCGCGCTGAATGTCATCGAAGCGGTTGATGCGCGTGAACATCGCGCGCACCACAAGCGTCGCCCATCGATCACCGAACAATTCGATCATCGTATCGACCAGCGGGCGCCCGCCCGGGCGGCGCGCCGTCACCGCGCCGTTGAAGCGCCGGCGTTCATAGTGCGGAACGACCTGGGCCAGCCCCGGCCCTTCGCGCCAGTCGACGTCGCGCGGGTCGATTTCCTTCCTGCAATGGGCGCAGATCGGAGTCGGCTCGGTTTCCGCGCCGCACGCGCTGTGCCGCAGGCGAACCCGAAAGTCGCGGCTCGCGGCTTCCCAGCGATGCTGCCAGCGCAGCATCATCAAGGCGTTGGGAAACTGGTCGCGCCCCTTCTGGGTCAACGCATAATAGGAACCGCGCCCTTCCTTCTTCGGCCGTTTGGCAAGGCAATCCTCGTCGACCAGCTTGCGTAGCCGCCCGCTGACGACCGACCGCGCGAGCCCGGTCCGCGCCACGAATTCGTCGAAGCCATGGGTGCCGAGAAAGGCCTGCTCCATGATGAGCAGCACCGGAACGTCACCGACGACATCGAGCGCGCGCCAGATCGAACAGGCGCGGATGGTGCGATCTTCTTTCACGGCTGATGCGTCCATTGCTGCGCCCGCCCTACTCCGCCGAACAGCACGCGACAAGGCCGGTCCGACGGAAGATGGGCGGTGCCCGCGCCCATGCTTCCGTCGGGGGAGAGCTGGTTCAAAAGCGCCCCGTGACCTGCACCGCTATCGTGCGCGGCCGATCGACGATCCCGTTATAGGCATTGCCCGCCCCGCCCGTGATCGTCGTCGCAAGCGGCATCGCGCTGCCGGTCTGAAGTATCCGCTGGTCGGTCAGATTGCGGCCAATCAGCGCCACTTCCCAGCGATTGTCGATCTGTCCCAAGGCGATGCGGGCGCCAAGCTTCGCATAGCTGCCCTGATAGGTCCGCGGGTCGAGATTCGCCGCCGCGATATAGGAGGAGGAAAAGTCGGCGTTGACGTTGAACGACAGCTTGAGGTCGCTGCCGACCGGCGTCCAGTAATCGACGTTGAGATTACCCGACCATTTCGGACTCAGCGCGTTACGCTTGCCGCTATAGTCGCAGAAGCCACCCGGTCCCGGCGTCTGCAGATAATAGCATTGGCCGTCGGTGAAGTTGGTGAATTTGAAATCGAGATAGGCGATCGCGCCGCTGATGGTCAGGCCTTCGGCGAGCGCCGCGCGAAAATCCGCTTCGATCCCCTGCGTCCGCGCCGCCGCAGCGTTGCGGACGTTGAAGTTGAGCGTCCCGTCGAAGATGTTGACCTGCAGATCCTTGTATTTGGTGCGATAGAAGGACAGGTTGAAGGCGACGTCGCGGCCCTTGTATTTCAGCCCCGCTTCGAAATTGTCGGCGCTTTCGTCCTGGAATTCGAACGCGCCGGGCTTGGCGACCGTGGTCGACGTCGGTAGCGAATTCGACCGGATGTCGAAGCCCCCGGCCTTGGTTCCGCGCGCATAGGACGCATAGAGCATCAGGTCGTCGGTCGCGTCGAACTGGACGTTGACCATCGGATTGAAGCTGTCCTCGCTCAGCTTGCCGGCGATGCTGTGCGCCTCGATATTGAGCGCGCGGAACACCGCGGCGACAACGGCGGCGGGCGCGGTGCTGAGCGGGCCTTGCACGATGGCGAGCGATCGGCGGCCGCTCTTCTTCTCATGATTGAAGCGCGCGCCCGCGGTAACGCGAAGCTGGTCGGTCAACGATAATTCGCCCTGCGCAAAGGCCGAGATCAGGTCCGACGTCTGGCTGTAGTCGCGGTCGTTGCGCGTATCGCCGAGCGCGTTGAACGGCGCACCCAGCCCCAGAAAGGTCGGGTTGAAGAGGGTGAAATCCTGAACGTCCAGCTTGGCGTGCTGATAATAGACGCCGCCGATATAATTGAACGCCTCGCCGCCGGGCGACGTTAAACGCAGCTCTTGTGAAAACTGCCGATAATCCTCGCGCAAATTGGTGCCGTCGAGAAAGCTGATCCCCGAAAAGTCGACATCGACGATCTCGCGCGTCTTGTAGTCGAGCAGCGACGTCACAGAGGTCAGCGTGTGCTCGCCGATTTCCAGATCGGCGTTCAGCGTCGCCCCGAACACCTTGTTGCGGCTTTCATAGCCATTATCCTCGCGCACATAGTCGGGGACAGTGCTGACGAAGAAGGGGCCCTGGAAGACCGCATTGTAATTCCCGACCGCGCCGAACACGTCGCGCGGCTGGCCCTTCATCGCAAAGTCTGCATATTCGAGCTTCAGTTCGGCCGCGAGCGGCCCGCCCTTGTCGAACTCAACCTTGCCGCGGACATAATATTCATCGACGTTGGGCTCGTTGCGTTTCAATTTCTGGTTGTAGAAATATCCGTCCATCGAGCGATGATAGCCAACCACGCGCGCTTCGATGCCGTCGCTCAGCGGCCCCGACAGGACGCCGGTCAGCTGCAGTTCCTTGTGATTGAATTCATAGAGGCCGCTCACCGTCCCCTCGAATTCGTCGGTCGGGCTGCGTGTCGTGATATTGACCGCCCCGGCGATCGCATTCTTGCCGAACAGCGTCGGTTGGGGGCCTCGCAAAACCTCGACCCGCTCCATATCGACGAGCGGCAGGCGCGAAAGCTGGTCGCGTCCATAATAGACGCCATCGACGAACATCGCGACCGACTGTTCGAACCCCTTGTTGTCGCCCGAGGCGATGCCGCGGATCGCGATGCGATTGGCGATCGCGGTCTGGGTGATCTTCAGATTCGGGACCGACGAACTGATCTGTTCGAGGTTGGTCTGCCCATAGCTTTCGACCTGCTTGCCGCTGACCGCGGAAATCGAGATCGGCACGTCGGACAAGCCCTCGGCGCGCTTCTGGGCGGTAACGATGATGTCGTCGAGGCCGCCCTGGCTTTCGGCGGGGGCGTCCTGCGCGAACGCCGCCGTGGGACCGGCAAGCGCCGACGCGGCCAATAGCATAGCAAGTGAATGCTTCATGATTCTCCCTCTCCCCACTGCCGGCGACGGGCCGGCATGTTTTGCTTGCAAATGCCTCTTGAACGGGCATAAGTTCTGTTACGCAAGTTAGTATCACTATGCAAGTAAGTTTTGGGAGACAGGAATGAAGCCGAAGCACGGCCTTCCCGCAGCTTTGACGCGCAATTTACGCCTGCCCGCAATCGCGGCGCCGATGTTCCTCGTGTCGGGCCCCGACATGGTCATCGCCGCCTCGCGTGCCGGAATGATCGGCAGCTTTCCCGCCCCCAACGCGCGGACGACCGCCGATCTGGAAGCCTGGGTGAGCCGCATCGACGCGGCGCTGTCGAATGATCCCGACGCCGCCGCCTGGGCGGTCAATCTGGTAGTGCATCCGTCGAACAGCCGACTTGCCGACGACCTCGCCTGCGTCGTGCGGCACAAGGTTCCGCTCGTCATCACCGCGCTCGGCAGTCCCGCCCGCGTCGTCGAGCAAATCCACGCCTATGGCGGCATCGTTTTCGCCGACGTCAATTCGGTGGGCTTCGCCCGCAAGGCTGCGGCGGCGGGCGTCGATGGACTCGTGCTCGTCGCGGCGGGGGCCGGCGGCCATACCGGCGCCACCGCCGGTTTCGCCTTTGTCGAGGAAGTGCGGCAGTTCTGGGACGGCCCCTTGGTGCTGGGCGGCGCAATCTCGACGGGTCAGGCAATTCGGGCCGCCGAAATATTGGGGGCCGACTTCGCCTATCTCGGCACGTCGCTGATCGCCTGCACCGAGAGCATGGCGGCGCAGCCTTACAAGGACATGGTGGTCGCGGCGGGGGCCGAGGACATCGTGCCGTCGAAGGGCATCACCGGCGTGACCGCCAACTGGCTGAAATCAAGCCTGATCGCTGCGGGCTACGACCCCGCGAACATGCCTGAGGACAAGCGCCCCAATTTCTCCGATGCGCTGGACGACGCCAAGGCATGGAAGAATGTCTGGTCTGCGGGTCAGGGCGTCGGCGCGGTTCGCGCGACCGAACCGGTCGCGGACATCGTCGACCGTCTCGTGAAAGAATATGATGCGGCCGTCGCAAGGCCGCGCTTTGCAGCCGCCGAAGGAGTCATCGCATGACCGCTCAGCTTGTCGACACGATCCGGACCACCGTTCAACCGAACGACCATCCCTATATGAAGGGCGCGTGGCGGCCGACCTATAACGAGTGGAACGCGATCTTCGCCAATGGCGATGCCGAGGTGATCGGGACGATCCCGGCCGACATCGACGGCGTTTATGTCCGCACCGGCGAGAACCAGATTCACGAGCCGATCGGCCGCTATCATCCCTTTGACGGTGACGGGTTCATCCATGCGATCTCGTTCAAGGACGGCCGCGCGAGCTATCGCAGCCGCTTCGTGCGCACCAAGGGGTTCGAGGCCGAGAAGGAAGCCGGCCGCTCGCTCTGGGCCGGGTTGATGGAGCCGCCGCACAAGTCGACCCGCCACGGCTGGGGCGCGCAGGAATGGCTCAAGGATTCATCGTCGACCGACGTCGCGATCCACGCGGGCAAGATCATCTCGACCTTCTACCAGTGCGGCGAGGCCTATCGGCTCGACCCCTTCACGCTCGAACAGTTCGGCACCGAAAGCTGGGTACCGCTCGACGGCATTTCGGCGCATTGCAAGGTCGACCTCGCGACCGGCGAACTGATGTTCTTCAACTATTCGAAGCACGCGCCCTATATGCATTATGGCGTCGTCGGCGCGGACAATAAGCTCAAACATTATATTCCCGTCCCGCTCGCCGGGCCGCGCCTGCCGCACGACATGGCGTTCACCGAAAATTACACCATCCTCAACGACATGCCGCTCTACTGGAACGCGGAACTGCTCGAAAAAAATCTGCACGTCGTCCAGTTTCATCCCGATGAAAAGACGCGCTTCGCGATCATCCCGCGGCACGGAAACCCCGAGGATATCCGCTGGTTCGAAGCCGCGCCGACCTACACGCTCCACTGGCTGAACGCTTGGGAGGAAGGCGACGAGATCATCCTCGACGGCTATTATCAGGAAGAGCCGATGCCGAAATCCTATCCGAACGCGCCCGAGGGGCTCGAACGGATGATGGCCTATCTCGATCAGGGACTCCTGAAGCCGCGCCTCCACCGCTGGTGCTTCAACTTGAAGACCGGAAAGACAACCGAACAAAGGCTCGACGACCGCGATCTCGAATTCGGCATGTTCAACCAGCGCTATGCGGGCAAACCCTATCGCTATGCCTATAGCGCTATCCCCGAGCCGGGCTGGTTCCTGTTCCGCGGCCTCGTCAAGCATGACCTCGATGCCGGCACGAGCGAGGAGTATCTTTTCGGCCCCGGCCGCTTCGGCAGCGAAGCGCCCTTCGCGCCGCGCATCGATGCCAAGGACGAGGACGACGGTTATCTCGTTTCCTTCATCGCCGACCTTAAAACCGACACGTCCGAATGCGTGCTGATCGACGCCAAGAATATCGCGGCGGGGCCAGTGTGCCGGATCATCCTGCCCGAGCGCATCTGTTCGGGCACACACACCGTCTGGGCGAGCGGCGATGACATAGGCATGGGTCCGAACAGCGTGCTGGCCGCCTGACGATGATCGTCGCGGGAGAGGACAAAAGGCGGCGCTATCGCGAAAGTGGCTGGTGGGGCGATCGCACCTTCGCCGATCTGTTCGCGGCCAATGCTGCCGCCCATCCCGATCGGCTCGCACTGGTCGATGCCCCCAATCGCGCCGACTTCGCTTTCGGCGATCCGCAGCGGTTGACCTATGTCGAGCTGACGGCGGAGATCGATCGGCTCGCGGGCGCGCTCGTCGCGGCGGGGATCGGCAAGGATGATGTGCTGCTCGTCCAGCTTCCGAACATCAGCGAGTTCGTCGCGCTCTATTTTGCGGCGGCGAAGATCGGCGCGATCGTCAGCCCGGCGGCGGTGCAATATCGCAGCCATGAGCTGAAAGGCATGATCGGCGTGGTCGAACCCAAAGCCTTCGTCTGCGCGACGCAAATGAAGGGTTGCGATCATGTCGGCGTAGCAGCGCCGCTGCTGGATGGTGTCCGGCTGATGACCTTCGGCCCCAAGGCGCCCGTCGGCGCGATCGACCTGTCGGCCGCCAGCGGCGACGCCGGAGCTCTCGCAGCCCATGTCGCCGGGAACCCGGTCGATGCCGACGACATCTTCACCATCTGCTGGACCTCGGGAACCACCGGCGTGCCCAAGGGCGTCCCGCGCAGCCATAACCACTGGATCGCGGTCGCCGGGGCAGGATACGAGGCGATGAAGGTCGGGCCGGGCGATGTCCTGCTCAACCCCTTCCCGCTCATCAATATGGCGAGCATCGGCGGGATCACCATGTGCTGGCTGACCAGCGCGGGTACGATGGTGCTGCACCATCCCTTCGATCCCGCCATCTATCTTCGGCAGATCGCGACCGAACGGCCGAGCCTGACGATCGCCCCGCCCGCCGTGCTCAACATGCTGCTGCAGAATGAGACTTTGCTGGCGAGCGTCGATCTCTCCAGCCTGCGCGTCATCGCTTCGGGTTCGGCACCGCTCGCGCCCGCGATGGTGCGCGGTTTTCAGGAAAAGCTCGGCATCGTCATTGTCAACGTCTTCGGGTCGAACGAGGGGATGAGCTTCATCACCGGCGAGGGCGACATGCCCGATCCCGACAAGCGCGCGAGCCTGTTCCCGCGCCGCGGCACCTATCGGCGCCCCTATGGCGAGGGCCGCGCGCCCAATATCGAAAGCCGCCTCGTCCCGCCCGGCGGCGGCGATCCGATCGAGGCGGACGGCATCTCGGGCGAACTTCAAATCCGCGGACCGACCTTGTTCGAGGGCTATCACAACGCGCCCGAGCGCACCGCCGAAGCCTTCACAGCCGACGGCTGGTTCCGCACCGGCGACCTGTTCGAAATTGCCGAAGGCGGCGATTTCTATCGCTTCGTCGGGCGCTGCAAGGATCTGATCATCCGCGGCGGCGTGAACATCTCGCCCGAGGAGATCGACCAGCTCTTGGGCGGCCATCCCTTGCTCGCCGAGGCTTGCTCCTTCTCGCTGCCCTGCGCGAAGATGGGCGAGCGGATCGGCCTCGCCTATGTCCCGCGCGGCGGCGTGGATGTGGGGCTGCCCGACGTAACCGACTATCTCCGCGAAAAAGACCTCGCGGTGTTCAAACTGCCCGAGCGCCTGTTCCGCTTCGACACCTTGCCGCGCAACGTCACGAACAAGGTGATGCGCAGCGAAGTGCGCGAAATGGCGCTCGCCACTCTCGAAAAGGAAGCCTGACATGGCAAAGGACGTCTTCATCCTCGGCGGCGCGCAAACTGACTTCTCGCGCAACCTCGAACGCGAGGGCGGCGGGCTGTTCGAGCTGTTCCGCGACGTTGCCGAAGCCGCGTTCGTCGCGACCGGCATCGAACCCAAAGAGGTCGAAACGGCGCATGTCGGCAATTTCGTCGGCGAACTGTTCGCGGGCCAAGGCCAGCTCGGCGGCTTCTTCGGCCATGTCCACCCCGACCTTGCGGGCATCCCCGCCTCGCGCCACGAGGCGGCCTGCGCCTCGGGCAGCATCGCGATCCTCGCCGCGGCGGCCGAGATCGAGGCCGAGCGCTATGGCCTCGCGCTCGTGCTCGGCATCGAACTAATGCGCAATGTGCCCGGCCAGCGCGCCGCCGAATATCTCGGCGCCGCCGCCTGGGCCGGGCGCGAGGCGCAGGAGGCGCGTTACCTGTGGCCGTACATGTTTGCGCGCGTCGCGGAGGAATATGACGAGCGCTTCGGGCTCGATCGCGCGCATCTGCGTGCCATTTCGGCCAATAATTTCGCCAATGCCAAGAAGAACCCCAACTCGCAGACGCGGGGCTGGGCGGTGACTGACGATCATCTCGGCGAGAATGACGAGGTCAATCCGCTGATCGAAGGAAGCCTGCGCAAGTCCGACTGCGGACAGGTGACCGACGGCGCTGCCGCCATCTTCCTCGCCTCGCGCGCGGTTGCCGAGGCCTATGCGAAGCGCCGCGGCATTCCGCTCGACAGCATCCCGCGTATCAAGGGCTGGGGCCACGCCACCGCCCCCCTGCTCTATTCGACCAAGGTCGCCGACAGTCGCGGCGGCGACTATGTCTTCCCCAGCGTGCGCAAGGCGATGATGGACGCGCTGCGCCGCGCCGAGATGCCTGACATCTATGCGTGCGACGGGGTCGAGGTGCATGATTGCTTCTCGATCACCGAATATATGGCGATCGATCATTTCGGCATCACCAAGCCAGGCGAAAGCTGGCGCGCGGTCGAGGACGGGACAATTGCGCTCGGCGGCAAGCTGCCGGTCAATCCGTCGGGCGGGCTAATCGGGCTCGGCCATCCGGTCGGCGCGACGGGCGTACGGATGCTGCTCGACGGCTGGCGGCAGGTGACGGGCAATGCCGGCGACTATCAGGTCGAAGGCGCGCGCAATTTCGCGACCTTCAACGTCGGCGGCAGCGCCACGACCGCAGTCAGCTTCGTCGTCGGCACCTGATTTGACCGACGTCTATATCCACGACGCGGTGCGGACACCGCGCGGCAAGGCGCGGCCGGACGGCGGCCTTGCAAAGCTCAGCCCGCAGGAACTGGTTCGCCAGCAGATTGTAGCGCTGCGCGCGCGCGGCGGCGATGCGGCGGCCGCGCCCGACGCGCTGCTGCTCGGCTGCGTAACGCAGAGCGGTACGCAGGGTGGCCACATCGCGCTGGTCGCCAAACTCCATGCCGGTCTGTCGCAAGAAACCACCGCGCACAGCATCAACAATTATTGCGCATCGGGACTTTCGGCGATCGGCCATGCGATTGCGAGGGTGGCGAGCGGCGAGATGAATTCGGTGCTCGCCGGCGGCGTCGAATCGATGAGCAGCGCGCCCTTTCTGGGCGACCGGGCGAGCTTCTACACCGCCGCGGACTTGCCGCCGCACGCCCGCTTCGTTCCGCCGGTTCTCGGCGCCGACCGGCTCGCCCATGCCGAAGGCATTGCGCGTGCCGACCTCGACGCGGTCGCCCTCCTGTCACAGCAGCGCGCGGTGGCGGCGGAGGACAGACCGGCGCTGCAACGCTCGCGCATCGACACCGGCGCGCTGTCGCGCGAGGAATGCCTGCGCCCGCAAACCAGCGCGGAAACCCTCGCCGACACACCGCCGGCCTTTGGCGACCTGCAGGATCAATATGCCGCGGCGCTCGGCGGCGTGCGCTTTGCGCCGCTGCACAGCATCGCCCACGCTCCGCCAATCTGCGACGGCGCCGGCCTCGCGCTTCTCGGAACCGACGGGCTCGGCGACGCCCCGCGCGCGCGCGTCGTCGCCTTTGCCGAATGCGGCGGCGATCCGGCCGCGTCGCTGACCGCCGGCTTCGCCGCGATGGACAAGGTATTGGCACGCGCCGGACTGACGATCGACGCCATGGATCGCATCGAATTCATGGAAGCCTTCGCGGTCACCATCGCCAAATTCCTGCGCGATTATGATGTCGATCCGATGCGGGTGAACGTCGGCGGAGGTCATCTGGCAAAGGGACATCCGATGGGCGCCAGCGGCGCGATCCTGACGTCGGCGCTGCTCGACGCGCTCGATGCGTGCGACGGGCGTTTGGGGCTCGTGGTCGTAACGGGCGCGATGGGGGTTGGCGCCGCCCTGATCGTGGAACGAATCGATCGCTCCTGAAGCAGCGGTGATGCGACGGCGAGCGCATAGGGACGCACGAATTACCTGTCTTGACAATATATGTAGGTACCTACATTGATGGCCGATGATCGATGATCCTTCGGCCGCATTGACGGCTTCCATCCATGCCACGGCGAGCCGCCGATCCTTTCTTGCCGGAGCGCTTTCGGCCGTTGCGCTCGCGCCGCCAGCGCTCGCGCGCTCGCCCGCCGCCGAAAACCTCGACCGCTTCCTTGCGGACCAGAGGCGCAGCGGCGGGATGGCAGGCCTTGCCGTCGGCCTTGCGCGATCGAGCAAAGTGCTGCTGTCGCGAACCTGCGGCCATGCCGACATTGCCATGCGGCGGCCCGTCACCGTCGATTCGATGTTTCACCTCGCGTCGGTGACGAAAACGATTACCGCCACCGGGATCATGATGCTGGCGGAGGAGGGACGGCTGGATATCGACGCGCCGATCAACCGCTACCTCGACTTCGCGGTCGTTTCTCCGGCAGCGCCCGAGCAAAATATTACCGCGCGCCACCTTCTCATGCACATGTCGGGCATCTCGGATGCCACCTATTATGCGGTGGATTTCCGGACGCACGGCGACGATTCGCCGCTCGCACTCGGCGATTTCCTGGGCAGTTATCTGGTTCCCGGCGGGACGCATTATTCTGCGACCGGGAGCTTTTCCGGCGCGCCACCGGGACGGGCCTATGACTATTCCAACGTCGGCTATGGCCTGCTCGGCTATATCGGCACGCGCGTCGCCGGCGTCGATTTCAAGACCTATCTGCAGCGCCGGCTGTTCAGCCCGCTCGGCATGGATCATCTGTCGTGGACCCTCGCCGATGTTCCGGCCGGGCTTCGCGTCACGCCCTATGAAATAGACGCGCAGCGCCTTGTCCCTGTTGCGCCCGTCGGATTTCCCGATTGGCCTGCGGGCATGCTCCGCGCCTCGATCTCGGGCCTCATGCCCTTCGTCGCGGCGTCGGCAAATCGCGGCCGCACCGGGTCTCGCCGGATGCTCGCCGAACCCTCGATGGACGAGATGCTCCGCATGCAAAGGCCGCCCGGTCTGCCAACATGGCTTACCGGCCAAGGGCTCGGCTGGATGGAGTCCGAAGGCGAAGGCGCGCCGCGCATCAATCATTGGGGCGGCGATCCTGGCGTTTTCACCGCGGTCTACCTCGATCCCGCGACGACGATCGGGATCGCCATCCTGACCAACGGCTCGGCGACCGCATCTAGCAAAGCCGCCATCAAGGCCATCGCGCGCAAACTGTTCACGCTCGGGAACGCGCTCTCATGAGCGAACAGCCCGATTACAGCCGGCTCGCCGGCGGCGCGGCACTGGGCGCCAGGCTGCGCCGGCTGTCCGAACGGATCGATCGCGAGAGCGCTCAACTATATGCCGCATTCGGCATCGAATTCGAGCAGCGATGGTTCGGGATTCTCAATCAGATCATACGCAACGGGCCGATGACCGTAGGCGACATCGCGTCGGCGCTGCGTCTAACCCATGTCTCGATAAGCCAGGCGCGGCGTTCGCTGGAGGCCAAGGGCTTCGTCCACAGTCTCACCGACGGCAAGGATGCGCGAAGACGTCCGATAGCGCTGACGCCGAAAGGCGAGGCGCTGACCAGAGAACTCGCCGGACTCTGGCAGGCGCTCAGCGACAGCGCCGCCGAACTCAATGCCGAAGCCGGCGATCTGATACCGCTCCTCGACCGTCTGGACGATGCGCTGGCGGAGCGCTCGCTTCTCGACCGCGCTTTGGCACATGCGGCGCGGCCTTGAGCGCGACGCCACGAAAGCCCCTATCAATTACAATATTCGCTGGAACGGCGCACACTTCGAGAGCCGCCGTGGTCCGGCCTGGCAGGGGCAGCAGGATTCGAACCCGCGACCCTCGGTTTTGGAGACCGATGCTCTACCAGCTGAGCTATACCCCTAGGCCGGAGTGCGCCCTTAGCCGTAACGGGGGGCCGCGCGCAAGGGGATTGCACGATCGATCCCAACATTGTTGTCGCCGCTTGGCTCGGGCCGGAACCCTAGCTTGCAAAGCATCGGCAGGCTGATATGCGAAACGGCGCATGAGCACTGCCCCGTCCCCCGAGGTTCCGCAGCATTATCTGGGCGGCATCGCGCTGCGGCTGCTCGCCATGCTCAGTCTCTCCTTGATGTTCGTGCTCGTGAAGCGGATCGACGCCGCGGGCATCCATATCGTCGAGAGCCTGTTCTGGCGGCAGGCGATCGTGCTGCCGATGCTCGTCGGCTGGGCGCTGACGCGGGGCGGCCTTGCCATCTATCGTACCCGGCGGATCGGCACTCACGCGCGGCGAGCGATGATGGGGCTGACCGGCATGGCGCTCAACTTCGGCGGGATGATCTTTTTGCCCATGGCCGAGGCGACGACGATCAACCTGTCGGTGCCGATCTTCGCGGTGATCTTTGCCGCGCTGTTCCTCGGCGAGCCAACGGGGTTGCAGCGGTGGAGCGCTGTGCTGGTCGGTTTCCTCGGCGTCCTGCTCGTCCTCAATCCGACGACGCTCGTCGCGCAGGGCTTCACCGGCCATCACGGGCTCGGCACGCTGATTGCGCTCGGCGGCGCGGTGATGACCGCGCTGATCACGATCCAGGTCCGCGACCTGGCGCGCACCGAAAGTCCGATGACGATCGTCTTCTGGTTCAGTCTGATCTCGATGCTCCCGCTCGGTCTGGCGCTGCCTTTCGTGATGACCGCGCACGGCGCCGGCGAATGGGCGTTGCTGATCGGGCTCGGCCTGCTCGGCGCGGTGGTGCAATTGTCGCTGACCGGCGCGCTGCGCCTCGCGCCCGTCGCCGTGGTGACGCCGATGGATTATTCGAGCCTGCTGTGGTCGATTGCCTGCGGCTGGTTCTTCTTCGGCACTCTGCCCGCCGAGACGACCTGGGTCGGCGCGCCGCTGATCGTCGCGAGCGGGCTGTTCATCGCCTGGCGCGAGCATCGCCTGCATATCGAACGGATGAAGGATATCACCGCATGACCCCGCCCATCCTCTACCATTGCCCCGATGCCCGCTCGCTGCGCTGCCTGTGGGCGGTCCAAGAGGTGGGCGCAGACGTCGACCTGCGCGTCCTGCCCTTTCCGCCGCGCGCCTTTGCGCCCGAGTATCGCGCGGTCAATCCGCTGATGACGGTCCCGGGCTGGGTCGAAGGCGGACGATTGATGACCGAATCGGCGGCCATATGCGAACGCATCGTCGAGGGCAGCGCGCTCGAGGTGCGCCGCGACGAAGCCGATTATTGGGACTATCGCAACTGGCTGCACCGCAGCGATGCCACGCTGACCTTCCCGCTCGCGATCATGATCCGCTACACGCGGGTCGAACCCGCCGAGCGCCGGCTCGCGCAGGCGGTCGACGATTACAAGGCCTTCTTCGGCGGTCGCGCCAAGAGCATCGAGGCGGCGCTCGCCGACGGGCGCGAATGGTTGGTCGCCGGGCGATTCACCGCCGCCGACATCGCCATCGGCTATGCCGCATTCCTTGCGACGACGCTGGGCGCGGCCGACGTGCTGGGCGAAGCGACGGCCGACTGGCTGCATCGCTGCACTGCCCGCCCCGCCTTCCTTCGCGCCCGCGAACGCCAGCGCACCGACGCGCCGCAGCTATAGCCCCAGCATCAGCTTGGCCAGGATATTGCGCTGAATCTCGTTCGACCCGCCATAGATCGACGCGGCGCGACCGTTGAAATAGCGGGCCGAGGCGGTGAGATCATCCTCGGGCCCGACGAAGGGCAGATTGCTGCCCGCCGCGCGCGCCGCGAACTGGTGCGGCGCCGCGTAGGGACCGGCGATGTCGACCGCTAGTTCCTGAATCCGCTGCTGCGCTTCGGTGCCCTGCACCTTCAGCATCGATGACGCCGGGCCGGGGCTGCGCCCGCGCGCGATTGCCGCCATCATCCGCTGCTCGGCGGCATGGATCGCGTGTACATCGGTATAGAGCCGTGCGAAACGCCGCCGGATCGCCGGATCGTCGAGCAAGGTGCCGCCCTCGCCGAAAGCGCGCGCCGCCGCGCCGGCCAGCAGGCGATCGAGCGCCGCGGTCAGCCCCGCAGCGTAAGCCGCCGAGCGTTCGAACTCGAGCAGATATTTGGCGACGCCCCACCCCTGATCCTCTTCGCCGAGCCGGCCCGATTGCGGCACGCGGACATTGTCGAAAAAGACCTGGTTGAAATCATGGTCGCCCGACAGCGTCAGGATCGGCCGCACCTCGATCCCCGGCAGCGCCATGTCGAGCAACAGGAAGGTGATGCCCTGTTGCGGGCGGCCGTCGCGGCTGGTGCGCACCAGGCAGAACATGCGGTTCGCGAAATGGGCGTGGGTCGTCCAGATTTTCGACCCGTTCAGCACATAATCATCGCCGTCGCGCTCCGCGCGGAGCGACAGGCTGGCGAGATCCGATCCCGCCTGCGGTTCGGAATAGCCCTGGCACCAGAAATCCTCGCCCGACAGGATACGCGGCAGATAATGCGCCTTCTGCTCGGGGGTGCCGAAGCGCATGATGCACGGCGCCACCATGCGCAATCCCATCGGCGACAGGCTGGGCGCGCCGGCGGCGGCGAGTTCGGAATCGAAGATATGCCGCTGCGTTTCGTCCCAGCCGGTCCCGCCATATTCGCGCGGCCAGTGCGGCGCCGCCCAGCCATGGCGATGCAGGATCGCCTGCCACGCCATTGCATGCGGCTTGTCGACGAACACGCTCGTCGCGCGCGCCGCGGCGTCGCGCAGATCGTCGGTCAGATTGGCCGCGATCCAGCCGCGAACCTCCTGCCGGAAGGCCTCCAACCCCTGCCTCTGCATCGGATCGGCCGTCAATTCACCATCCGCTCATAGCCTTCCCAATAGGGGGCGCGGAGATCCTTGCGAAGAATCTTGCCGCTGGCGTTGCGCGGCAGCGCCTCGATCACGTCAACGCTGCGCGGACATTTGAATGGCGCTATGCGCTCGCGCGCCCAGGCAATGATGTCGGCCTCTTCCACCGTCGTCCCGGGCTTGGGCACGACGACCGCCTTGACCGTTTCACCCCATTTGGGATCGGGGATGCCGATCACGGCGACTTCCTGCACCGCCGGGTGGCCGTAGATCGCGCTTTCAACCTCGGCCGGATAGACATTCTCGCCGCCGGTGATGATCATGTCCTTCACCCGGTCGTGGATGTAGAGATAACCGTCCTCGTCCATATAGCCGGCGTCGCCGGTGTGGATCCAGCCGTCGCCCGTCATCGTGCGCGCGGTCGCCTCGGGCAGGTTCCAGTAGCCGAGCATATTGTTCGAAGAGCGCGTGACGACTTCGCCCACCGCCCCCGCGGGCATGTCCTGCCCGTCGTCGCCGATGATCCTGATCTCCACGCCGGGCAGCGGTTTGCCGGCCGACCGCATGCGCTTGTTGCCTTCGGGATCATGATCCTCGGGCGGCAGCATGCAGATCGTGCCGGTCGTTTCGGTCATCCCATAAGCCTGGATGAATTCCGCCCCGAACATCTTGATGCACTGGCGCAGCAGTTCGAGCGGGATCGGCGCCGCGCCATAGAGGATATATTTGAGCCGGCTGTAATCGACGGTGCCGCAGCGCGGGTGGAGCAGCAGCATCTGAAGCGCCGCGGGAACGATGAAGAAGCGCGTCACGCCATGCTGTTCGACCGCATCGAAAACCCCGTCGGGATTGAATTCGGCGAGGATGATACCGGGCAGTCCCGCCGCCAGTGCCATGATCCCCAGCCCTGTTCCGCCGATATGTGCGCACGGCATCGCGACGAGGACCGCCTCGTCATCGTCCCATTTCGTATAGGCAAGGTCGGCGTCGGCCGAGTTTTTCCGCAACGCGAACAAATTGCGGTTCGACAGCACGGCACCTTTGGGATTGCCGGTGGTCCCCGAGGTATAAAGTTGCAGCACGGCATCGTCGGGACCGGACGGGGTGAAGGGCGCGCGCGGCGTCGCCTCGATCAGCGCGCGTGCCTCGGTATCGCCGACGATGCGCGGCGCATGGTCGAGCTTGCCCGCCAACTGATCGAGCACCGCGTCGAAGCCGGGGCCGGTGAAGACGATCTTCGCCCGGGTATCGTTGATGATATAGGCCCATTCGACGGGCGAAAGCCGCCAGCCGATCGGCGCCATGACGATCCCGGCGCGCGCGGCTCCAAAGAAGAGCGTGAAATAGAGATCGCTGTTCTTGCCGATCCACGCGATGCGATCGCCCTTTTCAAGCCCCGCGGCGCGCAGCGCGCTCGCCACGCGCGCGGTCCGCTCCTCAAGCTCGGCATAGGTGAACAATCGGTCCTCTTCGCGCATCGCAATGCGCTGCGGCCGGTCGGCGGCCCAGTGGGTGATGAATTCGTCGAACGTGACAAGGTCCGAAACGTCGGCAGCCATCGATCCTCTCTCCTCGAATCGCGTTGCTATTTGCAATCGAGAAGGACGCTAAAGCTTCGGCAGCCAAGGTAAAGCGCCGAACGCCCAACCTGACAGCAGTGACAGCTTGGGTATGCCGCCGAACTCAGCCGCCCTTGCGGAAGAGCAACATCAGATTGTTCGCCGGCATGGTGCGGCGCTCGGTAAAGCGAAACCCGTGCCGCGCGGCCGCATCGACGACCGCCTCCACTTCGCGCAGCCCCCACGCGGGATTGCGGCTGCGCAGGCTGGCGTCGAAAGCAAGGTTGCTGTCGGCGGTCGCGGCGGCGGCTTCGATATAGGGGCCGTAAAGGATCAGAGGCGCACCCGCACCCAGCAATCGCGCCGCCCCCGCGAACAGGCCCAGCGTCGCCGCCCACGGGCTGATATGCACCATGTTGATGCACAACAGCGCATCCGCGTGGCCCAGCGGCCAGTCCGGTGCCGATGCGTCGAGGTGCAGCGGCGCGGCGATGTTCGGCAGCCCTGCCTCGGCGCTCCAGGCCGCGATCGAGACGAGCGCGGCGGGGTCGGGGTCGCTCGGCCGCCAGCGAAGCTTCGGGAAGGCGGCGGCGAAATGGACGGCATGCTCGCCCGAACCGCTTGCCACCTCAAGCACCGTGCCCGACGCGGGGAGCCAGTCGGCGAGCACCGCGGCGATCGCGTCGCGATTGCGCAAGGTCGCGGGGGCGTGACGCTTGTCGCCCTCACCGCCGTCCGACGGCGTCCACGGCCCCGTCATCGCCGCGCCGCACGTGCCGCGGCGAGCAAGCGCCGGGCGCGCAGCGCGATCTCGACCCGCTGAAAAACGATGAAACCAAGCGCGAAGGCCATCAGAATATCGGTAACGGCCATCAACCCCGCCTGCCCGCGGCCGGCGAAGCCTTCGGCCATGTTGCGCGACACACCCCGGATGAAGATGAGCGCGACGAAAAAGAGCAACGCCGCGGGCGACACGGTCTGACTGAGCTCGTGCGTGTCGGGATCGACCGCGACCTGCATCAACTTGCCGCGCATCCAGCCGAGACCGCTGCCCACCGCGAGCGCGACAAGACACCATATCCACACCAGGCCGTGCGGCGGAGCGTTCCAGAAAACGAACCCCAGCAACAGCGCGTAGAAGGTCGGCAAGATCCACAGCCGTTCGAGCCGCAGCCGCCGCGCCTTGCCGACCGAACGCAGCCTAAAGAACAACACGAGCAGAACGACCGCCGCGGGGATCAGATATTGCAGCAGCGGCGACGGGGCGGTTCCGGCGTTCATGGCCGCCTCACTTCGCCTTCGCCTGCGCCCGCGCGCGACGTTCGCGCACGATCAGCCACGCCAGCAGCCCGACCGGCCCGACCATCAGCGTCAGGAACAGGAAAGGGAACTGGACGATCCGGCTGAAACCCTTGGCATCGGCATCGCGGGCAATCCACATGCCCGTGAACAGGTCGAAGGCCAGATAATGCGTCCAGCCGAGCGTCGCGCCGCCGGGACTGTCGAACAATTTCATAACCCCCGCCAGCGTCGTGAAATTGCCGCCGCCGGTTCCGCCGGCATCGATCGTGCCGGAGAGGAAGCCGCCGAGCATCACGGCATAGGCGAGGCACAGCAGGAAGACCCCGGCATAGAGGATCAGCGCCAGCACTTTCGGCCCGCGGGGCGCGAAGGCGAGGAGCAGCCAGCCACCGATTGCCCAATAATTGGCCAGCAGGAAAACGCTATCCCAGCTCATCGCTTCTCCCCTTCAGATCAGTCCGCCGACGCCGAGAAAGAGGATTCCGCCGAACAATGCAACCAGCCCCGCCGACAAAATCAGCAGCGTCATTTGCGCCGCGGCCCGCCGCCGCATCACGACGAAGGCGGTAAGCAGCGCGAAACCCAGCGCGATGAGCGGCGCATAGCCGAACACCCAGTGGTGCGCGAGCGCGCGGCGGGGCCGGACGATTTCCCATTGTTCGGCGACAAGGCCGTAGCCGGTTACCGCGGCAAGCCAGATCGCGGCGAAGACGACGAGCGACAAGGCGGCGGCCAGGCCGCAGCCGCCCCGGCGCGGCGCTTCTCCGCTTTCATCCTCGCCCGCGGCGCGCATCAATCCTCCCAGCGAAGCACCGGCTTGCGCGCCGCCAGCGTCTCGTCGAGCCGCGCGCGCGGCGCGAAATGCGGCGCCGACTTGAGCGCAGGATCGCCGTTCTTTGCGCGAAGCGCGATGCTGCGCAGCGCGCCGACGAACTGGTCGAGCACCGCCTTCGATTCGGTCTCGGTGGGTTCGACGAGCATCGCGCCGTGGACGACGAGCGGGAAATAGACCGTCATCGGATGATAGCCTTCGTCGATCAGCCCTTTGGCGATGTCGAGCGTCGAGAAGCCCTCGGCGAGCCCGCGATCGCTGAACAGCGCCTCGTGCATGCACGGCCCCGATGCCGCGAAGGGGGCATCGAGCACATCCTCCAGACTGCGCAGGATATAGTTGGCGTTGAGCACAGCGTCCTCGGCGACCTGCTTCAGTCCGTCGGCCCCGTGGCTGAGAATATAGGTCAGCGCGCGGGTGAACATGCCCATCTGGCCGTGGAAGGCGGTCATCCGGCCGAAGGTGTCGGGGTGCTCGGCGCCCGCGCTTTCTTCCTCGATCAGCTTGAAAGACCCGTCGGCGTAGCGCGCCGAATAGGGGATCGGCCCATAGGGCGCGAGCGCCTTCGACAGCACGACCGGCCCCGAACCGGGACCACCGCCGCCGTGCGGGGTCGAAAAGGTCTTGTGCAGGTTGATGTGCATCGCGTCGATGCCAAGGTCGCCGGGGCGAACCTTGCCGACGATCGCGTTGAAGTTGGCGCCGTCGCAATAGACATAGCCGCCCACCGCGTGCACCGCGTCCGAAATCGCTTTCATGTCGCGTTCGAACAGGCCGCAGGTGTTGGGATTGGTGATCATCACCCCCGCCACATCGGGGCCGAGCCGCGCCTTGAGCGCCGCGAGATCGACGCGGCCTTCGGCGGTCGCCGGAATATCCTCGACCGTGAAGCCGGCAAAGGCGGCGGTCGCGGGATTGGTCCCATGCGCGCTTTCGGGGACGAGCAGCACCCGCCGGTCCTCACCGCGCGCTTCGAGCGCCGCCTTGATGCACAGGATCCCGCAAAGCTCGCCGTGCGCGCCCGCCTTGGGCGACATGGCGACGCCGTACATGCCGGTGAGTTCGATCAGCCACACCGCGAGTTCGTTGATGACCGCAAGCGCGCCCTGCACCGTTTCCTGCGGCTGGAGCGGGTGAACATCGGCGAAGCCGGGCATCCGCGCGACCTTTTCGTTGAGGCGCGGATTATGCTTCATCGTGCAGCTGCCAAGCGGGAAAAGGCCGAGGTCGATCGCATAATTCTGGCGCGACAGGCGCGTATAGTGGCGCACCGTTTCGGACTCGCTGAGCCCCGGCAGGCCGATGGGATCGCGGCGCATCAGCGCGCCGAGATCGGCAGCGGGCGCTGCCTCGTCGAAATCGACGCCGGTGGTCGCGGTCGAACCGATCTCGAAGATCAACGGCTCCTCGAGCATCAGTGCGCGGTTGCCGGTAAAGGTCGCGGTATCGGCGGCACCACCGGCGCCGTGCATTTCGGGGCGCCAGCCGGCGGGGTTGAGCGCGGTCATGCCAGCACCTCCTTCAGCGCCGCGGCAAAGGCGGCGATATCCTCTTCGGTCGCGGTTTCGGTGACGGCGACGACCAGCCCGTTCGCAAGCGCGTCATTGTCAGGATAAAGGCGCCCGAGCGACACGCCGCCGAGCACGCCCTTTTCGGCGAGCTTGTGAACCGTCGCCCGCGCGTCGACGGGCAGCCGCAGCGTGAATTCATTGAAGAAGCCGCTGTTGACGACCGACACGCCCGGCACCTGCGCCAGCGCGGCCGCCGCCACCCTGGCGCGCCCGTGGTTGATACCGGCCAGCTGCCGCAACCCCGCTTCGCCGAGCAAGGTCATGTGAATGCTGAAGGCCAGCGCGCAAAGCCCTGCATTGGTGCAGATATTGCTCGTTGCCTTCTCACGCCGGATATGCTGCTCGCGCGTCGACAGCGTCAGGACGAAGCCGCGCTTGCCATTGGCATCGACCGTCTCGCCGCACAGCCGCCCCGGCATCTGGCGGACATATTTCGTCTTGCAGGCGAACAGGCCCACATAAGGGCCGCCGAACTGGAGCCCGACGCCGATCGCCTGCCCCTCGCCCACCACGATATCGGCGCCCATCTCGCCCGGCGACTTGATGAGACCGAGGGCAACGGGTTCGGTAACGACCGCGATCAGCAGCGCGCCGGCGGCCTGGCATGCCGCGGCAAGCGCGCTCATGTCGTCGATGCGGCCCAATATGTCGGGATATTGAACGACGACGCAGCTTGTATCCGTGTCGACCGCGGCGGCGAGCACAGCCCAGTCGGTACCAGCCTCCAGCGTCGGGTCGCCGTCGACAAGCTGATCGCCGGTATATTTCGCCATCGTCCGCGCGACGCTGCGATAATGAGGGTGGAGGCCGGTCGAGAGCAGCGCCTTGCCGCGCTTTGTGATGCGCCGCGCCATCACGATCGCTTCCCAGCAAGCGGTCGAGCCGTCGTACATCGACGCATTGGCGACGTCGGTGCCGAACAGACGCGCGACCTGCGTCTGGAACTCGAACAGCATCTGCAGCGTGCCCTGCGCGATTTCGGGCTGATAGGGCGTGTAGGCGGTCAGAAACTCGCCGCGCTGGATCAGATGGTCAACACTCGCCGGCACATGGTGGCGATAGGCGCCCGCACCAAGGAAGAAGGGGCCGTCGCCGGCGGCGCGATTCTGTCGCGCGAGTGCGGCCATATGGCGCTCGACCGCCAGCTCGCTGGCATGGTTGGGCAAGCCGGTGATCGGGCCGTCGAGCCGCGCTTCGGCGGGCACGTCGACGAACAGATCGTCGATCGAGGCAGCGCCCACCGCCGCGAGCATCGCGCTGCGGTCATCGAGGGTGAGGGGGAGATAACGCATGAACTACTCCGTCGAAGAAGCTGATTTTATAGCAAGAAGTTGGGCCAGATCGGGAAGCGACCCGGTAAAGATCGCCGGCCCGCTATGTGTGGTCTTCACCCAGGGGGCGAGCCAGATGCGAAGCCCCGCATCGCGCACGCGGCGGCAAAAGGCATAATCGTCCGACAACTGCGCCCGCGTGTCGGGTTCGATCATCGGCAGGAAATAGGCATAGGCCTCCTCGCCGATCCCGTGCGCGGCGCGCTCGGCGGGATCGGTGCGAAAGACCAGTTCGGGATGACGCGCGCGCAGGCTGTCGAACACGTCGCGGCGGATCATCATCATCCCGCTGCCGACCCGCGTCAGTTCGACCAGATCGGTGAGCGCGAAGGATTGGTCGGGATGCAGGAAATGCAGCGCAAACTCCCCCGCAAAGCGCCCGAGCGCCGCCGGATCGGCGTCACCCAGCCCTGCCTTGGCGGCCAGCGCCGCATTGCGCCAGTTGAGCATCCGCCGCGGACAGGCAGCCCCCAGAATCGCGCAATCGTCGCGGCCGACCATCGCGCGCAGCATCGCGAACACATCCTCGGCGCCGAAGTCGATGTCGGCATCGACGAACAGCAGGTGGGTGCAGTCGCTTTCCGCGAAGATCGCGGCGAGCATGTCGCGCGCGCGCGTCACCGACGGCTGGTAGAGGATGAACTCGAACCGCACCGTCAGGCCAATCGCCTGCGCCCGCAACGCAAGGTCGAGCAGCGCGCGGACATAGCTACCCTGCGCCCCGTCATAGATGGGCGTCGCCACCATCAGGCGGCAATTGGCAAGCGCAGGGTCCGTCATGGTCTTGCGGCCTTTCCCCCTCCCGCGACCGGAAGGGGTTTGCGATCACAGATCGGCGATGAAATCCTTGTACGCCTGCGCATTCATCAGCCCGTCGAGCTGGCTCTTGTCGCTGAGCGTCATGCGAAAGAACCAGCCTTCGCCTTCGGGGTCCGAATTGACGAGCGCGGGGTCCTCCTCAAGCTGGCCGTTGCCTTCGGTGACGGTGCCATCGACGGGCGCGTAGACGTCGCTCGCCGCCTTCACCGATTCGACAACCGCGGCGTCGCCGCCCTTCGACAGTTCGGCGCCGGTGTCGGGAACCTCGACGAAGACGATATCGCCGAGCTGGCCCTGCGCGAAGTCGGTGATGCCGACCGTCGCGACTTCGCCATCGACATCAATCCATTCATGCTCTTCGGTATAAAAACGCGGCATCGATCAGCCTCCCTGTTTGCGCACGTAACGATGTGGAACGAAGGGCATCGGCGTCACCGTCACGGCGACGCGCTTGCCGCGGACTTCGGCGGCGAGCGCCGTGCCGGGCTCGGACAGGCCGGTGGGCACATAGCCCATCGCGATCGGGGCGCCGACGCTCGGCGCAAAACCGCCCGAGGTGACGACGCCGACTTCGCTGTTCCCGTCGAAAATCTTGGCGCCCTCGCGCACCGGCATCTTGCCATCGACGGTCAGGCCGACGCGCTTGCGCGGACTGCCGTCGGCAAGATGGCCGAGGATGCGCGCGGCGCCCGGAAAGCCGCCTTCCTCGCGGCGGCGCTTGCTGATCGCAAAGGCCAGATCGCCCTCCACGGGGTCGATGCCCTCGTCAAGGTCGTGGCCGTAGAGCGGCAATCCCGCTTCGAGCCGCAGCGAATCGCGCGCGCCGAGGCCGATCGGTTTTACCGCCCCCTGCGCGCACAGCGCATCGGCGAGGGCCGAGACGTCGCTCGCCGGCACCGAAATTTCGAACCCGTCTTCTCCGGTATAGCCCGAACGGCTGATCCCCAGCCGCACGTCGCCCCACAGATAAGGGCCGGCCTGCATGAAGACGAGGCGATCGACGGGAAGAATGTCGGGAAATTCGGGAACCACGCCGAGCGCCGTCAGCGCGGCCGCGGCCTTTGGCCCCTGCAGCGCGAGCAGCGCCTGTTCGTCGAGCAGGTTCATCTCGATCTCGTCGGGCAGATGTTCGCGCAGATGCGCGATGTCGTCCCACTTCACCGCGCCGTTGACGACCATGTAGAGGCCATGCCCCGTATTGGTGATCATCAGATCGTCGAGGATGCCGCCATCGTCGGCGAGCAGCAGCGAATAGCGCATCCGCCCCGGCTTCAACGCCGAAATATCGCCCGGAACCAGCGCTTCGAGCGCTTCGGCGGCGCCTTCACCGCTGAACACGAGCTGTCCCATGTGGCTGACGTCGAACAGGCCCGCATTGTCGCGCGTCCACAGATGTTCGGCCATGATGCCGTCATACTGGATCGGCATGTGATAGCCGGCGAATTCGACCATCCGCGCGCCCCTTGCACGGTGCCAGGCGTCGAGCGGCAGCGATTCGATCGCGACCGTTTCGCCCATTTCTTCGGTTTCGCTCATATCGGCCTCCCGTCGTTGACATGACGCGGCGCGGCCCGATGCCGTTCCTTCGCCATGCCCCCTCTGTCACGGGAACCTGAGAGTTTTCGTCCATGCGCCCACAATGACGGGCCGGCATGGAGTTACCCCTTCGGTGGTCCGGGCGTGCCCGAACGCTTTCCAGAGTGTCCGTTCCAGCCGCGCGGTCCGTTGACCTGAGAGTTTCCGGGGCGGTTGCTCCTTCGGTGGCGACGGCCGGTTTCCCTGCCCCCGCGCTCTCCCGCGTGGCCGGTCGAATCTCTTGGAGAGGCTCGACAGACGCCTGAGCCTTGGCGCTCGCCTTCGGCAGAGTCAATCGGCGAGCTGTTGCATCGCGTCATTTTCGTGGACGAACTGCCCCGGCGCTGCCAGCGACGCCGCCGCCACGATCGCGCGCGCCACCGTTTCGGCCGGAATCGAGCGATAGCGGCGCAGCAATCCGTGCAACAGCGCGTCGGTGAGCGGCGCGGCAAGCATCGCCAGCCCCTCGCCAATCCGCTTCGGCCCCCGCCGGTCACCGGTGAGCAGGCCGGGGCGCATCAGGTCGAGCCGCAGGAAATTCAGCGCGCGCAGCGCCTCCTCCACCTCACCCTTCGTCCGCAGATAGAAATTGGCGCTATGCGCCGCCGCGCCGACGCTGCTGACCGCGATCATGTGCGCGGTCCCCGCCGCCTTTGCCGCACGGGCGCAGGCGAGCAGCAGATCATGATCGACCGCGCGGAACGCGTCCTGCGACCCCGCCTGGCGGATCGTGGTGCCGAGGCAGGAGATCAATATCCCGGGGCGCTCCGCCGCGATGATCTCGGCCCATTCGCCCGGATCGGCGGTCACGGCGCGGTGGCTGGCCCCGGCCTCGACCGGACGGCGCGCCAGCAAGGTCAGTGGCAGGGCATGGCCGCAGCGGTCAACCGCCTGTCCGACGAGCCCCGTCGCTCCGATCAGAAGCGCGCGGGGCGCGGAATCAGACATGCGCCAGCGCCTCGGGCACCGCGGCACGCCCGTTTATCTCGGCAAAGCGATCGATCGCGAATCGGTCGGTCATCCCGGCAATATAGTCGCCGATGTGGCGCACCGTCGCCCCGTCCGTATCGGGCAGCCGCGATGCCCATTCCTCGCCCATCAGCGCAGGGTCAGTCTGATAGGCCGCAAACAGCCCCGACACGACGGTGCGCGCCGCGTCGGCGGCGGCGATCTGCGACGGATGGTGATAGAGGTTCGCATACATGAAGCGTTTGAGATCGCGTTCCTGCCGCGCCAGCGTTTCCGAAAAGCCGCCGAGCGTGCGGCCCGCCGCGCGCACTTCGGCCACGCTCTCCACCCCCGCATCGGCGACATTGGCCTTGGTCGCGGCGATCACGTCGTTGACCATCACGCCGATCTGGTCGCGCACCAGTTCGCGCAGCAACCGGTCGCGCGGCGCGCCCGGAAAGCGGCCTTCGACGAGGCGGAAATTGTCGGCGACGAAGGGTTGCGCCATCAACTGGTCGATCGTCAACAATCCCGCGCGCAGGCCGTCGTCGATATCGTGATTGTCGTACGCGATGTCGTCGGCGACCGCCGCCACCTGCGCCTCCAGGCTGGCGTGGCTCGTCAGGTCGAGCGGAAATTCGGCGTCGATTTCCGCCAACGCCCAGCCGGGGTGCCGCACCGGACCATTGTGCTTCGCCAGCCCCTCCAGCGTTTCCCACGTCAGATTGATGCCATCGAAGCGCGGATAGGGACATTCGAGCCGCGCGAGCGTGCGCAGCGTGTGGCCATTATGGTCGAATCCGCCATGCGCCATCATTGCGGCTTTCAGCGCGTCCTCGCCCGCATGGCCGAAGGGCGGGTGGCCGATGTCATGGGCAAGGCACAAGGCCTCGGTCAGATCTTCGTTCAGCCCCAGCGCCCGGGCGATACCGCGACCGATCTGCGCGACTTCGATGCTGTGCGTCAGTCGGACGCGATAATGGTCGCCGTCGGGCGCCACGAAGACCTGCGTCTTGTGGCGCAGCCGGCGAAAGGCGATCGAATGGATGATGCGGTCGCGGTCGCGCTGAAAGGCGTCGCGCGGCCCGCGCACAACGCGTCCCGGTTCGTCATGACGGCGTCCGCGTGTCGCCCTGGGGTCGCTGGCACAAGCCGACAACGTCATTTGAAGAGGTCGACCTCCTGCCCCGCATCGCTGGTGAAGACGAAGCCGTCGCCGCCCGCCTTCTTATATTGCGCGAGCCAGTCCGCAGCCGCCTTCTTGTCCTTGAACGGCCCGACGAGCAGGCGGCGCGTACGGCCCCATTCGGTCGAACCGCCATCCTTACCCTTGAACAGCGCGGCATTCTTTTTGGCGAAGCGGTTGAAATCGAAGGCGAGCGCCTTCTGGTTCGACCCCGCCGCGACTTGCACCCAGATGCGCGACGGATTGGCCTTTTTCTTCGCGGCCTCTTCCTTCGCCTTGGCGTCGGCTTCCGCCTTGGCCTTGGCCGCGGCTTCTTCCTTTTCGCGCTTTGCCGCTTCGGCGGCGTCTGCCTTGCGCTTGTCCTCGACCAGCTTGGCAAGCGTATCGGCGCCGACCGCGCCGCTGGTGCGCTCCAGTTCCTCGGGCGGAATCTCGATTGAGTTGACGATCTGCGCCAGCGAGGCGAGCGGAGCCGCCGCGCTGGGCGTTGGCGTGGCCGTCGCCGACGGCGGGGCGGCAGCGGCGGCCGGCGGCTGCCCGATATCGCTCAGCGAGAAACCCGGGCCGACGGGACCGGCGCCGCTGTTTGCGGCGACGCCCACCGGCTGGGCGGCCGCTGGCGCCGGTGTCGGCGCGGGGGGCTTTGCTGCCGGGACGGACGGCGTATCGGCACGGCGCACCGGCACGGCAGCCGGCGGCTGCGCCACGGTCGGCGCAGGTGTCGGCGCTGGCGTGGGCGCCGGTGTCAGTGTCGGCTTCAGGGTCGGCGTAGGAGCGGGTCGGGTCGCCGGTGGCCGTGTGGCGGTGGCCACCTGCACCGGCTTGTCCTTGTCGCCGCGCCGTTTGCTGGGCGTCGAAGTCGGGGATGGGACGGGAGTCGGGGCTGGAGCAGCCGCGGCGACCTGTACGGGCTTGCGCACCGGGCCAAGTTCCCCGGCGGGGAAACGCCCGAAATGCGCAGCGGCCGCCTGCTGCGCCGGGTTGAGCCGATCCATCTGGGTCAGATAGGGCAAAATGCTCTGCGCCAGCAGCGCGGGCATCGTCGCCTTGACGATCTCGGTCGCCTCGTCATTGCGGCCGTTGATCGCGAGGATCATCGCGCGCGACCGCCATGCGGCACGGTCCTGGGTACGAAGCTGCGGCGTGAGGAGCTGAATCGCGCGGTCGGCTTGCCCCGTGATGCCGAGCGAGATCGCATAGCGGCGGATCACTTCGTCGCTCGGCGCGATCGAGAGGGCGAGTTGATAATCGCGCTGCGCCGCATCCTGCTGGCCCAGCAAATCGCGCGCCAGCCCGCGGTCGGCAAGGAACAGTCGCTCGGGAGCGCCGAGAAGCTGCGCCTCGCCGAAATAGTCTAGCGCCCGCGACGGCTTTTCGAGATGGAGCATCGCCGACCCGAGCGCCGCCTTGACCGCGCCGTCGCGCGGGTTCGCCTGCTCGGCACGGGTCAAAAACCCGAGCGCGGCGCGATAATCCTCCAGCTCGATCGAGGCGCGTCCGGCCTCAAGCAGCGCGGCGCTGTCGGTGGCATTCGAGGCGAGTCTAGCGATCGCCGACGACAACATCGTCCGCGCGGCGGTGCGTTTTTCCATCGCCGCCTTGGTGGCCGCATCGGGCGGCGTCACCTGAAATGCATGCGCCGCTGCGAAGGGTGCAGCGGACAGGAACAGCAAGCCGAGCGCGCCGACATGAAGTCGAACGCGCCGCGGCCCCGCCGTCAATATGGATCGCCGCATGGGCAAATCATCCCGTGTTCGGGCCGCCTGCCCATCGGGCGGCCGCGATGAACCCTGTTACTGGTTGTTCTGGCGGCCCAGGAAGCGCGGAATATCGACCCCGTCTTCCTTGTCGCCCTCTTCGGCGGGGGCCGAACCGCCACGCGACAGGCGCGACATGCGTTCGAACAAGGTGCCGCCACCGATCGGCCGCGCAGGCTCGGCCGCGGGGGCCGGGTCGGCAGCTGGCGCGGGCGCCGGCTCGGGTGCATCGAGTACGAGCTCGTCGCTGGTATCGTCATAGGTCGCGGCGACCTGCGACAATTCCATCGGCTCTTCCTCGGCCGGCGCCGGTGCTTCGGCCGCGGGAGCATCGCCCAGCGAGAAGCCCGGTGCGGGGTCGGTGTCGATTTCGGGTTCCGCGGCTTCGACCGGCGCTTCCACAGCCGCCGCCTCGACCGACTCCTCGGCAAAGGGCGCCGGCGCCGGGCTGCGCGCGGGGGCGAAGGAGAAGCTGCGCGCCGCCGGTGCGGCCGGAGCCGCCGCGTCGCCAGAACCGTCGATGCCGGTCGCAACGACCGATACGCGAATCTTGCCTTCCAGCCCTTCGTTGAAGGCGCTGCCCCAGATGATGTTGGCGTCGGGGTCGACGAGTTCGCGAATATGGTTCGCCGCTTCGTCGACTTCCATCAGGCGCATGTCTTCGCCGCCGGTAATCGAGATGATGACGCCCTTCGCGCCCGCCATCGACACGCCGTCGAGCAGCGGGTTGGCGATCGCCTTCTGCGCAGCTTCGAGCGCGCGGCCGTCGCCTTCGGCTTCGCCGGTGCCCATCATCGCCTTGCCCATTTCGCGCATCACGCTGCGCACGTCGGCAAAGTCGAGGTTGATGAGGCCGGGCATGACCATCAGGTCGGTGATACCGCGCACGCCCTGCTGGAGCACTTCATCCGCCATGGTGAAGGCTTCCTTGAAGGTCGTGTTCGGGTTGGCGACCAGGAAGAGATTCTGGTTGGGAATGACGATCAGCGTGTCGACATGGTCCTGAAGCTCGGCGATGCCGGCTTCGGCCGACCGCATGCGGCGGTTGCCTTCGAAGGTGAAAGGCTTGGTCACGACGCCGACGGTCAGAATGCCGCGGTCGCGGGCCGCCTTGGCGATGACCGGAGCCGCACCGGTGCCCGTGCCGCCGCCCATGCCGGCCGCGACGAAGCACATATGCGCGCCGTTCAGCGCCTCTTCGACCTGCGCGATGCTTTCCTCGGCCGCCGCCCGGCCGACTTCGGGACGCGAACCCGCACCCAGACCCTGGGTGATCTGCGTTCCGAGCTGGATGCGACGCTCCGCCGGCGAGGCGTTGAGCGCCTGCGCGTCGGTGTTGGCGACGACGAAATCGACGCCCTCGACCTTCGCCGCGATCATGTTCGCGATGGCATTGCCCCCCGCGCCGCCGACGCCGATCACGGCGATACGCGGCTTCAGTTCATCGACCTGCGGCGGGCCAATATTGATGCTCATCAACCAATCTCCCTGTAGCGGCGGACCAACGCCGCTTCCCTCACCTTGCGACCCATTCGGGCGGTAGTCCGGCCGCCCGTCATTGATTTATCGCATTGCACTATTGTGACGCCGGAATCACCCAAAAAATTAACCTTTCGCGCAACCGCGCGTCAGAAACTGCTCTTCAGCGCGGTGATAAGTCGGTTGATGATCGACGACCCCTTGGGACGGTACACATCCTGCGCCATCGTGGGCAGGTCGCGCAGATCCACGGGATCGGATGCGGCATAAAGAACCAGACCGGCAAGCGTCGCGAAAGCCGGTCCCGAATGGGCATCGGGCAAGCCGTGCAAGCCGCGCGGTCGCCCGACGCGCGCCGCCCGGCCGAGTGCGATCTGGGTATAATCGGCGATGCCTTTCAGATCGGCGCCGCCGCCGACGAGCACGACCTGACGGCCGATCGGGCCGACGAAGTGAAGATCCTTCAGCGTCCGTCCGATGTCGCCCATCATCTGGTCGAGCCGCTGACGAATGACCGAGATCAGCTGCGCGCGCGTGATGCGCGGCGCATCGCTGCCCGCGGGCGCGCCGGGATCGAGTTCGATCAAATCATTGTTGTCGCGCGGGCTGGCCGAGGCCGAGCCGTAGAAGCTCTGCAGCCGCTGCGCCTGGCTGCGCCGGATACCGAAGGCCGAGGCGATGTCGTCGGTGATGTCGCTCGCCCCGAACGGCAGCGAAACCATCTCGACGAGCATTCCGCCTGCATAGAGCGACACCGTCGTCACCGCCGCGCCGAGCTCGACAAGCGCCACGCCAAGGTCGCGTTCTTCTTCCGACAGGCAGGCGAGCCCCGCCGCGATCGGCGAGGCGACCACCGCATTGACGTCGAGATGCGCCTGCCGCACCGCGGCTTCCAGATTGCGCACCGGCGCGCCGTCGGCCATGATGATGTGGATATCGACGCCCAGCCGGTCGGCGTGCAGTCCGATCGGATTCTTGACGCCGGTCAGCCCGTCGAGCGTGTAGAGCGCCGGCTGCGCGTGCAGGATCATTCGCCCTTCGGGATCGATCCCGGCGCGCCCGGCGGCGAGCAGATCGTCGATGTCTTCCTGTTCGATGCGGTGGCCGCCGAGTTCGCTCTCGATCGGGGCAACGTCGCTCAAGAGGCTGCCCGCCGAGAAGCTGACCCAGACATCGTCGATATTGAGCCCCGCGATACGCTCGGCCTGTTCGATCGCCTCGCGCACGATATGCTCGGTCTGCTCCATGTCGGCGACATAGCCGCGCTGGACGCCGCGGCTTTCGCGCTGGCCGGTGCCGAGCACGTGCAACTGCCCGTCGGCGGTCTGGCCCGCGATGAGCGCACAGACCTTCCACGACCCGACATCGAGCGCGGTGATAATCTTTTCGATGCGCGGCGGCGCCATCGCTTCTATCCCTCGTTCGCCTGACCCGCCGACACCGCGTCGGCGGCGGCACGCGCGTCGTCGATCTTCGACGGCGCCACCTGCCCTTCGTGCGGCATGCGTAGCACGAAACGGCTGGGATCGCGCATGTCGAAACGCAGGATACCGCGGCCAAGGAGGCGGTTTGCCCCGTCCATGTGCGCGAATTTGGCGAGCGCCGCCTTCGCTTCGGCATCGCCTTCAGGCAGCGACAGCGTTTCGCCGCTGCGGAAGCGCAGGTCCCAGCGGCGGTTGCCGACCCAAGTCGCGCCCGCGAGCAGTTCCTTGAGCGAGCTGGCCTCGGCGAGCAGCGCGTCGAGATCCTGCGCGCGCCGATTAGCATTGGGGCCGATGACGAGCGGCAGGTCGGGCATGGTCGCGACCGTCACCGGTTCCAGGACGACCCCGCTGTCGTCGATCAGCGACAACCGACCGTCATTCTGCCAGATCGCCGCCGGGGTGCGCTCGACGATATCGACGACCAGCGTGTCGGGCAGGCGGCGCGACACGCGCGCATCCTTGATCCAGCCGTACTGCATCAGGTCGCGGCGCACATCCTCAAGCTCGACCGCGGCCATCGAGCGGTCTTTTTGCGCCAGCGCGATATCATAGACCTTCAGCCGGTCGATGCGATCGGCGCCGACCACTTCGACCTTCTTCACTTGGAATCCGGCGCGACCGACCGCCTGCGCCCACTCTTCGTGGATTTTCGCGGTCACGCCCGTCACCTCGGCACCGAGCACAAGCACGCCCGCCAGCCCGATACCGATCGTCCAGTTGGCGACGCGCTGAAGCTGCGCCGGGCTGATCGGCAAGGCGTTGATGACCATGTTGAGGCGCGACTGCTTGACCGACCTGCGCCTTTTAGGCGCGCGCGACGGACGGCGCGGCGGCGCCTTCGCGCGTTTGATCCTAGTGCTGCTCATGCTCCGCTGCTCATGCCAATGCTTCCCCCACGATGCGTTCGACGAGTTCGGCATAGTCCATGCCGATGGCGCGCGCCTGTTCCGGCACGAGGCTGAGCGGTGTCATCCCCGGCTGCGTATTAACCTCGAGCAAGAAAATGCCCGCGAGCCCATGTTCGTCGTCCCAGCGAAAATCGGAACGCGACGCGCCTTTGCAGCCAAGCAGGCGATGCGCCTCGACCGCCAGATGCTTCATCCGTTGCGCGATGTCGGCGGGGACATCAGCAGGGCAGACATGTTCGGTCAGCCCGTCGGTATATTTGGCGTCATAATCGTAGAAACCCGACTTTACGCGCAGTTCAGTTACGCCGAGCGCCTCGTCGCCGAGTACCGCGACGGTCAGTTCGCGCCCCTTGATGAAAGGCTCGGCGAGCAGCCGGTCGAACTCCTGCCACGGCCCCACCGCTTCGCGCGCGATCGGGTTGCCGTAGTTGCTGTCGTCCTTGACGATCGCGACGCCGACCGACGACCCTTCGTTGACGGGTTTCAGGACATAGGGGCGCGGCAGGGGGTCGGCTGAAAACAGATTTTCGCTGTCGACCATCGTCCCCGTCGGCATGGGAATACCATGCGGCACCAGCGCCTGTTTCGTCAATTCCTTGTCGATCGCGATAACCGACGTAACGAGCCCGC
This sequence comes from Sphingopyxis sp. A083, assembly GCF_001468495.1. NCBI lineage: Bacteria > Pseudomonadati > Pseudomonadota > Alphaproteobacteria > Sphingomonadales > Sphingopyxidaceae > Sphingopyxis > Sphingopyxis sp. A083. Next base: position 117,585 of record NZ_LNSK01000006.1, on the reverse strand, counting down.
TGTGGGTGTATTTGAGGCCCATCAGGTCGAGCATGCCCTGCACGGTGCCGTCTTCGCCCGGAACGCCGTGGAGGGCGTTGAAGACGACATCGGGCCGCGCTTCGGCAAGCCGCTGCGCTACATCGCGGCCCATGTCGATGCGCGTGACCCTGTGCCCGCGGCTTTCCAGCGCGTCGGCAACGCCCTTGCCGCTCATCAGCGACACTTCGCGTTCGGCGGACCAGCCGCCCATCAGGACGGCGACATGCCACGGACCCCGGCTCACTTCGCCACTCCCACGCGTTGTATCTCCCATTGCAGTTCCACGCCGCTCTTCGCCTTCACCCGGCGGCGGACTTCCTCGCCGAGCGCTTCGATGTCGGCGCTCGTCGCCGCACCGGTGTTGATCAGGAAATTGGTATGCTTCTCGCTCACCTGCGCGCCGCCGATGGCGAAACCGCGGCAACCGGCCTCATCGACAAGCTGCCACGCCTTGTGACCCTCGGGGTTCTTGAAGGTCGATCCGCCGGTCTTCGAACGCAGCGGCTGCGACGCCTCGCGGCTCGCCGAGATACGGTCCATTTCGGCCTGGATCGCGGCGGGCTCACCCGGATGCCCGCGAAAGGTCGCGCCGATCACGACAGCACCCTCGGGCAATTCGCTGTGGCGATAGGTGTAGCCCAGATCGGCAAGCGGCAAGGTCCGGCGCTCGCCCGAGCGCAAGACGATGTCGGCTTCGACCAATATGTCCTTGACCTCGCTGCCATAGGCGCCGCCGTTCATCCGCACGAAGCCGCCAACGGTGCCGGGGATCGACCGCAGGAACTCCATCCCCGCGATTCCTGCGTCGCGCGCGGTCGACGAGACGAGGATGCCCGAGGCACCGCCTCCGCAGCGCAAGCTGGTCGCGTCGACGGCTTCGACCTTAGCAAAGGCCTTGCCGAGCCGGACGACGACGCCCGGAAAGCCGCCGTCGCGAACGATGAGGTTCGATCCAAGGCCGAGCGCCATTACCGGGATCGCGGGATCGAGGTCGCGCAGGAAACCGGCAAGATCATCGGCGTCCTTCGGCTCGAACAGCCAGTCGGCAGGACCGCCTGACTTGAACCAGACGAGCGGCGCCAGCGGCGCCTTTGCGGTTAGCTTGCCGCGGACCGCCGGAAGCGTATCGGCGGTGCTCATACCGCCTCCACCGCGCTCGCCAGCCCCGCTGCCATCTTGGTGATGTCGCCTGCGCCGAGGCAGATAATCATGTCGCCCGCGCCGAGCGTTTCGGTGCGGATCGCGTCCGCGATCGTTGCAGCAAGCGCACCGGCGTCGGCAACGGTCGACGCATGGCGATGGCCGCGGTCGCGCAGTCCCTGCGCCAGCGCATCCGACGACACGCCCTCGATCGGGCTTTCGCCCGCTGCATAAACGGGCAGCGCGAGCACCATGTCGGCGTCGTTAAAGGCCTGCTGGAAATCGTCCATATGGTCGCGCAGGCGGGTAAAGCGATGCGGCTGGACGACGGCAACGACGCGTCCCGCCCCGGCGCCCTCGCGCGCGGCCGAAAGCACGGCGCGGATCTCGACCGGGTGATGAGCGTAATCGTCGATCACCGTTACGACTCCACCTTCGGCCGCAATCTCGCCGACCTTGGTGAAGCGGCGCTTGACCCCGGCGAAGCCGTTGAAGCCCGACGCGATCTTGTCGTCGCTGACGCCCATATGCAGCGCGACCGCAATCGCGGCGAGCGCATTCTGGACATTGTGGCGACCCGACATCGGCAAATGAATGCCCTCGATCGTCCGGCTATTCCCGTCGCGGTCGCGCACGACGACGTCGAAGCGATTGCCGTCGGGCCCCGGTGTCACATTGGTGCCGCGCACATCGGCCTGCGCCGAAAAGCCATAGGTGACGATGCGGCGGTCGCGGATGCGCGGGATGATCGCCTGCACCTCGGGATGGTCGAGGCAGAGCATCGCGGCACCATAGAAGGGCACATTCTCGATAAACTCGACGAAGGCGTCCTTGATCGCGTCGAAACTGCCGTAGTGATCGAGATGTTCGGGATCGATGTTGGTGACGACCGCGATCGTCCCGTCGAGGCGCAGGAAGCTGCCGTCGCTCTCGTCGGCCTCGACCACCATCCAGTCCGACGCGCCGAGCCGTGCGTTCGAGCCGTAATTGTTGATGATGCCGCCGTTGATGACGGTCGGATCGATGCCGCCCGCATCGAGCAAGGCGGCGACCAGGCTGGTCGTCGTCGTCTTGCCGTGCGTGCCCGCGATCGCGACGGTGGATTTGAGGCGCATCAACTCGGCGAGCATTTCGGCGCGCCGGACGATCGGGATGCGATGCGCGAGCGCGGCCTCGACCTCGGGGTTGCCGCGCTTCACCGCCGTCGAGGTCACAACCACGGCGACGCCATCGACGTTCGCAGCCTCGTGCCCGATCGCGACTTTGATGCCGCGTTTGCGCAGGCCTTCGACAACATAGCTGTCAGCGATGTCGCTGCCCTGCACCTGATAGCCGAGGTTGTGCATCACCTCTGCGATGCCCGACATGCCGATGCCGCCGATGCCGATGAAGTGGATGATACCTATATCGGTCGCGACGCCGCGCATCAGTTCGCCTCCCGCCGCGCGGCGGCGACACCCGAAGCGGCGCGCTGCGTGCTGGCACCGACGCGGATGACGTCCATCATCGGCGGCGCGGCAAAGCTTTCGACAAGGTCGGCAAGATCGCGGGTCGCATCGGGCAGGCCGCAGTTCGCCGCCCGGTCGGCAGCCTCTTCGAGCGCGCCGGGTTCGAGCGCCATGCGCTGGATATGCTTGGCGAGCGCAGCGGGATTGAAATCGCTCTGCTGGATCGAGATCGCGCCACCCGCCGCGACGAGATCGCCGACATTATAGGTTTGGTGATCGTCCATCGCGTGCGGATAGGGCACGAAAACCGCCGGCCTGCCGGCGCAGGCCAGTTCGGCGACCGTCGACGCCCCCGCCCGCGCGATGACGAGATGCGCCCAGCGCAGCCGCTCGGGAAAGTCGGTGATATAGGGCGCGCACTCGGCCGCGACGCCAAGGGCGGCATATTTGGCGCGCACCGTTTCGATGTCGGTCTCGCGGCATTGCTGGACCACCTGCAAGCGGTCGAGCAGCGCGCGCGGCAGCATGGCGACGGCAGCGGGAACGACGTCGCTCAGCACCGTCGCGCCCAGGCTGCCGCCGACGATGAGCAGACGAACGATGCCGTCCTCGGGCAGCGGCGGATAGCCGTCCTCGCGGATCGCGATAATTTCCTCGCGCACCGGATTGCCGATCAGGTGGCGCTTGTCGGCACAGGCAGGCGGGAAACGGCGGATATGATGGTAGGCGACCGCAATCGCATCGACCCGTCCCGCCATCAGCCGGTTGGTGCGGCCCAGCACGGCATTTTGTTCGTGAATGACGCTGGGCGTCTTGGTCGCGCGCGCGGCGAGCAGGCTGGGCAGCGACGGATAGCCGCCGAAGCCCACAACCACCGCCGGGTCGAAATCGCGGATCAGGTCGATCGCCATCGCGCGCCCCTTGCGGATCGCCAGCGCCGCCTTCACCCAGCCGACGGGACCGCCATGAACGCGCCCGGCAGGCAGAACATGCGTTTCCAGCTCGGCCGGCGCGCCCGGAATCCTGAGGCCGCGGTCGTCGCTGACCAGCGCGACGCGGTGTCCGCGCGCAATCAGTTCGCCCGCCAGCGCATAAGCGGGCAGCATATGGCCGCCGGTGCCTCCGGCGGCAAGTAGATAGTGGCGCGTCGCGGTCATGGCCGGGCCGTCATTTCCTGTTCCAGTTGCGGGTCATCGATACCCGCGCCGCATAGGGGTTTCGCCGGGTCAGCGACAAGAGCAAACCCATGCCGATCGACAAGGCGATGAACGACGAACCGCCATAGCTGATGAAGGGCAAGGTCATCCCCTTTGACGGAAAGAGCTGGGTATTCACTGCCATGTTGATCGTCGCCTGCCCGCCGAACTGCGCGATCAGACCCGCGACCGCGAGAATGAGGAAGCTGTCCTCTTCGTCGAGCAGCCGCACCAGAACGCGGACGATGATCGCCAGATAAAGGACGGCGATGGCGATGCAGGCGATGATCCCGAATTCTTCGCCGATGACCGAGAAGATATAGTCGGTGTGCGCCTCGGGAAGCTGGAACTTGGCAAGTCCCGCGCCCGGCCCGGTGCCGATCAGCCCGCCGGCGGTCAGCGTCGCATGGGCCTTGTCGACCTGAAAGCTGTCGCCCTCGGCGAACAGCCAGATGTTGATGCGCTGCTGCGCCACCGGGTAGAAGAAATAGGCAAGGACCAGCCCGGCGAGTCCCGTGCCCGCGAGCCCCGCCATGATCCGCATCGACAGGCCGGCGACCATGACGAGAACGAACCATGTCCCCGCGAAGATGATCGTTTGCCCCAGATCGGGCTGGCTCATCAGCAGGATCGCGATGATCCCGGTAAAGACGAAGGACAGCGGCACGACCGGCAGATTCTGATCGTGCAGCCGCAGCGACAATATCCACGCCAGCGACACCGCGAAGAAGGGCTTGAGAAATTCCGACGGCTGGAGGCGGAAGATGCCGCTGCCGATCCAGCGCTGTGCGCCGTTCACCGTCGTGCCGATCAGCGGCACCATGAACAGCAGGAAGACGAAGGTGATCGTGCCATAGATGGCGAAGCGCCGGGCCTGCGGCTTGGGCAGCATCGATACCGCGAGCATGACCGGCACGCCGACCATGACCCACATCAGCTGGCGATAAAAATAATAGAGCGGGTCGAGGCTGGCGGTCGCGGTCGACAGCTTCTGCGCGGCGACCGGCGACGCCGCCGCCACGGCGACGAGGCCGATGGCGATCAGCATCGACACCAGCAGCAGCAGCACGCGGTCGATTTCCCAGAACCAAAGGCCCAGCGGCGTGCGGTCGGCGCGGCTGAGGCGCGGGCCGCGGCGCTTCGTCGTCCGCGTCGTCGCGATGACGGGCCGTTCCGTGGTCGCATCCATATTGTCCGCCCCCCCGTTCATATCGTCATCCATCCCCCAACGCCTGCACGAGTTCGCGGAAGCGATCGCCGCGCTGTTCATAATCCTTGAACTGATCGAACGAAGCACAGGCAGGCGACAGCAGCACGATGTCGCCGGGCGTCGCCGCGGCGGCGGCGGCGGCGACCGCGGCGGCCAGATCACCCGACCGTTCGACGGGCAGCGCGTCGCCGATCTCGGCCGCGAAAGGCTCCATCGCCTCGCCGATCAGATAGGCGCGCTTGACGTGGCCGAACCAAGGACGACAGGCGGTCAGCCCGTCGCCCTTGGCCTGCCCCCCGGCAATCCAGTGGACACGCTGGTCCGGCGCCGGCGGGAAGGCCGCCAGCGCCGGTGCGGCGGAAGCCGCGTTGGTCGCCTTGCTGTCGTTGAACCAGCGGACGCCAGCGACTTCGCCGACCAATTCCATGCGGTGCGGCAGCGCGCGATAACTCGCGAGGCCGCGCTCGATCTGTTCGTCGTTCAGCCCCAGCACGCGGCATACCGCGATCGCACACACCGCATTCTGCGCATTGTGCGGTCCCTGCAGCGCGGGCCAGCGCGCCTGATCGGCGGGATCGATGTCCTTCGCCGAGACGCGGTGGAGCCGGTGGTTGATGCGCCCCGCGATCATCCGCGACGGATCGTCGTCGACCGCGACGATCGCGACCTGATCGCGGTGCTGGAGCGCGAACAGCCGCTCCTTCGACGCGGCATAGCCGGCGAAACCGTCATAACGGTCGAGGTGATCGGGGCTGATGTTGGTCAGCACGGCGACATCGCACGCCAGGCTGTGCGCAAGGTCGATCTGATAGCTCGACAGTTCGAGCACATAGACGCCGTTTTCGGGGAGCGGATCGCGCGCAAGGATCGGCAGGCCGATGTTGCCGCCCATCAGCGTCGGGACGCCCGCGCTTTCCAGCATGTGGGTTACGAGCGCGGTCACCGTCGATTTGCCGTTGGTGCCGGTGATGCCGACGATGCGGTGCGGCGGCAGATCAGCCGCGGCTTCGGCAAACAATTCGATATCGCCGAGGATCGGCACGCCGGCTTCGCGGGCATGGTCGGCGATGGGATGACGGTTGAGCGGCACGCCCGGCGACACGACGACGCCGGCAAAGCCGACAAGGTCGATCTTCAACGGATTGCCGATGTCGGTGCCGAGCGCCATCGCGGCATCGCGCGCCGCTTCGCGCTCGTCCCACGCGGTCACCCCCGCGCCGCTGGCGATCAGCGCCTCGCAGGTCGCCAGCCCCGAGCGCGCCAGTCCCAGCACCGCATAGCGGCGACCGGCAAAGGCGCGCGCGGTGATCACCGCAGCTTGAGCGTCGCGAGTCCCGCGAGCGCGAGGACGATCGAGACGATCCAGAAACGGACGACGACGGTGGATTCGGGCCAGCCCAATTGTTCGAAATGATGGTGGATCGGCGCCATACGGAAGATGCGTTTGCCGGTCCGTTTGTACCAGAAGACCTGGATGATCACCGACAAAGCCTCGACGACGAACAGCCCGCCGACCAGTACCAGCACCAGTTCGTGCTGCGCCGTCACCGCAATCGTGGCAAGCGCGCCGCCGAGCGCGAGGCTGCCCGTATCGCCCATGAACACCGCCGCGGGTGGCGCATTGAACCACAGAAAGGCAAGGCAGGCCCCGATGATCGCGGCGGCGAAGATCGCAAGCTCACCCGCCCCCGGCACATGGGGAATGCCCAGATAGCCCGCGAATTTCACGTTACCCGACAGATAGACGATGACGAGGAAAGCAAGACTGGCGATCATCACCGGAAAGGTCGCGAGCCCGTCGAGCCCGTCGGTCAGGTTCACCGCATTGCCGAAACCGACGATCAGCACCATCGCGAAGACATAATAGAGCGGCCCCAGGGGAATATAGACTTCGCTGAAAAAGGGCAGATAAAGATCGGTGCCGGTCCGCGATACGATCAGCAGGACCGCGATGCCCGCGATCACGAATTCGACGAGCAGGCGCACGCGCCCCGGAATGCCGCGATGGCTCGACTTGGTCACCTTGTCGAGATCGTCGAGAAAGCCGACCAGCGCGAACCCGCCGGTGACGAAGATGCAGGCCCAGACGAAGCGGTTGGACAAATCCATCCACAGCAGCGCCGAAATCATCAAAGAGATCAGGATCATCAGCCCGCCCATCGTCGGCGTGCCCTTTTTCGCAAGATGGCTCTGCGGTCCGTCCTCGCGGATCGGCTGCCCCTTCCCCTGCCGCATCCGCAGCATGAGGATGAAGCGCGGCCCGATCCACAGACCGATGATCAGCGCCGTCGCAACCGCGGCGCCCGAGCGGAAGCTCAGATAGCGGATGAGGTTCAGAACCCCCGGAAAGCCAAGCCATTCCGCCAGCCAATATAGCATCAATAATCCCCATTGGTCAGCGCGGTCACGACATGCGACAGTCCCACGCTGTTCGATCCCTTGACCAGCACCGTATCGCCGGGCCGGATCAAGGCCCCCAGCCGCCCTGCCGCGGCCGAGTGGTCGGCCACATGCTCGAAATCGATCCGCCCCTCAAGCGCTTTGGCAAGCGGCGCCATCTCTTCGCCGACAAGCAGGGCGAACTGCACACCTGCTGCGACGAGCGGAGCGGCCAGACCGGCATGATAGGCCTCGCCGCCATCGCCAAGCTCCTTCATCGCGCCCAGAATCGCGACCCTGCGCGCGCCGGATTCGCTGCCGAGTTGGCCGATGGTCGCGGCCATCGATGCGGGATTGGCGTTATAGCTTTCGTCGATGACGAGGATCGAACCGCCCGGCACCTCGACGCGGGTGCGCGCGCCGCGACCCGCAAGGCCGCCCATCTCGGCGAAGGCCAGGCCCGCGGCGGGCAGGTCACCGCCAACCGCCTTGACCGCAGCAAGCACCGCCATCGCATTGGCCACCCAATGTGCGCCGCCTTGCGCGATGGTAAAGCAGAGCAGCGCGTCCTGAACCTGCGCCGTCACAAGCGATCCGCCTTGCCCGTCGGGCAACCAGTCGACCGCGCGCACATCCGCTCCTTCGCCCAGCCCGAAGCTGACGACATGCGCCGCATGCTGTTCGGCCTTGGCGCGCAGCCGCGCGTAATGCGGACTGTCAAAGGGAAGGATTGCGGTGCCGCCCGGCTCCAGCCCTTCGAATATCTCGCCCTTCGCGTCGGCGATCGCTTCCTCGCTGCCGAAAAATTCCATGTGCGCGGGCGCGATGGTGGTCACGATCGCGACATGCGGACGCACCATCCGCGTCAGCGCCGCCAGCTCGCCCGCGTGGTTCATCCCCATTTCGAAGATGCCGAAATCGGCGGTCGAGGGCATGCGCGCCAGGCTCAAGGGGACGCCGACATGGTTGTTGTAGCTTTTGACCGAACGGTGCGCCTTGCCGGGGCGAAAGCGGTCGAGCGCCGCGAACAGCGCCTCCTTGGTCCCCGTCTTGCCCGCCGAGCCGGTGACGCCGATGATCCGCCCGTGGCTGCGCGCGCGCGACGCGGTGCCGAGCGCGTTTAACGCGGCGGCGCTGTCGGCCACGCGGATGTGCGGAAAGTCGATATCGCTTTCGCAGATGATACCCGCCGCGCCGGCGGCGATCGCCTTGTCGATGAACTTATGGCCGTCGGTCGCCTCGCCCTTCATCGCGATGAACAGGTCGCCCTTCGTGACTTCGCGCGAATCAAAGGCAACGCCCTGCACCGTGAAATCGGCGCTGGCGGTGCCGCCGCACGCCGCCGCGATCGCGCGTGCGGTCCACAGCGGGGTCATGCCGCCACCTCGCGCGCGACGCTGACATCGTCGAAGGGGATGACGCGCAGCGCGTCGCCGCGGCCGACGATCTGCCCCTGTTCATGCCCCTTGCCCGCGACGCAGATAATATCGTCGGCGCGCGCCATCTCGATCGCAGCAGCAATCGCGGCGCGGCGGTCGCCGATCACCTGGGCGCCGGGCGCGCCTTCGGCGATGGCGGCGCGGATCGACGCGGGATCTTCGCCGCGCGGATTGTCGTCGGTGATGATCGCAATATCGGCCTTGGCCGCGGCGATCCGGCCCATTTCCGGGCGCTTAGCCCGATCGCGGTCGCCGCCCGCACCGAACACCAGGATCAACCGCCCCGTGGCGTGTGGCCGCAGCGCATCGAGTGCCGCCTCCAGCCCGTCGGGGGTGTGGGCATAGTCGACATAGACAGGGGCGCCCGCGCGCGTGATCGCCGCACGCTCGAGCCGTCCGCGCACCGGTTGAAGCCGCGCCAGATTGGCGAGCGTCTGCGCAACATCTCCGCCGGTCGCGATGACCAGCCCGGCCGCGACCATTGCGTTGGCGGCCTGATAGGCGCCGATCAGCGGCAGGTCGACTTTCTGCGTCACAGCACCCGCCGCAACGGTCAGCGTCTGCCCGAGCTGCGTCGGCGTCCGCGCGACAAGGCGCAGTTCCTCACCCTGCGTTCCCACGGTAAGCAGACGCAGTCCGCGCGCGCGCGCCGTCTCCACCACTTTGGGCGAATGGGCATCGTCGGCCCAGACCACCGCGGCTCCGCCGGGTTCGACAACCTCGGCGAATAGCCGCAACTTGGCGGCCAGATAGGCATCCATCGTGCCATGATAGTCGAGGTGATCGTGGCTGAGGTTGGTAAAGGCCGCTGCCTTCACCGGCAGGCCTTCGGTGCGATATTGATCGAGCCCGTGGCTCGACGCCTCGAAGGCCGCATGGGTTACGCCCTCGGCCGCCAGTCCCGCCATGTTCGACAGAAAGGTCACGATGTCGGGCGTCGTCAGTCCGGTGACAACCCGGTCGGCGCCGGTGGTCACGCCAAGCGTTCCGATCGATGCTGCGTGAAAGCCCGCCATTCGCCAGAGCTGACGCGTCATCTCGACGGTCGAAGTCTTGCCATTGGTGCCAGTGACCGCGATGCAGGTCACTGGAAAGCGGTGAAAGAAGCGCGCCGCAAGCCGCGCGAAGGCACGCCGCGGATTGGCATCGGCGATATGCACCGCGCCCTCGACCACGGCTTCGGGCCGCGCGACGACGGCGACGGCGCCCGCCGCCACCGCGGCGGCGATGAAATCCTCGCCGTTGAATTTTTCGCCGACGAAGGCGCCGAAGACATTGCCCGGCGCGACCTTGCGATGATCGATGGCAAGCCCGGTCACCACCGGCCCCTCCCCATCGACATGGTCGCCGCCGGTCAGCGCCGCGAGCCGCATTATTCGCTTTCCCCGTTCTTCCACAGCAGCGGCGTCAGTTCCGACACGTCGACGTCGCGGCTTTCGTCGGGGAATACGCCGAGCATCGGTCCCGCGCGCATCACCACCTTCTTGACCACCGGCGCGGCAGTGTAGCCCGCGGTGCGCTGCCCCGAACTGAAGGCGTTGCCCTTGGGTTCGTCGATCATCACCAGCACCACGTAACGCGGATTGTCCATCGGGAAGACGGCGGAGAAGGTCGATACGAGCGAATGGCGACGATAGCCGCCGGCGCCCGGCTTTTCGGCGCTGCCGGTCTTGCCGCCGACGCGAAAGCCCGGAGCGTCGGCCTGGCGGCCCGTGCCGTCGGACACGATCAGGCGCAGGAGCTGGCGCATCCGCGCGCTCGTCGACGCCTTGAACACGCGGCGTCCCTGCGGCGGCGCCTTGTCGCCCAGCTTCAGGATCGTCGCCGGGCGCCAGATGCCGCCGTTAACCAGCGCGGCATAGGCGCTCGCAAGGTGTAGCGGGGTGACCGCGATGCCGTGGCCGTAGCTGGTCGTCATCGTCGACAGTCGGCCCCATTCGCGCGGCCACAGCGGAAAGGCGCGCTCCTTGAGTTCGATTTCGGGGCGCTTGTTGAATTCGAGGCTGCGGAACATCGCCTCCATCTTTTCCTTGCCGAGCTGGTCAGCAATCTGCGCGGTGACGATGTTCGAGCTGTGGATGAGCGTTTCGGGGACGTTGAGCCAGCGGTTCATCATGTGCGAATCGCGGATGCGGAAACCGGCGATCGCCAGCGGCTGCGTCGCATCGTAGCGCTTCGCCATGCTCGTCACGACGCCATTGTCGATCGCGGCGCCGATCGAGAGCGGTTTGACGACCGATCCAAGCTCGTAGAGATTATAGGTCACGGCGTTGCGCCGCGTCGTCGGATCGCTGCCCGCCAGCTTGTTGGGATTATAGGTGGGCAGCGACGTCATCGCCATCACTTCGCCCGTGTGGACGTCCAGGATGATGCCCGCCCCGCCGATCGCCTCCAGATTGGCGACCGCATTCGACAATTCGCTTTCGAGCACGCCCTGCACGCGCGCGTCGATCGACAGCGTCAGCGGATCGCCGCGCGTCGCCTTGTCGATCAGCCGCTGGTCGAACGCGCCCTCGACGCCGGTGACGCCATGGCCTTCGGCGTTGGTAAAGCCCAGCACATGCGCCGCGAGCGACATCTGCGGATAGAGGCGCTCCTTTTCGCGCGGATAGTCGAACCCGACATCGCCGATCGCATTCACCGCCGCCACCTGATCGGGCAACGCGCGGCGACGGATATAGGTCGGGCGCGGCCCCGTCAGCTTGGCGAGCAGTTCCTCGCGCGTCATGTCGGGAAATATCTTGTGCAGTTCGTCGGCAAGATACTGGCGGTCGTTGAGCAGTTTCGACGGCATCACCCGGATCGAATAGCCGTCGATCGTCCGAGCGAGCGGCACGCCATTGCGATCGACGATATCGGCGCGCGCGGGCACGAAGGCCGTGCTGCTGCTGCCGCGGCCGGCATCGCTGTCGAACAGCGCAAAATAGAGCAGCCGCACCGAAACGAGGAAAAATGCCGCCATGAACAGCAGCATGAGCATCATCAGCCGCTGTTGCGCGGTCAGCAATATCTGCTGCCGCACCCCAGCGGTTCGAACCCGGGTCGGACGGACGACCAGCGTGTTCATTGGCCCGATTTGCCCTCCTTCGCTTCACGCGCCGCGGCACGCTTGAGGTCGGCGAGAGTCGATTCGGCAAGGAGCTGATCCTCGATCATCTTGAGCTGTTCGCGGCGACGCGTCGGCGCCAGGCGCGGCGCGCTGTCGCTGCGCACCGGCGTTTCCGCCTGCGCCAGCACGACGGACTTTTCGGCCGCGGGCTTCGCCTCGGCCTTGACCGGCGTTGCGGCGGGTTCGGGTGTTCCGACGGGGCTGACCATCGCCATCAGCACCGGCGCGACTTCATTGGCGCCGCGAGCGCGCGGCAGACCATCGAGCGAGGCAAGCTGGCGCTCGCTCGATAGATATTGCGAGGCATCCGGCGCCGAGTAACCGAAGCTGTCGGCGTTCCACTGTTCGAGCTGGCGCATCGAAGCGCGAACCGCGAGTTCGGATTCAAGGTAGCGGATATTGTCGCGCGTGCGCTCGATCTGATGATTGATGCGCGCGAGTTCGCTGCGCGTCGCGGCGACCTTCAACGAGACCGGATAAAGCATCATCGCGAAGATGAGCACGAGCAGCACCAGGCCGATCCCCTGAAGCTTGCGGGCCGCCATCAGCATGAGATTGCCTCCTTCGTCGTCAATTGGGTCGGCCAGGCCGGGGCTGCGGTGCGCACCGCGCTGCGCAGCGTCGCGGAGCGCGCGCGCGGGTTGCGCGCCTCTTCGGCCTTGCCGGGGCGCACCTTGCGCGCCGGCGGCTGAAAGGTGGCGGCCCGCGCCGCTCCGATCGGCGCGGGCCGGTGGCGCGAGCCGACGGCGTCACCGCCGCTACGCTCGCGCAGAAAGTTCTTCACGATCCGGTCTTCGGTGCTGTGGAAGCTGACCACCGCAAGCCGGCCGCCGGGGCGCAGGATGCGCTCTGCCGCGGCGAGCCCCTGCATCAGTTCGTCGAGTTCGCCGTTGATGTGGATGCGGATCGCCTGAAAGCTCTTCGTCGCCGGATCCTTGGGCGCGCCCGGCGGATGGCGCAGCGCCTTGCGGATCACCGTCGCCAGTTCGCCGGTGCGCGACAGCGGGCGCGCAGCGACGATTGCCCGCGCGACGCGGCGCGACTGACGTTCGTCGCCATAATGGTACAGCACGTCGGCGATCTCGGCCTCGTCGGCGCGATTGAGCCATTCGGCGGCAGTCTCGCCCTCCTGCGCCATGCGCATGTCGAGCGGGCCGTCCTTCTGGAACGAGAAGCCGCGCGCATCGCGGTCGAGCTGCATCGACGAAACGCCGATGTCGAAGGTGATGCCGTCAACCGCGTCGATGCCCCGTTCGGCGAGCAGGCGGTCGATTTCGCCGAAGCGGCCGTGGATCAGCATCAGCTTGCCGTCGGCTTCGGCGACGAGCGCCTGCCCCTCGGCAATCGCGTCGGGGTCGCGGTCGCACGCGATCACCTCGGCCCCCGCGGCGAGCATCGCGCGCGTGTAGCCGCCGGCCCCGAAGGTCGCGTCGACATGCCGCTCGCCCGGAGCGATGGCGAGGGCGGCGATGACTTCTTCGCGGAGGACCGGATCGTGGCGGGGATCCCGAGGCAGGTCGGGGGAAAGATCGGTCACTTGCGCCCCTTCCCCTTCGTCTCTTCCCAGGCCTTGGCCAATCGCTGGAGCACCGGATCGGCATCGACGCAGTCGGCGAGCGTCGGCAGCCACCAGACTTCGAACCGGCGGCCCGACCCGACAAAGGCGGTCGCGCCGGCATCGCCGACGCGGTCGCGCGCGGTAAAATTGGGAAGGAAGCGCCCGCTGTCGTCGAGCGTATAGGCCTCGGTATAGCTGAACCGCTTCTTGAATGCCTCGTCCTCGTCGAAATCCAGATTGCGGGCGAGCGCGGTGTCGCGGTCGCGCTCGATCTCATCGGTCAGGCGATCATATTGATCCTGGCCATAGGCGACCAGACAAGGCAGCTTTTCATGGAAGCCGACCCAAAGCACGCGCTGGCCGTCCGCATTGAGGGGCACATTATTGCGGAACTGCGAAGGGACGGCGATGCGTCCCTTGCCATCGATCGCGGCGAAGTTGGTACCCGAATACCGGCCGGGCGTCACAACTGCCATCGCTGAAGCTCCCCCCCGTTTCGCGCCTCCGGGCAAAACTTCCCCGTCCGCGAGAATCGCAGGATTTCGCGCCAACAGACTCGGGTGGAGATTGCCCCTCTCCGATTCCTGAGTATCAAGAGTCGATTAGGGTGAAAAGGGGTATTTTAGGGCAAAACAGGGTAATTACGCCCCAAATGGGCAAAAATGCGCTCAATTGATCAAGCAAAGCGGGCTCCGGCGCCGAAACGCTAGCCGCGGGAAGCAGAAATTCGGGGTGTAATGGGGCCGCGACCTCTCAGTCGGCGGCGGCGCCTATCCAGAACGGGCGCAACCAGCCGCTCGCGTCGCCTCCGCGCAAGCGCGCGTCCAGCCACTCCATCGTGTCGGCATGACGCAGATGCGCCGCCCAGCGGGGCTGCGGCTGCCAGAGCGGGGCGAACAGCATATCGGCGTCACCGACCAGCCACGCTTCGCCCTGCCCGATCCGGCAATGGAGCAGATGACCGCCCGCGATCCGCTCGCAGGCAGGCGGCGCCTGCGTGAAGCGACCGGCGCTGAACAGGCGCAGGTGTGCGCCGCCGACATCGGCGGCGATCGGCCTTGTTTCCGTATCGGGCGCCGCGGCGAGCGTGATGCCCCAATGGTCGAGCAACGGGGTGAGCAGGCTCGTCACTGGCGGATTGCGCGGATCGCCGAGCGGGTGGCGCGGCGGCCAGCCCGAAAGCGCATCGGCTAGGATCACCGCGCGCCCGCCGCCACGCACAAAGGCGTCGATCGCGACAAGATCGCGCGGTGCAAGCGCGGGGGGATGCGCGAGCAACAGGGCATCGCCGCGCGCGGGCGGGTGGTCGGCAAGGCTGTCGACGAGCCGCAGCGGCCCGCCGCGCGCGATCCGGTCGAGTGCAGGGTCGTCGCGGGCGCCCTCGGCAAGCATCGCGGCCAGATCGCCGCCCGACCAGCGCAGCGGCAGGCTTGTCATCATCGTCACCGGCACGGCGCGCGGCGCCGGAGCGCGATAGGCAAGCGCCAGCAGCCCGTGTGCGGCGGCAAACCAGCCAAGGATCGCGGCGGCGATCAGCAGCACGCGAAAAGGCCCGCGCGGCCGCGCGGCCTGGACCATGCGGTCGGCACCGACTGCCACCACGCTCCCGCAACCCGCGCTCAGCACGAGTTGCAGCCAGGGGAAGGCTCCCGCGAGCCAGGCCGCAAGCAGCGCCTGCCCGATCAGCGTCAAAGCAATCGCGACGCCAAAGGCGGCGCGGCGTTCAGTTCGGGAGGCGCGGCGCGCCGTCCACGCCAGCGCCGCCAGCGGCAACGGCCATAGAGGCAGCAGCAGCGCGGGATCGATCCGGCCGAGCATCGCCTGTCCGCCGACGAAC
Organism: Sphingopyxis sp. A083; assembly: GCF_001468495.1. Taxonomy (NCBI): domain Bacteria; kingdom Pseudomonadati; phylum Pseudomonadota; class Alphaproteobacteria; order Sphingomonadales; family Sphingopyxidaceae; genus Sphingopyxis; species Sphingopyxis sp. A083. The sequence goes on along the minus strand of NZ_LNSK01000006.1, from coordinate 102,248 downwards.
CAGCCCAGCGCCAGCACCGCGGCCGCCGCCAGTGCGCCACGCAGCAGAGCGCCGGGAGGCGGCAATGTCACTGTTTCGACTGGCGAACGCGCTCGAGTTCAGGATCGGGTTCGAGGTCGGGGACGGCGGGCGCGGTCGGCACCTTCGCCGCGGGGTCGTCATTCTGCTCCTTCGAAACAGGCTGCACGCCCAGCTCCTCGAGCGGCGCGCTCGCGGGCTTCTGGTCGGCGCCCGGCACCTTGACCTCTGCCGCCGTATCGGGGTCTGCAGCGGCGCGTTCGCGCGCCCGGTCGCCGATCAGCCCCGCCATCCCGACGAGCAGCAGGACGGTCAACACCCCCGCAATGCCGATCTGGAGCCGCCGCATCGCATCATGTGGCGGCGGCGGCGCCGCCTCGGCGGGTGCCGCGGGGTTCGGCGCGATCGCCGGCTTGATGTCGGGCTTGCTACTCATGACGCCGCCTCGGCGAGGCCTTTGCTCGCCAGCCATTCGGGATTGTAGAGCGTTGACAGATAGCGAAAGCCGCTGTCGCACAGGATCGTCACGATGCGCTTGCCCGGACCAAGCTCGCGCGCGAGCGCCATCGCGCCCGCGACATTGATCCCGGACGACAGGCCGACGCACAGCCCCTCGTCGTCGAGCAGGCTGCGACAGACCGCGAGGCCTTCGGCATCCGAAATGCGGAATTGCGTGTCGATCGGCGCGCCGTCCAGATTGCCGGTGATGCGGTTCTGCCCGATGCCTTCGGCGACGCTCGACCCTTCGGGTTTCAGCTCGCCGCACTTGTAGTAATTATAGAGGCCGGCGCCGCGCGGATCGGTCAGCGCAATGGTGATCCGCTCGTCCTTGGCCTTGAGGCCCAGGCCGGTTCCCGCGATCGTGCCGCCGGTCCCCGCCGCACAGGTGAAGCCGTCGACGCGCCCCTCCATCTGCTGCCAGATCTCCTCCGCGGTGCCGCAGATGTGCGCCTTGCGGTTCGCGATATTGTCGAACTGGTTGGCCCAGATCGCGTTGTCGGTTTCTTCGGCGATGCGGCGCGAGGTGTGGACGAAATGGCCGGGGTTGGCAAAGGGCGCCGGCGGCACCAGCACCAGCTCGGCACCAAGCGCGCGGATCGTCGCCATCTTCTCGGCACTCTGATTGTCGGGCATGACAATGATCGTCCGGTAGCCGAGCGCGTTGCCGACGAGCGCCAGCCCGATACCGGTGTTGCCCGCCGTACCCTCCACGATCGTCCCGCCCGGCCGCAGCAGGCCGTTCGCTTCGGCATCGCGGACGATGTAGAGCGCGGCGCGATCCTTCACCGATCCGCCGGGGTTCGCATATTCGCACTTGGCCCAGATTTCGCAGCCCGTGGCTTCGCTGGCGCCCCGCAGCAACACGATCGGCGTGTTGCCGATCAGGTCGAGGCTGTTCTTCGCATTGATCATGTCCTTGATCTAGGCCCGCGCCCCTGCGCCTGCAAGACAGCTTCGCTTGCGGCGCGCATGGCCGCGCTTTGTCGACGAACGGGGCACCGACGCCGACCAACGACGGGTCCTGAGCCGGGCGCGGGGTTGCATCTGTAACAGTATATCATTACTGCGCCCGTCGAACTCGTCACGATATAACAGGAAATTGTCGCCATGCGCTTGCTCCCCGCCACCAGCCTGACCCTCGCCCTGCTCCTCACTACCCCCGCTTTCGCGCAGCAGGGCGCCGCCCAGTCGGGCAGCGACGATGATTTTCACACGGACCAGGGCATCGTCGTCACCGCGCCTTATGTCCGCAGCCTCGACATCCTGGGCAATGTGTCGGTGATGCAGGGCGAAAAGCTGGCACAGGATATTCGCGGCCAGATCGGCGACACGCTGGCGTCGCAGCCCGGCGTATCGTCGAGCAGCTTCTCGCCCGGCGCGTCGCGCCCGATCCTGCGCGGTTTCTCGGGCGAACGCGCGGCGGTGCTGGTCGACGGCCTCGGCGCGATCGACGCGTCTTCGACGTCGGCCGATCATGCCGTGTCGATCGATCCGTTGACCGCCGATCGCATCGAAATTCTGCGCGGCCCGTCGGTGCTGCTCTTCTCGAGCCAGGCCGTCGGCGGGGCGGTCAATGTCTTCGACCGCCGCATCCCGCGCGCCATCCCCGAAAGCCCCGCCCACATCGATGCGCTCGCCAGCTATGGCACCGCGGCGCAGGACAAGAGCATCGGCGCCTCGATCGACGTGCCGCTCGGCCAGCGCTTCGTCGTCCATGCTGACGGCAATTATCGCGATTCGAACGACGTGCGCGTCGGCGGGCTGATCTATGCGCCTGCACTGCGCGCGCATCTACTCGACCTCGCCGCCGATGCGAGCGCCGGCGGCGACGCCGAGGAAGCGGCGCGGCTGACTGACGCCGCAAACAGCCGCGGCCGCGTGCCGAACAGCCAGAGCACGAGCAAGAGCGCCGGCGTCGGTGCGGCCTTCGTCGACGATGGCGGGTCGCTCGGCATCAGCTTCGGCTATCTCGAGGACGAATATGGCATCCCGCCGCGCGCCGACATCAACGAACTGCCGACGATCAAGGCGCGCCAGTATCGCGTCGATGTGCGCGGCGAGGTCAATCTGGGCGACGGATTGTTCGACAAGCTGCGTATCCGCGGCGCCTATGCCGACTATGCCCACACCGAATTCGACGATGGTCAGCCCGGCACGCGCTTTACCAATCGCGGTATCGAGGCGCGCGCCGAACTCGCCCAGAATGATCGTGGCGGCTGGCGCGGTGCGAGCGGGGTCCAGTACAGCTTCCGCGATTTCGCGGCGATCGGCGACGAAGCCTTTCTTCCCGCCAACGAAACGACGCGCCTCGCCGCCTTCACGCTGCAGGAGCTCGAACGCGGCCCGGTGACGCTCGAAGGCGCGCTGCGTTTCGAAAATTCCAAAGTAGCGGCGAACAGCATCGGCTTCGACCGCTCGTTCGACAGCCTGTCGGGCGCGGCCGGCCTGTCGTATCAGCTCGCCGATGGCCTCAAGGCCAGCGTGTCGGTTTCGCGTAGCGAACGCGCGCCCTCGGCCGAAGAGCTGCTCTCGGACGGGCCGCATGCCGCAACGCTGACTTACGAACGCGGCAACCCCGATTTCGCCAAGGAAACGAGCTGGGGCGGTGAGGCATCCTTGAAGTTCGCCCGCGACGGCTGGTCGATGGGGCTGACCGGCTATGCGAGCTGGTTCGACAATTTCATCTATGAAACCGACACCGGCCTGATCGCCGACGACCTGCCGCTGTTCGAATTCCGCCAGAACAAAGCGCGGGTATGGGGCTTCGAGTTTCAGGGCACCGCCCCGCTGGCGCAGGCGGGCGGCTTCAACTTCGTTGCCGACGCGACCGCCGACATGACGCGCGCCAAGATCGTCGACGGTCCCTATGTTCCGCGCATCCCGCCGCTGCGCATCCGGGGAGGGCTCGAAGCGCAGAGCGACCGCGTCGATGCACGCGCCGAGGTCGAATGGACCGACGACCAGACCCGCATCGCGCCGTTCGAAACCGCGACCAAGGGCTTTACGCTGGTCAACGCCTCGCTGACCTGGCGCCCGCTTCCCGATACGAAGAATCTGTCGCTGACGCTGGCAGCCGACAATATCTTCGACGTCGATGCCCGCCGCCACGCCAGCTTCACCAAGGATTATGTGCCGCTTGCCGGCCGCGACATCCGCATTACCGCGCGCGCGAGTTTCTGACCGAGCGCCGAAAAAGGGGCCGGGTTTCCGTGCGAAACCCGGCCCTCTTTTTTGCCCCTTGGCTTCTAGTGGCTCAGAAACTGCTGGCGGCGGTTCCAGTAAATTGAACTGGCCGCGGCATAGGCGCCGACTTTTTCCCATACCGATTGATCGACGCTTTCGACATCGACGCCGGCGGCGGTATAGGCATTAATGATCGTGTTGATCTGATCCTCGGTCATCTCGCTGCTGAGATCCGGGTTGGCCCCCTTCGGCCCGAAGTCGAGTGAGCGATCGACCGGGTCGACCGACAGGCCGGCCTTCCTGATCTGGCCTGCGAACCATTCGCGCGACACGCGGGCAAGATTATAGTCGAAATAGACATCCTTGCGATCGGCCGCGATCCCGTTCTTCGTCATACAGTCGGTCGAGAGCGCACCGAACTGTTCGAACAGCGGCCGCGCGGCGTCGCTGTCACTACCCGCCATCGCCGCGCCGATCTGCGCGCGCAGGTCGGGCGATATCGTCTTGGCGACGCAATCGAGCGCGGCGCCGTCCTGCGCCAGCGCGGCCCCGGGCACGCCCGCGAACCCGAGTGCAACCGCCGCTATCCAAATCCTTGTCATTTCTGCTTTCACCCCCTGAAACGCGCCCCTCAGGACAGCATGGCCATGCCGCCGTTCACGTGCAAGGTCTGTCCGGTGACATAGCCCGCTTCTCTCGACGCGAGATAGACAACGGCGGCGGCGATATCGCTCCCCTCGCCCATGCGGCCCGCGGGGATGCGCTGGTTGAGCGCTTCCTTCTGCGCATCGGGCAAATCGTCGGTCATCGCAGTGGCGATGAAACCGGGAGCGACGCAATTGGCAGTGACGCCCCGGCTCGCCAGTTCCTGCGCCAAGGCCTTGGTCATGCCGGTCACGCCCGCCTTCGACGCGGCATAGTTCGCCTGCCCCGGATTGCCGGTGGCTCCGACGACGCTGGTGATCGAGATAATGCGGCCGAAGCGCGCCTTCATCATCGGCTTGGCGGCAGCGCGCGCGAGGCGGAAATTGGCCTCGAGATTGATGCGGATGACGTCCATCCACTCTTCGTCCTTCATCCGCATGATCAGATTGTCGCGCGTCACGCCCGCGTTATTGACGAGGATATCGAGCTGACCAAGCGCCTCGACCGCGGAGGGCACGAGTGCGTCAACCGCCGCGGCATCGCCCAGGTTGCACGGGAGCGCGACATGATCGCCGCCCAAGCTATCGCGAAAGGCGTTCAGCTTATCGGCATTGGAACCCGACACCGCAAGCCGCGCGCCCTGCGCCGCAAGCGCCTGCGCGATTGCGGACCCGATGCCGCCACTGGCGCCGGTAACAAGCGCGGTCATACCGGTGAGATCGAACATATTTTTCTCCTGGAATCCGTTTTCAGAGCGTCTTGAGCAATGCCTCGATGTCGTCCATCGATATCACGCTCACCGTCTCCACATCACCCGATGCGCTGCGCTTGACCATCGGGCCGAGCACCTTGCCGCCGAATTCGACGAACTGTGTCACGCCGATTGCTTCCATGGCGCCGACGCTTTCGCGCCAGCGGACACGGCCCGTCACCTGTTCGACGAGCAGGTTGCTGATGGTATCGGCATCACTCACCGGACTGGCGGTGACGTTCGCGATCACCGGCACGAGCGGCGCCGTCGGCGGGTTGGCTCCTAGCGCCTCGGCCATCGCATCGGCGGCGGGCTGCATCAACGGGCAGTGGAAGGGTGCGGACACCGGCAGCAATACGCCGCGCTTGATGCCATAATCCTTTACCATCGCCACGGCGCGCTCGACTGCGCCCTTGTGGCCCGAGATGACGACCTGCGACGGGTCATTGTCGTTGGCAACCGTGCAGACCTCGCCCTCGGCCGCGGCGTCGGCGAGCTTCTGCGCGGTGTCGATGTCGGCGCCGAGCAACGCTGCCATCGCGCCGACCCCGACCGGAACCGCCGCCTGCATCGCCTGCCCGCGCGTCTTCAAAAGCCGGGCTGTGGTCGCGAGGTTAAAGGCACCGGCGGCGCACAGCGCGCTATATTCGCCGAGGCTGTGGCCCGCCACATAGGCCGCCTTGCCCGCCAGCGTCACGCCGCCGTCCCGTTCGAGTACGCGCAGCGTGGCGATCGCATTCGCCATGATCGCGGGCTGGGCGTTTTCGGTCAGCGTGAGCTGATCTTCCGGCCCTTCGCTCATCAGCTTGAAAAGATGCTGGCCGAGCGCCTCGTCGACCTCCTGAAACACCTCGCGCGCATGCGCCGACGCCTCGGCGAGCGTCTTGCCCATGCCCACGGCCTGGCTGCCCTGACCCGGAAAGATGAATGCGCGCATGACCTAGCCCCTTATCGTCGGCCCCGCTAAGACGGGGGGCCGCTGTCGTTTTACACCTTGCCGTCGGACCAGGCCGACGACGGCCCTCGCCTTCGCGGGGGCGACGGAAAGTGCCGCGCCTATTCGCTCACCCCGCCCGATGCAAGCCGAAGGGCACGACCTTGTTGGCCACGTCATGGCCGATGTCGGCGCGGCCAAGCCAGGTGATGCCGGTCCGCGCGCACCAGTCCTGCGCGATTTCCTCGGCCTCCATTCCGAACGGCCGGTCGTTTTCGGGAATGTCACTAACCCGTCCCAGCCGCACCCCCGCCAGCCCGCGCGGCGCCAGACAGGTCGCGACATGGAAAAAGGCGCGGTCGAAGGCGTAGAGATATTCGCTTACTTCTTCGACGATCAGCAGATGCCCCGACAGATCGGGCTCGAGCGGCGTGCCGAGAAGCATCGACAGCGTCATCAGGTTGAACGCGGCATGGCGCGCGCCGTGCCGCAGGCCGGGCTCGCAGGCCGCCGGATCGCGCGCGACGAGCCAGTCGAGCGCCCGCGTCACCGCCGCTTCACCGCCTTCGCGCCGGATGTCGGCGACCATCGGGCCGTGCGCGACATGATCGAAGCCCTCGCGGTACAGGCAGCCGAGCAGATTGCCCTGATCCGAATAGCCGAGATAGGCCTTGTGGCGCGCAGCCTCGCCCATGGCGGCGACGGCATCCTCGGCGATGCGGCAGGCACCATAGCCGCCGCGCGCGAACCAGATCGCGTCGATGTCGGGGCGGTTGGCCATCGCCACCAGCGCTTCGCGCCGCACCGCATCGGCGCCCGCAAAATGCCCGTGAACGACAAAGCATTGCGGATCGAACACCAGTTCGACCTCGGGATAGCCCAGCGCCGCAATGGCCCGCACCGCTTCCGCATCGTCGGGAAGAATGGGGGTGGAGGGGGCAATGATGCCTATGCGCATGACTTGAAATAACCCAACGATCCGTTCGCATCGAGCGAAGTCGAGATGCCCCTCGGCCTTGCGCCAGTTGCAAACCCTTCGCCAACGCCATATCGCGCCGGCATGGCCGAAAACAAATCCTATTTCTTCTGCGGCATCGGCGGATCGGGGATGCTGCCGCTCGCGATGATTGTCGCGGCGCGCGGCGCGGCGGTCGCAGGGTCCGATCGCAGCCGCGATCAGGGTCGCAGCGCCGACAAGTTTCACTGGATCGAAAGCCGCGGCATTGCGCTGTTCCCGCAGGATGGCAGCGGCGTTGCCGCCGGGCAGACGCTCGTCGCTTCGGCGGCGGTCGAGGACAGCGTGCCCGACGTCGCAGCGGCAAACCGGCTCGGCCTGCCGCGCCTGACGCGCGCCGAACTCAACGCGGCCATGTTCAACGAAGCGGGCCGCGCGGTCGGCGTCGGCGGGACGAGCGGCAAGTCGACCGTCACCGGCATGATCGGCTGGATCCTCGATCGCGCGGGCGCCAATCCCACCGTGATGAACGGCGCGGTAATGCGCAATTTCGCGGACGATCAAACCCCCTTCGCCAGCGCACTCGTCGGCGATCCGGCAACTTATGTCAGCGAAGTCGACGAAAGCGACGGGTCGATCGCCCTCTACCAGCCCGACGTTGCGGTCGTCACCAACATCAGCCTCGACCACAAGAGCCTTGCCGAACTGCACCGCCTGTTCGGCGATTTCGCGGCCAAGGCGCGCGTTGCCGTGGTCAATGCCGACGATCCCGAATCGGCGCCGCTGCTGGCGGGAGGAAACGTCCTGCGCTTCGGATTTTCGGAGAGCGCCGCGATGCGCGGCAGCGACTTCGAGGCACTTCCCGACGGGTGCCGCTTCAAGGTCCATTTCGCCGGCGACACCCACGCGGCGGTGCTGCGGATGCCCGGCCGACACAATGCCGCCAATGCGCTCGCCGCAATCGCCGCCGCGCGCGCGCTCAACATTCCGGTCGCGCGCTCGGTCGAGGCGCTCGCCGACTTCGCCGGGCTCGCGCGCCGGTACGAGGTGCTCGGCCAGGCGAACGGCGTCACCGTGATCGACGATTTCGCGCATAATCCCGACAAGGTCGCCGCGACGCTCGCCGCCGTCGCCGAACTTCCCGGCCGCGCCTTGCTCTTCTTCCAGCCGCACGGCTATGGCCCGCTCCGCCAGATGGGGCGCGAGCTTGCCGCCAGCTTTGCGCGCGGCATGCGTCCCGGCGACCGGCTCTTCGTCTGCGATCCCGTCTATTTCGGCGGCACCGTCGATCGCAGCATGGGGAGCGAAACGCTCGTCGCCGACATCGTCGCGGGCGGCGGCGACGCCGTCCATGTGCCGGTGCGCGCCGATTGCGGTACGACAATGGTTCAGGAATCGGCGCCCGGCGATCGCATCCTGATCCTCGGCGCGCGCGACGATACGCTTACCGAATTCGGGCGGGAATTGCTGGAAAAGCTTGCATCGCGCGCTTGATTAATCCCCGCGAATCTGTATAGGCGCGCTCATTCGGGGCGAGGCCACGTTGCCATCGCCCCGTTTGCTTTGCACCAATACGCAAAGCCGGACGACAGCCGGAGGGGTTTCGCGATTGGCGCGGAATCAGCGATCGGCCAAATCGAAGGACGCAAACCATGCCGTTTTACGAGCATGTTTTTATCGCGCGTCAGGATCTGAGCCAGGCTCAGGTCGATGCGCTCGCCGAAGGTATCACGAACATCGTGACCGAATTTAAGGGTCAGGTCCACAAGACCGAAACCTGGGGCCTGAAGCAGCTCGCCTACAAGATCGCGAAGAACCGCAAGGGTCATTACGCGATGCTGTCGGTCGAAGCGCCGGGCGAAGCCGTCGCCGAAATCGAACGCCAGGCGGCAATCAACGAAGACATCATCCGCTGGATGACCATCAAGGTCGACGAACTCGAAAAGGGTCCGTCGGTAATGATGCGCAAGCAGGAACGTCGGGGCGGCCGTGGCCGTGACCGCGACGGCGAAGAATAAGGATAACGACCATGGCACGACCCTTTTTCCGTCGCCGCAAGACCTGCCCCTTCAGCGCGAAGGACGCACCGGTCATCGATTACAAGGACGTCCGCCTGCTCCAGGGTTACCTGTCGGAGCGCGGCAAGATCGTCCCGTCGCGGATCACCGCGGTGTCCACCAAGAAGCAGCGCGAGCTGGCGAAGGCGATCAAGCGCGCCCGTCACATCGGCCTGCTCCCCTACATTGTGAAGTAAGGAGCGCGGACCGATGGAAATCATCCTGCTCGAACGCATCGAGAAACTGGGCGGTATCGGCGACGTCGTCACCGTCAAGAACGGCTTTGCCCGCAACTATCTGCTGCCCAACAACAAGGCCCTGCGCGCGAACGAAGCCAACAAGAAGCTCTTCGAAGCCAATCGCGCGAAGATCGAATCGGACAACGCCGACCGCCGCGCCGCGGCAGAAGGCCGCGCGAAGGACATCGACGGCAAGCAGGTCGTCCTGATCCGTCAGGCGTCGAACACTGGCCAGCTTTACGGTTCGGTTTCGGTGCGCGACATCCTCGACGCGCTGATCGAAGACGGTGCGACGAACCTGACCAAGGCGATGTTCGAACTCGAACGTCCGATCAAGTCGCTCGGCCTGTTCGACGTCAAGGTGAAGCTGCATCCCGAAGTCGCGGTCACCGTGGGCGTCAACGTCGCCCGCTCGCCGGACGAAGCCGAAATGCAGAAGCAGGGCATCGACGTCATTGCCGCCATGTTCGAAGAAGAACAGGCTGCGGCGGCTGCGGTTGCTCTCGAACCCGACAGCGAAGACGAATTCGACGACGCCACCCCGCCGTCGGACGCTCCGGCCGCGGAAGCGCCGGCCGCTGACGAGGACGAAGACGCTTAACGCATCTTCGGCTCGCACGAAACAAAAAGGCCCCGGAACCACATCGGTTCCGGGGCCTTTTTCGTGCGCGGGCTATTTCGGGAGACCGGCTTTGGGGTGGGAGCCTGCGCCGGGATGACGATGGAAGAAAAGTCGGCCAACCTCCACAATCGGTCGCTGTCCGCCCTCAGCGTTCAAGCATCAACCATCGCATGATACTCCGCTTCCGCAAGGAAGCGTTCGGCGTCGAGTGCGGCCATGCAGCCCATACCCGCCGCGGTGATCGCCTGGCGATACACCTTGTCGGTCACGTCACCCGCCGCGAACACGCCCGGCACCGCGGTCAGCGACGTGCCCGGCGTCACCGCAAGATAGCCGTCGGCGTCGAGCGGCAGCTTGCCTTTGAACAATTCGGTCGAGGGGCTGTGGCCGATGGCGACGAAGCCACCGTCGGTGCGCTCGTGGCTCGCTTCGCCCGTCACCGTGTCGATCAGGTCGACTCCAACCAGTCCCGCCGTCCCTTCGCCCGCGACGAAGCGATCGACCTTCTTGTTCCAGAGCACCTTGATCTTCGGATTGGCGTGCAACCGGTCCTGCAGGATCTTTTCGGCGCGCAGGGTGTCGCGACGGTGGATCAGCGTCACGTCGTCGCTATGATTGGTCAGATACAGTGCCTCTTCGACCGCGGTATTGCCGCCGCCGATCACCACCACCTTTTTGCCGCGATAGAAAAATCCGTCGCAGGTCGCGCAGGCCGAAACGCCCTTGCCGCCCAATTCCTGTTCGCCGGGAACGCCCAGCCATTTCGCCTGCGCGCCGGTCGCGATCACCAGCGTTTCGGCGACATAGACGTCGCCGCCGTCGCCGGTCAGGCGGAACGGCCGCTGCGACAGATCGACGTCGACGATGGTGTCCCAGATCATGCTGGCGCCGACATGCGTCGCCTGCGCCGTCATCTGCTCCATCAGCCACGGACCCTGGATGACTTCGGCAAAGCCGGGATAGTTTTCGACGTCGGTGGTGATCGTCAACTGCCCGCCCGGCTGCAACCCCTGCACCACGATCGGCTGCATCCCGGCGCGCGCCGCATAGATGGCGGCCGAAAGCCCCGCGGGGCCGGAACCGAGGATCAGCATCTTGGTGTGGTGCGTGGCGGGCATGGCGGTCTTTCGTTGTTGGCGGCTATGAGCGAGGACGCTCAGATGGGTGTTGCCAATCGCGCTAGCAAGGGACAGGCTGCACGCCAAGGGGAGAGACGGGAATGGCGAGTTGGTGGGAACGTCATGGAGTGCCGCGGCTGATCAAATGCGCCTGCTCGCAGGGGCAGATCATGAAGGCGCGCAGCAAGGTGGTGCCGGCGGCGGCGGGCGACGTGCTGGAGCTTGGCTGCGGCGGCGGCATCAATATGGAATTTTACGATTGGAACCGGGTGACGCGCTTCACCGGGCTCGATCCGTCGCCCGAACTGCTTGCGATGAGCCGCGCGGCGGCGCAGGCGCGCGGCATCGCGGCGACGATCGAAGGCGGCGTCGGTGAAGCGATGCCCTTCGAGAGCGGCCGATTCGACACCGTCGTCACCACCTTCACCCTCTGTTCGGTGCACGATCAGGCGGCGGTGCTGGCCGAAATCCGCCGCGTGCTCAAACCGGGCGGAACCGCCTTGTTTCTGGAACATGGCCGCGCCCCCGACGCCGGGGTCGCGCGCTGGCAACGGCGGATCGAGCCCGTCTGGAAACGCATCGGCGGCAATTGCCATCTGACGCGGCCGATCGCCGACGCCTATGCGGGCGCGGGCTTTGCGGTGGAACGGCAGGCGGCACATTATATGCCCAAAACCCCTCGCCCTTTCGGCTGGGTCGAATATGGAACCGCGCGCGCTCCCGCCTGATGACCGGACGCAGCAATTCCTTAATATGGGCCGCCTAGACTTGGGGGCGAAGGATCGGATTCGCGTGCGTCATCAATACCCTCTTCCGCTGCATCACAGTTGGCCGCTTTTCGAGCGGGGACATCATTTCGATCTGGGCTGGGTCGACCGGCGATCGATCCGTCCGCCGGGCCGCACGCCAGCGACGGACGACGACGACGCTGCTGCGGTCATGGAGCGCCACGGCGTCGGCAGTTGGACCTGCGACCTTGCCGACGATCATCTTGTCTGGTCCGACACAGTCTATGACATCTTCGGCCTGCCGCGCGGCGTCGAGGTTGCGCGCAGTGATGCCGTCGCGCTCTATCGCGAGGAATCGCGCGCCGCGATGGAAAGACTGCGCGCGTACGCGATTACCCATCGTCGCGGCTTCACCCTTGATGTCGCAATCGAAGCGTCGCGGCGCAAACCACGCTGGGTCCGTCTGATCGCCGCACCGGTTTGTGAGGACGACCGCGTGGTTGCGCTGAACGGCTTCAAATATCTGATCGGCGCGTAGGCCAAGCCGGATTCCCGTTCCGGCATGGCCACGCCCGGTGCCTACCCCCGAAACCCGCTTCATAGACGGGCAATTACCGCCGTCCTTCCCTAACATGTCGGATTAACTTACAGTTTACCATAAGCTGGTGGCGGCGAATCCCCGATTTGCGCCACTGGCACATCCCTTGCTTCGGATGGTGGCGATGCTGAAGAAAATCGGACGGCTGTTTATCATCAAGACCAGGTTCGAGGCCTGCCTGATCATCTATGCGTTGGCGGCGGGTGCCATGGCGCGCGGAACAGCCTATCTCCATGAATTTCCGGGGTACGGCGGCCAGTTGCTGCTCGTCGCGTGCAGCGGCTCGGTATTTCTTGCTGGCGCCAAAATCTTCGACTGCCTGCGCTACGAACAGGCCGAAAGGCGGGCCACCGAGCCACCCGCCGGCTAGGGTCAGGAAACTGGCGAGGCGCTTCCGTCCACGTCCAAAACATGCCAAAGCCATGGGCATGAGCAGGATCAGCGGCCGCCCGGTCATCGGCACCGAACATCTTTATGGCCTCGCGCTTCGCACGGCGCGCTGGCGTAAAGGCAGCGCCGGGGTGCCGTTGCTGTTCCTCAACGGGATCGGCGCCGACATCGCCGCCGCGGCACCGCTGCTCGCGCAGATACATGGCCGCGAGGTGTGGACGCTCGACATGCCCGGCGTCGGCGGGTCGCCCGACGCAATCCTTCCCTACACCGCCCCGACAATGGCCGCGATCGTGATGGAGATTGCCGAACGCTTCGGTCACCCGCAGCTCGACCTTGCCGGCTTCAGCTGGGGCGGTGCGTTGGCGCAGCAGATCGCGGTGCAATTTCCGGCGCGCATCCGGCGCATGATCCTGATGGCAACGACGCCGAGCGTGGGGGCGCCGGGAATCGGCTGGGCCGCACTGCTCGACGACGACATGCTGGCGAGCGGACTGAAGCTTCCCACCGCCACGCCGCTTGGCCTGGCCTATCAGGCGATGGCGATGGCCGGCTGGACCAGTGCGCCTATGCTGCCGCAGCTCAAGAACATGCCGACGCTGATCCTGATGGGGCGGCGCGACGGCGTCGTGCCGGCGGCGCACGGCCAGGCGATCGCCGACCTGATCGACGGCGCGATACTGGAAGTCGTGCCGGGATCGCACCTTTTCCCCTTCACCCACGCCGCGAACACGGCGGCGCGGATCAGCGCTTTTCTAGAGCAGCCGGCAGAGGCGACGGCGGAGCAAGCCGCCGCGTAAGGAAATCCGCGATCGTCATCGCGGTGGCGTCGGGCGCTTCCTCCATCGGCAGATGGCCGACGCCGTCGAGCAGAACGACCTCCGATCCCGCAATCCGGTCGTGAAAGGTTAGCGCGGCGCTCGGGTTGATCAGCCGGTCCTGCTTGCCGAAAAGGATGAGCACCGGCACCTTTATCTCGCCGATCCGGTCGGCCATCGCGGGCTCGCGGTCGAGCGTGGCGCGCAGCGCCGTCGCCTCGCGATTGCCCGGAAAGCGGAGCAACTCCCAATAGCGGTCAACCATCGCATCATCGACGATGCTGGTTTTCGCGACCGATTGACGGAGCGACTTTTCGACCAGCGAGCGCGGCGTGATCTGTCCGGCGAGCCAGCGTCCGACCGGATTTTTGAGAAGCCGGAAGCCGAGATTTGATTCGGGCGCCTTTTCGCCTTTTCGCAGCGGCATGCCCGCCGCATCGAGCAACAGGAGCGCATCGACGCGCTCTGGTTCGGCAAGCGCATAGCGCCACGCGACCCAGCCGCCCATCGAATTGCCGCCCAGGATGAAATGATCGAGGCCGAGCTTGGCCGCCACCACATCAACCGCGGCAATCATCCCCGCAGCGCTGTAATCCTTGTCGGGCGTGCCGCCGGTCAGGCCATGCCCCGGCAGATCGAGCGTCACGATCCGGTAATCGCCGCCGAGCCTTTTGACGAGCGGTTCCCACGTCTGGAGGCTGCTGTTCGACCCGTGGAGCAGCACGATGGCGCGGCCGTCGCGCCTGCCCTGATCGCGATAATGGATTCGCTGCCCTGCCGGCCCCGCCGCGAAGCTCGCGTCGGGGCCGCCATATTTGGCGATCATGGCATCGCGGTCGGTGTCGGGCGTGCGCAGCGCAAGGAAGATCGCGGCGATGACGAGCAACACCGCCAGCGGGATGAGCACCCGCTTGCGGCGGAAGAGCGGCCGCCGCGGCGGCAGCGGTTCATATTCGTCGTCGTCGATCATCGTCCGTCCCCTCGACCCGCGCGCAAACCTAGCGTGCCGGGGGCGGGCGTCAACCGACCCGCTTCACCGATCCCTTGTGCGCCCCGACCCCGCCGCGCGGACGAAAGCGACGCTTGCGCTGCGGCTGTGCGCCGTCGCCGGCCGCTGCCTCGCGGCGCGGGCCGCGATGGCCGCCGTCGCGCGAACCGCCCTCGCCATGCCCCTTGCGGCGCTGCGCATCGTCGCGCTGGCGCTGCGGGTCACGACCCTTGCTGCCGGTGTCGCGCGGCGGCTGTGCCGGCTTGGGCAGATTGCGAACCATCTCGCCGAAATTGTCGGGCAGCTTCGCCGGCTCGGCCTGGGTCCGCGTCACGCGTTCGATATCGCGCAGATAGGGGCGCTCGTCAGGCGCGACAAAGCTGATCGCAACACCCTCCGCCCCGGCGCGCGCGGTGCGGCCGATGCGATGAACATATTGTTCGGGGACGTTCGGGATCTCGAAATTGATCACATGGCTGACCCCCGACACGTCGATGCCGCGCGCCGCAATGTCGGTCGCGACGAGCAAACGGACCTGACCCGAACGGAACGCCTGCAGCGCGGTCGTGCGCTGCGCCTGGCTCTTGTTGCCGTGGATCGCAAAGGCCTCGATGCCCGCGCCCTTTAAATGGCGGACGACGCGATCGGCGCCGTGCTTCGTGCGCGTAAAGATCAGGGCGCGGTCGATGTCCTCGGTGCGTAACACATGGTGGAGAAGCGCCTGCTTTTCCTTCTGCTCGACGAAGGTCACGCGCTGGCGAATCTTTTCAGCAGTCGTCGCCTGCGGCGCGACCGACACGGTGACCGGATCGTTCAGGAACTGATCGGCAAGGCCCGCAATCTCCTTCGGCATCGTCGCCGAGAAGAAGAGATTCTGGCGCCGCGACGGCAGCAGCTTGGCAACACGGCGCAGCGAATGGATGAAGCCCATGTCCATCATCTGGTCGGCTTCATCGAGGACGAAGATTTCGACATCGTCCATGCGCAGCGCGCGCTGATCGATCAGGTCGAGCAGGCGGCCCGGGGTGGCGACGAGAATATCGACGCCCTGCGCAAGGTCACGAATCTGCTTGTTGATCGGCACGCCGCCGAACACGGTCGAAACGCGCAGCTTGGTGAAACGACCATAGTCGCGGCAGCTCTGCGCAATCTGCGCCGCGAGCTCGCGCGTCGGCGCCAGCACCAGCATGCGGCAGCCGCGCGGATTGGCGCGATGCGGATAGGTCAGCAGATGGTGGATCGACGGCAGCGAGAAACCGGCCGTCTTGCCAGTACCCGTCTGCGCGATGCCACACAGATCGCGGCCCTTCATCAGCGGCGGGATCGCCTGCGTCTGGATCGGGGTCGGGGTTGTATAATCCTTGGCGGCAAGCGCGCGATTGATGTCGGCGTGCAGGCCAAAGTCGTTGAAACTTGTCATAACATACTCACAATGGGCGACGCGCACAGCGCCCGTTCGCATCGAACGGACGGCGCACGGCCGCGGGTTCGAAACGACCCGCGTGAAAGGGTGCCTCAAGGGACAAAGCGCGGTGCCGGCTCGTCCCGCGCCTGCTTTGGGCGGGAAAATCACGCTGCCGGTGGTTGCGGCGGTGAAGTCCGCCATGCTGCGCTGCACAAGCATATGGCGAATATTACGCGAAATTGCAAGATGATTGCTCGGGCCGGGATTGCCCCCCACGCCGGTTCGTGCTGATCTTGTTCCTGCAAGACCGAATGAAGGGGAGAGCCGGAGCGCCATGCCGGAAAAGATTATCGTCATCGACGAAGGCACGACATCGACCCGCGCCATGCTTTTCGACGCGAGCGGCACGCCGCTCGGCAGCGCGCAGCGCGAGTTTCGCCAGCATTATCCGGGCCCCGGGCTCGTCGAACATGATGCCGAGGAAATATGGCAGGCGACCCTCGCGTGCACGCGCACGATGATCGACAAGGCCGGCGGCGCGGCCAATATTGCCGCGATCGGCATCACCAACCAGCGCGAAACGATCGTGTTCTGGGACCGGACGACCGGCCGGCCGCTCGCCCCCGCAATCGTGTGGCAGGATCGGCGGACCGCCGCCGATTGCGCGAAGCTCAAGGAGGCCGGGCACGAACCGGCGGTGCAGGCCAAGAGCGGCCTGCTGCTCGATCCCTACTTTTCCGGCAGCAAGATCGGCTGGGCGCTGCGCAACTGGCCGCAGTTGGCCCCGGCGGGCGATCGGCTCGCCGTCGGGACGATCGAATCCTATCTCGTCTATCGCCTGACCGGCGGCGCGCATGTGACCGACGCGACCAATGCCTCACGCACGCTGTTGATGGCGATCGACGGCGATGGGGGCTGGGACGGCGGCCTGTGCGACCTGTTCGGCGTTCCCATGCGACTGCTGCCCGAAATCGTCGATTGCACTGCCACGGTCGGCACCACCGACCCGGAGCTGTTCGGCGGCGCGATCCCGATTGCGGGGATGGCGGGCGACCAACAGGCGGCAACGATCGGCCAGGCCTGTCTGGAACCGGGACAGACCAAGGCAACCTTCGGCACCGGCGCCTTCATCCTGTCGGCGAGCGGCACGGAACGGCCGCATTCGGCCAACCGGCTGCTCGCGACGATATTGGTTCAGGAAAACGGGCGCCGCAGCTATGCGCTCGAAGGGTCAGTATTCGTGGCGGGAAGCCTGATAAAGTGGCTCCGTGACGGCCTCGGCCTGCTTGCGAACGCAGGTGAGAGCGAGGCGCTGGCCCGCTCGGTTCCGGATAATGGCGGTGTCTATCTGGTCCCCGCGCTTGCAGGACTGGGTGCACCGCACTGGCGACCCGATGCGCTCGCTGCAATATCGGGGCTGAGTTTCGCGAGTGGCAAGGCGCATGTCGCCCGCGCCGCGCTGGAAGCGCAGGCCTATCAGGCGCATGATCTGAAAGCCGCCTTCGCGGCCGACGGCGTCGATTGGGCCGATCTGCGGATCGACGGCGGCATGGCGGCGAACGACTGGATGGCGCAGGATCTGGCCGACATGCTCGCCTTGATCGTCGAGCGACCCGAATTTGTCGAGAGCACCGCCCTCGGCGCCGCGATGCTGGCGGCCTGCGGCGCAGGACTCTACCCCGACCTCGCCACCGCAGCGGGGACGATGCGCGGGCGTGCGACACGCTTCATCCCGGCGTTGAACGACGCGCAACGCAAAACGCGCCTTGCCGGCTGGCAAAGCGCGCTCGCGAAAATCTTGACCTGATCTTCGCCCCCGACTTCGCGGGGGCGACGTCGATCAGCGCTTGAGGGTAAGGCCACCGAAGCGCTTGTTGAACTTGGCGACCTGGCCGCCCTGATCGAGCAGGCGCTGGTTGCCGCCGGTCCACGCCGGGTGCGCGGTGGGGTCGATTTCGAGCGTCATCACGTCACCTTCGCTGCCCCAGGTCGAGCGCGTCTGATATTCGGTGCCGTCGGTCATCTTGACCGTGATCATGTGATAGGCCGGATGGATGTCTTTTTTCATGTCTTAAGCTCCTGTGCCGCTGGTTTCCGACCAGCGGCGTGAGTCGGTACGATCCCCGCAGGGGGCCGCGAAGCGGCTGCCCCTAACGACGAACGGAAGGAATTGCAACCCGCCGCATGGCCGGGCGGGCGCGTATCATTCAATCGCTCGGCGGATCGGCGATCATTGCGGTGAACTGGCATTCGGTTGCCAGTTGATCGCCCAGCATCGCCCGGCCTTCGAACTTACAGATGTTCCGCTTGGCCTGCAGGATCTTGACGTGCAGGTCGAGCAGATGGCCCGGCTCCACGGGTTTGCGGAACTTAACCCCGTCGATCCCCATGAAATAGACAAGCTTGCCCGACCCTGCGAGTCCCAGCGATTCAATCGCGAGCACCCCGCCCGCCTGCGCCAGCGCCTCGATAATGAGGACGCCGGGCATGATCGGCCGGCCGGGAAAATGACCCTGGAAAAAGGGCTCGTTGATCGTGACCGCCTTCACCGCATGGATGCTGGTGTCGCGGACCATCGATTCGACGCGGTCGACGAGTAGCATCGGGTAACGATGCGGAAGCAGACTCAGGATCCGGCGGATATCCGCCGGACCCATCGTCTTGTCATCGCTGTCGGTCATGCGCGCTTAGCGGGTGACCGGCGGCGTGCCGCCCGACGCGGCCGGCTGGGCAGCTGCGGCGGCGCGTGCCTGGTCCATCGCCTGCTGGTTCTTCTGCTGCACGAGCTGGCCGGGCTTGTAACCCGCCGGCGGCGTGATCGACACGTTCGGCAGAATGCGGTTAAGTTCGGTAACGACCGCATCGGTGATGTCGGTGCTCGGGTCGCGCGCCAGCACGGCGTCGGGCTGCAGCAGCAGGTCGACCTTCTTGGCGGTCATCGCGGCGCGGATCGCCTCGTTCATGCGAACGCTGATCTGATCCTCGACATAGGCGATCGCGAGGTCGACGGGTTCGCCGATCTTGTTAAGCTCGGCGGAAGCCGACTGGCGCTTGTCCTGCACGGCCTTGGCAGCGGCCTGGAGCGCAGCCTGATTCTGCGGCGCCTTCTTCGCTTCTTCATTATATTTCGCCACCAGCACGTTCAGTTCGGCCTGCAGCGTCTGACCGCGGGTTTCCTGCTGGTCGATCTGTGCCTTGTAGGTCGTCTGGATCTGCTGCGATGCGACAGTGAAGGCGTTCGAACGCGAGGCCGCAACGCGAACGTCGGCGAGCGCGACCGATTTTGCCTGTGCAATGGCCGGAGCCGACAGAAGCGGCGAAACCGAAAGCGCGGCAATGGCGAGCGCCGAAGCGGCAATAATTTTCTTCATCAGAATTGTGTTCCTACATTGAATGAGAAGCGTTTCGTATCGTCACCCTCTTCTTTGCGGAGGGCGTAAGCGAAGTCGATCCGGAAAGGACCAAACGGAGAGTTCCAGTTGACGCCAGCGCCAATCGCGACGCGCGGTTTCCAGCTGTCGCCCAGATAGCGTTCCTCGAATGGTGCGAGCGGCGTGAAGCCGTTGGTGGCGTCGCAAGTGGTATATTGCCCAGTCGGCGTCACCACACCGGTCGTTGTGTCGGTGACGACGGTCTGACTCGCAAAGGTCGTCGCGCCGGTCGAGGCATTACGGCAAAGATATTTGGTGATACCATCGGCCGGGTCTCTGAAATCGGCCAGCGTTGTCAGCGTCGGGCGCTTAACGCCCCAGACCGACCCGAAGTCGAGGAATACCGACGGGCGAAGGCCAAGCTCCTTGGCGCCGCTGCCGAGCGGAATATCGACCTCAAACCGCCCCTTGTAA
Organism: Sphingopyxis sp. A083; assembly: GCF_001468495.1. Classification (NCBI taxonomy): domain Bacteria; kingdom Pseudomonadati; phylum Pseudomonadota; class Alphaproteobacteria; order Sphingomonadales; family Sphingopyxidaceae; genus Sphingopyxis; species Sphingopyxis sp. A083. The sequence goes on along the minus strand of NZ_LNSK01000006.1, from coordinate 82,453 downwards.
TAGGCGCGTCCGCCCAAGGCGTCGTCGACGCGGGCATTGTCCGACGTGTCGAGGATCGGGTTCATGGGATCGGTCAGATCGACATTGCCGTAGCGCACGACGCGGGGGCCGACGCCGCGGATGTCGAAGCCGCGCAGTTGCGGTTCGCCAAGGAAAAAGCGGTCGGTCAAACGCACCTTGTCGCTGGTCGGCGACGGAGCATCGCCAAGGGGATAGATATAGCCGCCTTCGGCCGAGATGTTCAGGATGAACTTGCTGCCGAGGTTGAAATGCTTGCTCGCCGTCGCGGTCGTCCGGACATACCGAACACTGCCGCCGAGGCCGGCAAAATCCTGTCCCAGCGTGAAGGACTGACCGCGCGTCGGGCGCAGGCGGTTGTCGCGATCGTCATAGGCGATGGTGTAGCCGACGAGCGACGTCGTGCGCTTGCCGATCGCGTCGCAAAGATAGCGGCCGGCGACCAGCGGGTCGCAATTGCCCCCGAAATAATAGAGATTCTTGTCGAGCGTCACATCGTCGAGATTGAGGCTGTAGCGACCGAACACCGACATGAATTCGGTAAGCGGAACGCCCATATTGACTTGGAAACCCGTCGTAATCTGCTGGAAGGTCGTCTGGCGGTTGTTGTTGATGAAGTTGAACGAGTTGAGGTCGCGGCGATAGATGCTGCCGCCAAGCGAGATGTTGCGGTCGAACAGATAAGGCTCGGTGAAACCAAGCTCTACCGACTTCGAATAGCTCGAATAATTGACCGATGCCTGAAGCTGCTGGCCGAGACCGCGGAAGTTGCGCTGGCGGATCGACGCCTGGAGCAGAAAATTCTCGATCGACGAGAAACCAGCGGAAAGCGACAATTCGCCTGTCGGCTTTTCTTCGACATTGGTTTCGAGGATGATGCGATCTGGGGTCGAGCCTTCCTTGCGCTCGATCTCCAGCTTGTCCTGGAAATAGCCAAGGCTGTTCAGGCGGTTCTCGGTGCGCTTGACCCCGAAGCTGTTGAAGGCGTCACCTTCGTTGAGGCGAAACTCGCGGCGCACCACCTTGTCATGCGTCAGCGTATTGCCGTTGACGTCGATGCGCTCGACATAGGTGCGCGGGCTTTCGCCGACGTCGAAAGTGATCGCCATCGTCCGCGTTTCGGGATCGCGGCGGAATTCGGGATTGATGTCGGCGAAGGCATAGCCGAAGAGGCCGGCGGTTTCGCTCAGGCTTTCCACTGTATCTTCCACAAGCTTGGCGTCGTACCAGTCGCCCGTCTTCATCGGCAGCAGGCGCTTCAGCGTCTCCGGCTTGAAGTCGCGCAGCTGGCTCTTCACGTCGATGTCGCCGAATTTGTAGCGCTCGCCCTCCTCCACCACATAGGTGATGATGAAGTCCTGCTTGTTGCTGGTCAGCTCCGCCACCGCCGAAATCACGCGGAAGTCGGCATAGCCGTGCTGGAGATAGAAGAGGCGCAGCTTCTGCTGATCATAGGCCAGACGATCGGGATCGTAGGTCGTGTTCGACGACAGGATATTGCCGAGGCTGGCCTGCTTCGTCGCCATTTCGCCGCGCAGTTCGCCGTCGCTGAACTGTTCGTTGCCGATGATGTTGATCTGGCGGACCTTCGACTTCGGCCCTTCGTCGATCTCGAACACCACATCGACGCGGTTCTGGTCGAGCTGGACCATCTTGGGATCGACGGTCGCGGCGAAGCGGCCCTGCCGCTTGTAGAGTTCGATGATACGCGCGACGTCGGCGCGGACCTTCGAGCGGGTGAAAATCTGCCGCGGCGCAAGCTTGATCTCGGGCCGGATCTTGTCTTCCTTCAGCCGCTTGTTGCCTTCGAGGATGACGCGGTTGATGACGGGGTTTTCCGTCACCTGGATCGTCAGCGCGCCATTGTCGTCGCTGATCTGATAATCCTTGAACAATTCGGTCGACGCCAGATCCTTGAGTGCCTGGTCGAGTACCGAACGGTCATAGGGCTGCCCCACGCGCAGGCGCAGATAGGAGAGGATCGTCTGCGCCTCGAGCCGCTGGTTGCCGACGACGGTGATCGTCTTGATCGTCGCCGCGGTCGGTGCCGCCTCGGTCGGCGGAACGGGCAGTGTCGATGTCACCGGCGGCGGGGCGACCTGCGCCAGCGCCGCAACCGGCCACGCCAGCATCGACCCGGTCAAAAGCACCGCGGTCAGTCGCGTCCGTGCCGAAAATTTCTGTGAAGCCACACCGTTCATCCCGCAAAAATCCGTATCCCTGCGCCCAGGTCCCGCTCCGGCCCAAGTGCGCGCTCTCCCTGCCTTAGTCTGGCTATCCAATCAAGCGGGCGATCCTGTCCCAAACGCCAATTGAGCCCAAATCGTTGAAAGTCACGACCAGCATCAACGTCACGATCACCGCAAAACCGAATCTGAACGCCCACTCCTGCGCCTGCGGCGGCGCCGGCCGCCGCCGAATTGCTTCATAGCCGTAGAAAAGCAGATGGCCACCATCGAGCATGGGCAATGGCAACAGATTTATGAACCCCAGATTGATGGAAACGAACGCGACGAAGAAGATCAGGCTGGAAAGCCCCAGCGTCGCCATCTCGCCCGATTGTTTCGCGATCTTGAGCGGGCCGCCCATTTCCTTGACCGACCGCTGCCCGGTGAGGAATTGCCCCAATATATCCCCGGTCAACCGCACGATACCCCAGGTCTGGGCCGCGCCAGCCTGAACGGCCGCGAGCGGATTGACAGGTTCCAAGGCAATCTCACCCGATCGGATGCCGATCACCGCGCGTTCGCCCTTGTTGCCGAAGCGATCGGTTTCGGTGATGACGCGCGGCCGCAGCAGCACATCGATGCGTTCGCCGCCGCGCTGGATCGCAAGCTCGGCGGGTTTGCCAAGGTCGAAGGCCACGGCCATCGGAATGTCGTCGAATTTCTCGATCGCGCCGCCGTTGATCGCCACGATCCGGTCGCCGACCCGCAGACCGGCGGCTTCGGCCGCGCTGCCCGGCTCCACCGCGCCAACGACGGGGGGCGTCGTCGGCACGCCATAAGCCATGTTGAAGGCGGCAAAGATCGCGATGGCGAACAGGAAGTTGGTCACCGGCCCGGCGAGGACGATCAGCGCGCGTTTCCAGACCGGCTGCGCGGGAAAGCTGTGCGAGCGTTCTTCGGCGGGCATATTGTGCCAGTTGGCGTCGGGCTGGCTCACCGCATCGCGGTCGCCCGCGAACTGGACATAGCCGCCAAGCGGCAGCCAGCCGATCTTCCATTCGGTGCCGCGCTTGTCGGTCCAGCCGAGGATCTTGCGCCCGAAACCGATCGAAAAGGTGTCGGCTTTTACGCCGCACCAGCGGCCGACGATGTAATGGCCATATTCGTGCACGAACACGAGCGGGCCGAGCACGACCAGAAACGCAAGAATGGTGAACAGGAAACCGGGCGACTCAAGCATGTTCGAGTTGGTCCACAAAATGCTGCGCGGCCGCGCGGGATGCGGCGTCGACGCTGAATATGTCCTGAAGCGCGCCCGGCACGGCGGGCGCATCGGCGTCGAGGACGCGCTTTACCGTGTCGATGATTGCCGGAAAGGATATCCGCCCCGCAAGGAAAGCGGCGACCGCCACCTCGTTGGCGGCGTTGAGCTGCGCCGGCCGCGCGCCGCCCTCGGCGATCGCGGCACGGCAGAGCGCCGTTGCCGGAAAGCGTGCTTCGTCGGGCGCTTCGAAATCGAGCCGCGCGATGGCGGCAAGATCGAGCGGCGCGCACGGCGTCGCCATACGCTGCGGCCAAGCGAGCGCGCTCGCGATCGGAATGCGCATATCGGGCGATCCAAGCTGCGCCAGCGTCGAACAATCGACATATTCGACGAGGCTGTGGATCACCGATTGCGGGTGAACGAGGATTTCGATCCGGTCGAGGCCGACGGGAAAGAGATGATGCGCCTCGATCAGTTCGAGGCCCTTGTTCATCATCGTCGCCGAATCGACGCTGATCTTGGCGCCCATCGACCAATTGGGATGCGCGACCGCCTGCGCCGGGGTGACGCGCGCCATCGCCTCGGCCGACATGGTGCGGAACGGGCCGCCGCTCGCGGTCAGAATGATGCGTCGCACCTGATCAAGGCGCCCGCCCGCCAGGCACTGAAAGATCGCATTATGTTCGGAATCGACCGGCAGGATCGTCGCGCCGGACCGCTGCGCCGCCGCGATCATCAACTCGCCCGCCGACACCAGCGATTCCTTGTTCGCGAGCGCCACGTCGCACCCGGCTTCGATCGCCGCCATCGTAGGCGCGAGCCCGGCGGTCCCGACAATCGCGGCGAGTACGAGATCGGCCGGCAACCGCGCAGCGTCGACCAATGCGTCGGCGCCCGCCGCCACGCCGATATGCGTGTCCGCCAGCGCCGTCTTGAGTTCGTCATGACGCGCGGGATCGCCGATCACGGCGACTTCGGGGGTGAACTCGCGCGCCAGACGCGCCAGTTCGGCAACGTCGCTGTTGGCGCTGAGCACGACGATCTGCCACGCGTCGCGGTCGCGGCGTACGAGGTCGAGGGCCGATTGCCCGACCGAACCCGTTGCGCCAAAGACCGAGAGGCGGCGCATGTCAGCCGGCCGCCCGGACCGCGATCTGGCCCGCGACGGCGAGCGCACCGAGAATGAGCGCGACCGGCAGCAGGCCGTCGACGCGGTCGAAAATGCCGCCATGCCCCGGAATCAGCTTGCCCGAATCCTTGACCCCGGCGCGGCGTTTCATCCAGCTTTCGCCAAGGTCGCCGAGCTGCGCGAGGAGGCCCATGAACAGGCCGATCCACAGCGGGACACCGATAATCTGGCCGCGGTCACCGATCGTCGCGCTGGCAATCAGCGCCGCGATCATGCCGCCGACGAGCCCCGACCAGGTTTTCGAAGGGCTGATCGTCGGCGCGAGCCGCGCGCCGCCAAAGGCGCGTCCGGCAAAATAGGCGCCGATATCGGTCGCCCAGACCATGCCGAACACCCACAGCGCCGCCGTCATTCCCAGATTCTGCCGGATATACCAGAGCCCGCCGATCGCCCCGATGACGAGCAGCAACCCGAGCGCCGAGAAGGCCGCCTTGCCGCCGCTGCCGAGCCCCATCGCGCGGACGAGCTGGAACCATTCGACTAGCAGCAGCGCGCCGCCGACGAGCAGCAGCAGGCCGAAGGCGATGCCGCCGAACCACAGAGCGGTGCCGGCGATCGCGAACAGGATGATCGCCGACCCGATGCGCACCCACAGATCCGACTTCGCTGCGCCCGCCATGCCTTATAATCCTCCGAAACGGCGCTCGCGCGCCGCAAAATGATCGAGCGCCGCCTTGAGGTCGGCGGGTTTGAAATCGGGCCATAGCCGATCGGTAAAATAAAGCTCGGCATAAGCCGCCTGCCACAGCAGGAAATTCGACAGCCGCACTTCGCCGGAGGTACGGATCAACAGGTCGAGCGGCGGCATGTCGGCGGTGTCGAGATGCGCCGCGATCGTCTCGGCGCTGATCTCGCCTTCCGCCGCGGCGGCCTTTGCCGCCCGCACCAGTTCATCCTGCGCGCCATAATTGAGCGCGACCGCCAGCGTGGTGCGCCGGTTATGCGCGGTGCGCGCGATCGCATCCTCGATCAGTGCGACGACATCGGGCGCGAGCGCGCGCCAATCGCCGATGATCTTGAGCCGCACATCATTGGCGGCAAATTCGTCGATATCGCTGACGATGAACCGCTTGAGCAGGCCCATCAGATCGCTGACCTCGTCCTCGGGCCGCTTCCAGTTTTCGGACGAAAAGGCATAGAGGGTCAGCGCCTCGATCCCCAGGTCGCCGGCCGCACGCACGATCGTGCGCACCGCCTCGACCCCCGCGCGATGACCGGCGATGCGCGGCAGGTGGCGCTTCTTGGCCCAGCGGCCGTTGCCATCCATGATGATGGCGACATGGCGGGCACCGTGATGCGTTTCGGACACCGGAAAAGCCTAAGACTCCGTTCGCCCTGAGCCTGTCGAAGGGCCGTTCTTTGCTGGGCAAGAAAAGGACGGGGCTTCGACAGGCTCAGCCCGAACGGCCGAGAGGGTAGCGCGGAGGAGCACTAGCCCAGAATTTCCTTTTCCTTCGCCGCCGCCGCCGCATCGATTTCGGCGATCGTCGCGTCGGTCAGCTTCTGCACTTCGGTTTCGGCGCGCTTGCGCTCGTCCTCGCTGATTTCCTTCTTCGCCTCGTCCTGCTTCAGATTGTCCATGCCGTCGCGGCGGACGTTGCGAGCGGCGACGCGCGCCTTTTCGGCATATTGCCCGGCAAGCTTCGACAATTCCTTGCGGCGTTCCTGCGTCATTTCGGGGATCGGCAAGCGGAGAAGCTGACCATCGACGATCGGGTTGAGGCCGAGCCCGGCCGAGCGGATCGCCTTGTCCACCGGGCCGACGTTCGACTTGTCCCACACCTGCACCGCCAGCATGCGCGGTTCGGGCGCGCTAACCGAGGCGACCTGGTTGAGCGGCATATGGCTGCCGTAGACCTCGACCGTCACCGGATCGAGCAGCGCCGAATTGGCGCGGCCGGTGCGCAGCCCCGCAAGGTCGTGCTTCAGCGATTCGACCGCGCCGTGCATGCGGCGCTCCAGGTCGGCCTTGTCATATTTCGCCATCTGTCTTTCCTCTCTTGATCGTTTCAGGCCGCGCCGCCGACCACGGTGGCGACGCCCTCGCCGGCCAGCACCCGCGCCAGATTTCCGGCTTCGCGAATATTGAACACGACGATCGGAATATTGTTGTCGCGGCACAAGGCCACGGCGCTCGCGTCCATCACCTTCAGATTGTCGGCGAGGACACGGTCATAGCTCAGGCTGTCGTAGCGCACCGCGCTCGGATCCTGTTTCGGATCGGCGTTATAGACGCCATCGACGCTGGTGCCTTTCAGCAACGCATCGCATTTCATTTCCGCCGCGCGCAGCGCCGCGCCGCTGTCGGTCGTGAAATAGGGCGCACCGACGCCCGCGGCAAAGATGACAACGCGGCCCTTTTCGAGGTGGCGTTCGGCGCGGCGGCGGATCACCGGTTCGCACACCTTGTCCATCTCGATCGCCGACTGGACGCGGGTCTGGACGCCGAGCTGCTCGAGCGCATTCTGCATGGCAAGCGCGTTCATCACCGTCGCCAGCATGCCCATATAGTCGGCCTGCGCGCGGTCCATGCCCTTCGCCGCCCCCGCCATGCCGCGAAAGATATTGCCGCCGCCGATGACGAGGCAGATTTCGAGGCCGCGATCCTTCGCTTCCTTGACCTCGGCCGCCATGCTCGCGACCGTTGCGGGATCGATCCCGAAGGGCGTCGGCCCCATCAGCGCCTCGCCCGACAATTTGAGCAGGATGCGTTTCATGCCGGGCAATGCCATGTCGGGGGGAACCTCTTGCAAACTCGTAATATGCGAATGGCGCGCACCCTAGAGAGAGTGCGCGCCATTGCCAAGCGGACTGCGGCGCCGCAGGCGCAGCAATCCGGTTCTTCTTTTAGACGCCCGCGGCGGCGGCGACTTCGGCGGCGAAGTCGCTCTCTTCCTTCTCGATGCCTTCGCCGAGCTGGAAGCGGATGAAGCCGGTCAGCGTGATCGTCGCGCCGACATCCTTGCCCGCAGCGGCAACGACTTCGGCGACCGGCGTCTTGCCGTCCATCACGAAGAGCTGCGACAGCAGCGCATTTTCCTTGCGGAACTTGGCGATCGACCCATCGACCATCTTCGCGACGATCTCGGCCGGCTTGCCCGACTGGGCCGCCTTTTCTTCCGCGATCGCCCGTTCGCGCGCGACGAGATCGGCGTCGAGATCGTCGCCGTTCAGCGCCAGCGGGTTGGCGGCGGCGACATGCATCGCAAGCTGCTTGGCCAGCGGTTCGAGAACGTCGGCGCCAGCGGTCGATTCGAGCGCGACGAGCACGCCGATCTTGCCCATGCCCGGCGCCGCGGCATTGTGGACATAGCCGGTCACGACGCCCGAGTTCACCGACAGGATCGCGGCGCGGCGCAGCGACTGATTCTCGCCGATCGTGGCGATGTTGTTGGTGAGCTGTTCGGCGACCGTGCCACCCGTCGGGTAGCCGGCGGCGGCGAGCGTTTCGATGTCGGTGATGCCTTCGGCGAGCGCGACCTGCGTCACGTCGCGAACGAACGCCTGGAACTGTTCGTTCTTGGCAACGAAATCGGTTTCGCTGTTGACTTCGACGACGGCGCCCTTGGTGCCGTCGGCGGCAACGCCGACCAGACCTTCGGCGGCGACGCGGCCGGCCTTCTTGGCGGCGGCGGCAAGGCCCTTGGTGCGCAGCCAGTCGATCGACGCTTCGATGTCGCCGTTGTTTTCGGCAAGCGCCTTCTTGCAGTCCATCATGCCTGCGCCGGTGCGGTCGCGCAGTTCCTTGACGAGAGCGGCCGTAATTTCAGCCATCGGATGTTCCTTTCAAAAGGGCGGGCGCAATCGGGCCCGCGGGACGCCCGCGCGCATGGCGGGGCGATAAGTCAAAGGGATGACAGGGGCGACCGCCGGTCGGCGCGCCGCCCCGTCATGCCGCACGGGCTCAGGCGTCGGCCTGGCGCTCGGTTTCGGCAGCCGCTTCGGCCGGGACTTGTTCGTCCTCGGTCAGCACGGGCTCGGCAACGGGTTCGACCGCCGCACCCAGATCTTCGCCGCGATCGGCGCGGGCCTGCTGGCCGCCGCGGGTCGCCGCCTGGGCAACCGCTTCGCAGTAAAGACGGATCGCGCGCGCCGCATCGTCGTTCGCCGGAACGGGGAAAGCGATGCCATCGGGCGAGACGTTCGAATCGAGGATCGCGACGACCGGGATGCCAAGGACGTTGGCTTCCTTGATCGCCAGCTCTTCCTTGTTCGCGTCGATCACGAACATCACGTCGGGAATGCCGCCCATGTCGCGGATGCCGCCGAGGCTGAGCTCGAGCTTGTCGCGTTCGCGGGTCTTGTTGAGCACTTCCTTCTTGGTCAGACCCGAGGTGTCGCCCGAAAGCTGTTCTTCGAGCGACTTGAGGCGCTTGATCGAGTTCGAGATCGTCTTCCAGTTGGTGAGCATGCCGCCCAGCCAGCGGTGGTTGACGAAGTGCTGACCCGAAGCGCGGGCCGCATCGGCGATCGGGCCCTGCGCCTGGCGCTTGGTGCCGACGAACAGCACCTTGCCGCCGGCGGCCGAGGTCGACGAGATGAAGTCGAGCGCACGCGCGAAAAGCGGCACGGTCTGCGACAGGTCGAGGATGTGGATGCCGTTGCGCGCGCCGAAGATATACGGCTTCATGCGCGGGTTCCAACGGTGGGTCTGGTGGCCGAAGTGGGCGCCAGCTTCGATAAGATTCTGCATCGTGACGACAGGAGCCGCCATAGTCTTTCTCCTTCCGGTTAGTCCTCTGAAAGGCAAGAACCGAGCGATCCGCTAGGGAATCATCCCGGCACCGGTATGTGCGCCTTCCATGTGGAATGGGCGGGCCGTTAGACGGCTTGCCCGCGAAAAGCAAGGCCCAAGCGTCGATTAGCCGCCCTGCCCGCTCGGTGCGCCTTGCACCGCGCCCGACTCAACTCATCGACAAAACATAACGCTTCGTCGCATTGGCATTGAGAACAAATAGAGAACATGGAACGAAAAGGTCAGCAAAACCGTAGCTCCGGGCGAAGGTTTCGCACAGGGAAGCCGAAAGGACAAGAAAATGGTTCAGGTCGCCGCCGCTCTTCTCTTCGCAAGTGCCGCCGGACTGGGTGTGCTGGTGATTCTCGCCATGCTGCGCACCAATGGCGATGCGATCTTGTCGGCGCTTGCCGGCGAAGGCGCCTTCCCGCACGGCTCGTCCCCGCAGACCGGCCCGGCCGCGACCGTCGTGCCGCTACGCCGCCGCGACATGCCGCGCGGCGTTCGCACCCCGGTTCGCGTTCAACCTCTGATCAGCCGCGCCGCCTGACTTTCGCGTAGCTCGCAAGTCCGAAGGGCAGCAGCCCGACATAGAAGACGCAGATCGCAAGCAAGGTCGGCCACGGCGCGGTGACGAGCGCCGCGCCGAGCAGCCCCACCCCCGCCAGCGCGAACAGCCGCCACGACCGGCGCAGGCGGATCGACGACCAGCTGTAGGTCGGGATTGCCGAGATCATCAGCATCGCGACGCCGAGCGCCCACGGCATGACGACATACCATTCGCGGAACAGGTCGCTGCCGGTCGAAAGCCAGAGATAGACGGGAACAAAGGCAAGTCCCGCCCCCGCAGGCGCCGGAATGCCGGTGTTGAAGCCCGCCGACTTGTGCGGCTGGACATCGGCGTCCATCCGCGAATTGAACCGCGCCAGCCGCAGCGCGCAGCCGACCGCGAGCGCCAGCGCTGCGGTCCAGCCGAATTTCGGCGCGTCGTCCAGCGACCACAGAAACAGGATCATCGCCGGCGCGACGCCGAAGGCAATGACGTCGGAGAGGGAATCGAGTTCGGCGCCGAATTTGCTCTGCGCGCGCAGCAGGCGCGCGATGCGCCCGTCCATCCCGTCGAGCACCCCGGCGAAGATCACCGCCGCCAGCGCCTTTTCCCATTCCTCGCCGATCGCGAAACGCACGCCCGTCAGGCCGAAGCACAGGGCGAGCGCGGTAATCGCGTTGGGCGCAAAGGCACGCAGCGGAATGCCGCCGATACGGCGCGGGTCGACGCCCGTCCGCGGATCGCGATCGCCCGCCATTATTGCCCGATGCCGTCGATCGTGTCGCCCTTGCCGAGCCGGGCAACAATCGTTTCGCCGGCCAGCGTGCGCTGCCCCAGCAACACCTGCGGCGCCGTACCCTGCGGCAGATAGACATCGACACGGCTGCCGAAGCGGATCAGGCCGACGCGTTGGCCTGTCGCAAGCTCGGTTCCCATGCTGACGAAGGGCATGATGCGCCGCGCTACCAGCCCCGCAATCTGGGTGAAACCGATGCGCACCCCGTCGGCGCGTTCGACAACGAAATGCTGGCGCTCGTTTTCCTCGCTCGCCTTGTCGAGATCGGCGTTCACGAACTTGCCGGGGATATAAACCAGCTTGCGCAGCGTCCCGGCAACCGGGGTGCGATTGATATGGACGTCGAACACGCTCATGAAGATCGATACGCGCAGCATCGGCGCATCGCCCAGCCCGTCGGCCCCAGCGATTTCGGGCGGGGGCGGGACTTCGGCAATCTGGGTGACGAGCCCGTCGGCGGGTGCGATGACCAGGTCGGCACTGGTCGGCGTCACGCGCACCGGGTCGCGGAAAAAGGCGCCGACCCACGCGGTGATTCCGGCCATCAGCCAGCCGGCGATTTCCCAGCCGAGCAGCCAGAAACAGACGGTGACGATCGCCGCGATCAACAGGAATTTGCGGCCCTCGGGGTGAATCGACGGCCAGCGCCACTTGATGCCGCCGCCGGGGCGGTTGGAAGAGATGGTGGTGGACATGGCGATTGTTCTAGGGCGCGCATCGGGCACTGACAATCGCTTATCCCGCCCCGCCCGCTCGTGGGACGGCACCAGGGCGGTTGAACATTGCCCCGGCTTTGCCTAAGGCCCCCTGCAATTCGACTCCCCAAGGAAAAGGCAGCAGCATGGGCAAGATCAAGGTAGTCAACCCGGTCGTCGAACTCGACGGCGACGAAATGACGCGGATCATCTGGCAGTGGATTCGCGAACGGCTGATCCTGCCCTATCTCGACGTCGACCTGCATTATTACGACCTCGGCATCGAGGAGCGCGACCGCACCGACGACAAGATCACCGTCGAAGCCGCCAATGCGATCAAGAAATATGGCGTCGGCGTGAAGTGCGCGACGATCACCCCCGACGAAGCGCGCGTCGAGGAATTCGGCCTCAAGAAGATGTGGAAGTCGCCCAACGGCACGATCCGCAACATCCTGGGCGGCGTCGTGTTCCGCGAACCGATCGTCATCAAGAATGTCCCGCGCCTCGTCCCCGGCTGGACCGACCCCATCGTCGTCGGCCGTCACGCCTTCGGCGACCAGTATCGCGCCACCGACTATCGCGTCCCCGGCCCCGGCAAGCTGCGCCTGGTGTTCGAAGGCGAGGACGGCACGATCATCGACGAGGAAGTGTTCCAGTTCCCCTCGTCCGGCGTCGCGATGGCGATGTACAATCTCGACGATTCGATCCGCGATTTCGCGCGCGCCAGCATGAATTATGGCCTCGCGCGCGGCTGGCCCGTCTATCTGTCGACCAAGAACACGATCCTGAAGGCCTATGACGGCCGCTTCAAGGATCTGTTCGAGGAAGTCTATCAGAACGAATTCAAGGCCAAATTCGAAGCAGCCGGCATCATTTACGAGCATCGCCTGATCGACGACATGGTCGCCTCGGCCCTCAAATGGTCGGGCAAGTTCGTCTGGGCCTGCAAGAATTACGACGGCGACGTCCAGTCGGACACGGTGGCACAGGGCTTCGGCTCGCTCGGCCTGATGACCAGCGTGCTGATGACGCCCGACGGCCAGACCGTGGAATCCGAAGCCGCGCACGGCACCGTCACCCGCCACTACCGCATGCACCAGCAGGGCAAGGCGACCTCGACGAACCCGATCGCGTCGATCTTTGCCTGGACCGGCGGGCTCAAGCATCGCGGCAAGCTCGACGGCACGCCCGAGGTGACGAAGTTTGCAGAAGACCTTGAGCGTGTGTGCATCGAAACCGTCGAAAGCGGCAAGATGACCAAGGATCTCGCCCTGCTGATCGGTCCCGATCAGAACTGGCTGACCACCGAGGGCTTCTTCGAAGCGATCGTCGAAAATCTCGAAAAGAAGATGGGCGCCTGAGCCATCGGGCTTAAACAACCGAAAAGGTTGGGATAGGCATCTAGCCAATCGGGGCCGGCGTGCATAAGGTCGGCCCTTATGGTAAGTGAACAGGACACATCGGCTATCGGCAACGCGCTGGTGGTGCTGGGGGCGGCGGGAATCGTCATCCCGGCCTTTGCGCGCTTTCGCATCTCGCCGGTGATCGGGTTCATTCTCGTCGGGCTGCTCGTCGGGCCATCGGGGCTCGGCGCGCTCGCCGCCGATTATCCGTGGCTGCGGCACATCACCATCGCGTCAAGCGAAGACATCGCGCTGTTCGGCGAATTCGGCATCATCCTGTTGCTCTTTTCGATCGGGCTCGAACTGTCGTTCCGACGCCTGTGGCAGCTGCGCAAGCTGGTCTTCGGCATCGGGGCCGCCGAACTGTTGCTCGGCGGCGCGATACTCGGCACGGCGCTGTTCCTACTAGGCGATCATTCGACCGCCGCGGCCTATGGCCTCGGCATCGCCCTCGCCCTCTCATCGACGGCGCTGGTGCTGCCGATCGCGGGCACCAAATCGGCCGTCGGCCGCGCTTCCTTTGCGATGTTGCTGTTCGAGGATCTGGCGATCGTCCCGATCATCTTCGTTCTCGGCGCGCTGTCCCCCATCGCGGCGAGCGACAATACCGAGCTTATGCTGACGACGCTGTGGCAAGGCGCGCTGGTCGTGGCGATCCTCGCGGTCGCGGGCTGGTTCCTGCTGCCGCGCATCTTTGCGCAGGCCGCGCGCGCCAAGGATCCCGAGCTGTTTCTGGCGGCGAGCCTGCTGGTCGTGATCGTCGCGGCGCTGGCGACCGCCGCGGTCGGCCTGTCGCCGATCGTCGGCGCGCTGCTGGCCGGCCTGATGATCGCCGAGACCGAATATCATGGCGAAGTCGAAGCAATCACGGCGCCGTTCAAAGGCCTCGCGCTCGGCGTGTTCCTGATCAGCGTCGGCATGGGGCTCAACCTCAAGACGATCGCGGCGCAATGGCCCGAGCTGATCGCCGCCGTGGTCGGCGTGGTCCTGATCAAATCGATCGTGACCGCGGCGCTGCTGCGCTTTTCGGGCGCCGCGCGGCGCGGCACGGCGGCCGAGGTCGGATTGCTGATGGCCAGCCCGTCGGAAACGACGCTGATCGTTCTTGCAACGGCGCTGCAGGCGCAGCTCATCAGCCGCACCACCGCCGAATTCTGGCAGCTCGTCACCGCAATCGGCCTGACGATCACGCCGCTCCTCGCCCGCGTTGGCCACGATGTCGCGCGCCGGATCGAGATGCGCAGCGGCGACGCGCAGGAAGAAGAAACGCCCGAAGGCCGCACCGTCGTCGTCGGCTTCGGCCGCGTCGGGCGCACCGTCGCCGAATTGCTGCGCGAACATCAGCGACGCTATGTGGCGGTCGACGCCGATATCGACACCGTCGCGGCGGCGCGGCGCGACGGATTTTCGGTCCGCTTCGCCGATGTGGCGCGCCCGGGCAGCCTCGACCGGATGGGGATCGAAAATGCCGACGCGATCGTGCTGACGATGGACGATCCGGTGCAGCAATTGCGCATGACGCGCCAGCTTCGCCAGAAATATCCCGAGCTGCCGATCATCAGCCGCGCGCGCGACGCCGATCATGCCGCGGCGCTCTATCGGGCCGGCGCCACCGACGCAGTGCCCGAAACGCTCGAAAGCTCGCTGCAACTCGCCGAAGCGGTGCTGGTCGATCTGGGGGTTGCAATGGGGCCCGTCATCGCCTCGATCCACGATGTCCGGGCGCGCATGCGCCACGACATCATGACCAAGGGCGAGCTCGCCGACGAACCGCGCATCCGCAAGCTGCGCCGCCCCGAAGGCAGCGCCTGACTATTTCCCGCCGCCGATGGCTCCGGCATCGAGCGCCGCCGCCTGCGCCAGCGTCATTCCCTTCGGCAACACCGCCAGTGACCATTTCCGTCCCGGCACCAGATATTGCCGCGCCAGACGCTGAATATCGGCGGCGCTGATATTCGTCACATCGTCCTCGATCGCCATCGCCGCCTTGATATAGCGCGGATCGCGCGTCGCGCCCTCGAGCAGATACATCCAGTAAAGATTGCCAGTCGTCGCGCGCGCGACCTGTTCGCGGATCGGCCCGGCGTTGCGCGCGAGTTCGTCGGCGCTGACGGGCCGCGCGACGAGATCGGCGGCAATGTCGTCGGCGATGCTGTAGAGCCGGTTCACATCCTTTGGCGCCAGCAGACTGCCGACGAGCAGATAACCGCCGCTCTTTTCGAAACCCGTCGGCCAATGGCTGTCAACGACCGGGCCATAGCTTGCGCCCTGTTCGGCGCGCAGCCGGTCGAACAGGCGATCGTTGAAGATCGCAGCGAGCACATCCATCGCCCGCGCGTCGCGCATATTATCGATCCCGCCGCTCGTCGGCCAGGCGATCATCGCCGCCGCCTGCCCCTTGTCGCCGGTGTGATAGGCGACGAACGGCTTTGCATTATGCTGCGCGAAGGCAACGCTCTGTCCGCCCGGCGGTGCGAGCGGCTGGCGCGGCGCAAGCGCCCCGAAACTTTCCGCAAGCAACTGCTTATAATCGACCGATTCGAGATCGCCGAAAATCTGGACCTCGATCGGGCCGCTCTTCAGGCGCGGTTCCCAGAAAGCGCGAAAGGCGGCGGGAGTTAGCCCTTCAATCGCGGCGCGCGACGGGGGCGCCCAGCGCGTGTCGCCGCCCGCCAGCCAGCCGCGCAGATTGCGGTCGAGTACCGCGTTGGGCGTCGCGTCATTGAGGTCGAAACCGGTCAGCAGGCCAACGCGCAGCCGCTCGATCGGCGAGGCATCCCAGCGCGGCGCGGCGAGCTTTGTCGCCATGAGGCGCAGCTGATCGCGCAGATCGGCGGGGTTGCTCTCTGCGGTCATTTCAAAGGCGTCGTCGTCGATGTCGAAGCCCATCTGGATCTGGCGCCCGTTGGTCGCCTGATCGAGCTCGTTCTGGCCCCACGGACCGACACCGCTTGCCATCAGCGCATAATCGCCGGTCCACAGCAGATTGGGCGCATTCCCCGCGACGCTGCGATTGCCGCTGCCGAAGCGGACGTTGACGCGCACCTTGCCGGGTTCGACCTTGTTGTCGGCAACCAGCGCTGTCACGCCATTGGCGAATTCGAGACGCTGGACGCGCAGCCCGGGGAGCGGCGTTTCGGATGCGATCGTGCCGGGCTGCCCCAGCGCGGGAAGCTGGCTGAAATCGACCTTCGCCGCCGCGACGCGATCGTCGCGCGCGGTGACGGGCGCGGCAAGCGCAGCGAGCAACGCCTTGTCGCCGCCTTCGATCGGCGTCGGCGTCGTCAGCACGAGCCGCGTGACGGGCGCCGCGAAAATCGCCCGGCTGATGTCGAGCATCACCTGCGGCGTCGCCGACGCGCGGATCGCGGCGAACATATCGACCTGCCCCTTGGGGCTCGTCACCGTCTCGCCGATATCCACCGCGCGCACCATGTCATCGGCGAGGCGCGACCCCGGCTCGTTGGGCGCATTTTCGAGTTCCTTGCGCAGGAAAGCCTCGATCTCGTTCGCTTCGCGGTCGATATCGGCCTGCGACGGCGGCGTCTGGACGGCATCGGCGATAACCCCGCGCACGTCGGCGAGCGCGGCCTTCCAGTCGCCGAGCGGGACGATTTCGGCCGAGGTGACATCGGCGCTGCGGCTGACATAATCCTGGCTGACGGTGGCCACGAGGTAGCTGCCGCCGCTGCGCGCGCGATTTTCCAGCCGGCGATTGACGAGCGCCTGCGCGAGATATTCGAGGTAGAGGCGCCGGGTGTTTTCGACGGTATCGACGCGCTTTTTCCACGGCCGGATCATTGCGAGCGTCAGCGCGAGCGGCTGGTTCGCCTCGACGATTTCCTTCGCGACCGGTTGCGACGGATCGGGCTTGCCGAAATCGGGCTGCGCCGGATTCGCACCCGCTTCTTTCCAGTCGCCGAAATATTTGCCGATCAGCGCGGCGAACTGTGCGGGATCGCCATCGCCGACCATCACGACAACGGCGCGGTCGGGGCGATACCAGCGATCGTGAAACGCCTGAACGCTGTTGGCGTTAGCCGCACCGAGCGCCGCAGTGGTTCCGATCGGCGAGCGTTCGCCGAGCAACTGTCCTGCGAACAGATGCGCGCTCGTCGCATCGGCGATGCGCTTTTGCGGCCCGTCCTGTTCGCGCAGTTCGGACAGCACGACGCCGCGCTCGGCCGTCACCGCGGCATCGGTGATCCGCGGTTCGCGCACCATGCCCGACAGCAATTTCATGCTTTCGTCGAGCGTCGTCGATGTCACGCTGGGCAAGTCGAGTTGATAGACGGTCTGCGTCGGCGTCGTTTGCGCGTTCGAATCGCTGCCGAAGGTGACACCGAAACGCTGCCAGATGCGCTTCGTCTCACCATCGGGAATATGCAGCGAGCCGCGGAAGGTGAGATGTTCGAGCAGATGCGCAAAGCCGCGTTCGCTGTCCGTTTCGAACATCGACCCGACATCCATCCGCACCCGGATCGACACCTGTCCTGGCGGCACGCCGTTGTTGCGAACGGCGTAGCGCAAGCCATTGGGCAGCACCCCGAAGCGCCAGCCCTCATCGCGCGGAATATCGCTGCCTTCATAGAGCCAGTCGCTTGCTTGCCCCGCGAGCGTCGATGCGGCCGCCGGTGCCGGCGTCGTTTGCGCCGAAGCGAGCGGCGCGATCAGCAGCGCCAGCGCGCTGGCGCAGGCGGGAAGCAGGAAAAGGGAGAGCGATCGACGCGCAGTCGACGGGGGAGAGACGGACATTGCGGCTATTTATCGCTTTCGAACCTTGCTGGCCACTGAACTGTCACAGCTTGTCCTTCGCGAAGGAGGCGCCTAGCCAGAACCGATGCAACGCCCACCGCACGCCCCGGTTGCCGCCATCGTTCAAATGACGAGCGGAATCGATCCCGACGCCAATCTGCGAGTGATCGACCGCGCGCTGGCCGCGGCGGCCGCCGAAGGCGCCGCGATGGCCTTTTTCCCGGAGATGTCGCTGCTGCTCGACCGCGACCGGCAAAGATCGGCTGCGCATATCCGGCGCGAGGCCGACAGCCCGTGGCCCGCGGCGCTCGCGGACATGGCGCGGCGCCACCATATCTGGCTCCACAGCGGATCGATGCCCCTGCTCGCCGACGACGGCGGCCGCCGCGTCAACCGCAGCCATGTTATCGACGACAAGGGCGAGATTCGCGCGCGCTACGACAAGATCCACATGTTCGACGTGACCCTGCCGACGGGCGAGAACTGGACCGAGTCGGCCGCCTATGCGGGGGGCGAAACAATCGTCCTCGTCGATACGCCGCTCGGCCGGCTGGGACTTTCGATCTGTTACGACCTGCGCTTTCCCGAGCTCTATCGCGCCCTTGTGGATGGCGGCGCCGAACTGATCGCGATCCCCGCCGCCTTTACCGTGCCGACCGGCGAGGCGCATTGGCACCCGCTGCTCCGCGCCCGGGCAATCGAAACCGCCTGTCACATTCTTGCGGCGGCGCAAGCGGGAACGCATGCAGACGGGCGCGCGACCTTTGGCCACAGCCTCGCCGTCGATCCCTGGGGGACGGTGTTGATGGACGTGGACGCGCAACAATCCAGTGGCGCGGCGAGCTATGATATCGGCTTCGTGGCGATCGACGCCGAGGCGCGTAACCGGGCTCGCGCGGCCATCCCCCTCGCCCGATCGCGCGCGGTGCGGAATATAGAGCTTTAGGCTGGGGGCTTTAAGTCAGGCGCTGCCATCATGCAGCATCGCAGCATGTAGAATCGACGCATGTAGAATCACAAAGGGCCCCGAGCAAAGCCCGGAGCCCTTTGGTATCGGTTTGACCCGGAGCCTGTTACGGGCTGGTCGGGCTGTCTTCGTTGTTATCCGAAGCGATGATGATGCCGCCGATGATAGCCGCGAGAGCGACAACAGCGATGATCCAGCCGCTGCCTTCCAGCTTGCTTTCACCGTTGAGTTCCGAATTGGCGCGAGCCGAGTCGAACGACTGAGCCGACGCGGCGATCGGCGCCGCCAGCATCGAGGTCGCCGCGAGGGAGATCGCAGCCTTCTTAAGCAGGTTCATCTTATTCTCCGTCCACTGGATATATCGTCTCGATCCACACCGCGAAATGGCTTTCCCGCCATGGACCTGCCCGATCGGTTTAAGCGTAATTGCCATCGATTGCAATCATCAATTCCCTATTTCGGTACTAGTTAGCAAATTGCTAAATATTGCAAAAGTTGCGCAACTGGTCGCGATTCTAACCCCGCCTGACTTGCTCGAACGCTTCGCTGGTCACGGGGTAGCCCAAATGACCCGGAATGCACAGATGCGGGGTGCCCTCCCGCTCCTCTATCCACGGCGTTACCAGTTCGACCGGATAATTTTCCGCGTGGCGCGCGAAGCCCGCAAAACCTTCGGCCTGCGCGATTCGTTCGAGGTTGCGGCGGGTGGGGAAGATAACCGACACGTCGCCGCGATCGGCGAGCGCCAGCGTATCACGGGCGCTGGACCAGAATATGTGGCTATGCTCGGCTTCCTCGACCGTCAGTTCATGCCCGTGCGGCGGCGCCGCAACGGCATAGAAGCGCGTGTCGAAGGTTCGCGCTTCCTTGAAATTGGGGCACCAGCGCGCAAAGGGCACCAGCCCTCCGAGATGGATCGGCGCCCCATGCGCGGCCAATATGTCGGACAGCAACGTGCCGCCCAGAAGCGCGCGGCGAACATCGGCGAGGTCGGGTTCGGCAAGGTCGGGTAGCCCGACGCCAAGCCCCGTTTCCTCAAGCGTTTCGCGCAAGGCCGCGACCCGCGCCGCGCCTTCGGCCGGATCGTCGCCAAAGCCGTAGCGCTCCGCGACCAGATGATCGTCGGGATCGACGCGGCCGCCGGGAAAAACCACCGCCCCCGCCGCGAATGCCATGTTGCTCGCGCGTTTGACCATCAATATCTCGTCGGGACCATCGTTGCCGGAAGGCCGCATGATGACGAGCGTGGCGGCCGGGATAGCCCCGTCGGGCAGCTTGGGCGATTGCGGTGGCGCGGGATCGGTCATGGAAATTCGATAACTAGGCTTTGCGCGCTTGTCATCTGCCATTGCCGCCAGCGACGACGGCCCCATTGCCGCGGCATTCAAGAGGGTGCAAGATGCTGCATCTTGGCGCGGCCGGAGGCAAGGCAATGGGATTGGCCGAAATATTGGGGGTCGCGGGCAGCATCAGCCTGTTGTCGGGCTGGCGACTCTACCTCACGATCCTGGCGACCGGCATCGCGATGCATTTCGGCTGGCTGCCGCTGCCCGAACATTTGCAGGCGCTGCAGATATTGGCGAACCCCTGGGTCATGGGCGTCGCCGCGATCGGTACGATCGCCGAGTTTCTGGCCGACAAGATCGCGTGGGTCGACAGCATCTGGGACAGCGTCCACAGTATTGTCCGCCCGCTCGGCGGCGCGTTGCTGGCGCTCGCGCTCGTCGACAGCGCCGATCCGGCGTGGCAGGTGATCGCTTTCATCCTCGGCGGCGGCGGCGCGCTCATCAGTCACAGCGCCAAGGCAACGACCCGCGCGGTCGTCAACATCAGCCCCGAACCCTATAGCAATGCCGCGGTATCGACCGGCGAAGACGTCGCGACGACGGGACTTCTCGCGCTGGTAATCGCCTTTCCCGCGGTCGCCATCGTCATCGCCCTATTGCTGCTGATCGCCGCTGTCCTCGTCATCATTGCGCTGCGAAAATTGCTCCGCAGCGTCAGAGGCGGGCTCAAACGCGCGCTCGGCGACCCGGCAGACGCCCCGCCGCCCATCGTCTGATCGTCAGCCTGTCATCAGTTCCTTGAGGGGTGTGTCGGTATCGGCGAGCTGTTCGGGGGTTGCGGCGGTGCCGGCAGTGACGAGCATGCGGCCCTGGACATAGTCTTTGGTCGCATTGACGCAGTCGAGCGCGATGACCTTGCCGGCTTTCAGGTAGACGACCGAGAAGCTGCGGCTGGCGGGATCGCCGCGCAGCACCGCCCGGTCGTGGCCCGTCGACAGCCCGGCGGTCTGCAGCTTGAGGTCATATTGGTTCGACCAGAACCAGGGGATCGCATGATAGGGCGCTTCGGCGCCGCAGATGCCCTTTGCCACGACATTCGCCTGATCATTGGCATTCTGAACCGATTCGAGCCGGATCACCGCGCCTTCGGCAAAATCATTCGCATGCGCCGCGCAGTCGCCGATCGCATAGATGTCGGGCAGGCTCGTCCGGCACAGCGGATCGACCAGCACGCCGTTGCCGCCCTCGGCCCCCGCCGCGAGCAGCGGTTCGACCGCGGGGACGATACCGATGCCGACGATGACGAGATCGGCAGGAATGACCTCGCCGTCCGCCAGCCGCACGCCGGTGACATGCGTGTCGCCCTCGATCGCCGCGACCTGGGCGCCGAGCCGCAGGTCGACGCCATGATCGCGGTGCTCCTTCTCGAAGAAGCGCGACAGATCCGCGCCCGCGACCCGCGCAAGCACCCGGTCCAAGGCCTCCAGCAGCACGACCTTCTTGCCCGCCTTGGTCAGCACCGCCGCCGCCTCGAGCCCGATATAGCCGCCGCCGATCACCACGATCTGCTGCGCGGTCTCCGCCGCCGCCTTCATCGCGTCGGCATCGGCGCGCGTGCGCACCCCCTGCACCCCGGGCAGGCCGCCGCCGGGGATCGGCAGCATCCGCGGATGGCCGCCGGTTGCCCAGACGAGCTTGCCATAGCCGATGGTCTCGCCGTCGTCGGTCGTGACGCGGTGCGCCGCCGGATCGACGCTGACGACGCGGCGCCCGAGCAGCATCGTCACGTCGCGCTCGTCCCAATATCTGGCGGGGCGCAACTGAATGCGCTCGAATTCTTTCTCGCCCGCGAAATATTCCTTCGACAAGGGCGGCCGCTCATAGGGAAGCTCCGCCTCCTCCCCCACGATCGCAATGCTGCCGCTGAACTTCTGCGTCCGCAGCATGATCGCCGCCTGCGCACCCCCGTGGCCCCCGCCAACTATCAATACGTCGAAGTTCATGGTCCGCCCATCTCCCGGATAGCCGCTCGCGCTGCGGCCCCGTGACACGCACGGCGCGCCTGTGCAAGCGCGGGGTCACCCGATCATCGCATTAACATTTCACAATGGAAGCGATCCTATTAGGGGGGCAGCATGCGTTTGGCGACAATCACCAACTGGGCCTATGCCGCGACGGTCGTGCTGACGATCGCGTCGAGCACGACGATGCTGCTGGCCTCGAACGCGACCGACCGCGAACGGGCGGCGGTCGAGCAGCGATACCGGCTCGATCAGGCGACCGCGACGCTGGAGGAGGATGTCTTCCTGCTCAGCGACCGGGCGCGGCAATATGTGAACACCGGCGACCCGACCTATCTGGTTGGCTATCGTTCCGAAGAGGCGGCGCTCAAATCGATCGAGGAGCGTATCGCGCACGTCGGCGATGCCGGAGCATCGACCGGCGAGATCGAAGCGCTGGCCGATGCGGTGCGGCTGGCCGACCTGCTCCACGACGAACAGCGCGCGGCGGTCGCCGCGCACGAAGGCGGCGACGAAGCGAAAGCACGGCAATTGCTGTTCGGCGCCGAATATGAACGCCAGCTCGACCGCGCCGAACTCGAACTCAAGCGCTTTCGCGACCGGCTCGATGCGCGGGTCCAGTCGCAGGTCAATTCCGCGACCGAGGTGGCGCGGCTGTGGAAGGGCATTTCGGAGATCACGCTGGCGCTGACCGCGTTGCTGGTGCTGTGCGTGCTGTATTTCGTCTTCAAGCAGCGCGTGCTGCACCCGGTCGTCAAGCTGAGCGACGTCGTCAACCGGTTGGCGGCGCAGGACTTCGCCGCCGAGCCGCCCGCCTTCGACCAGGTCGACGAGATCGGCGACATGGCGCAGGCGATCCGCATCTTCCGCGAAAACGGGCTGGAACGGCAAAGACTGGAAAGCGAACGCGACGCCGATCGCGCGATGCGTGACCTGTTGTCGCGGATGACGCAGCGGCTGCAGGGCTGCGACACGATGGACGACCTGAAAGACGTCGTGCAACGCTTCGTCCCGGAAATCACGCCGGGGCTTGCCGGGCGCCTTTATCTGCTCGACCGCCAGCGCAACATGGTGGTCGAGGCGTGCGGGTGGCAGAACCCCGGCCATTCGCGCGCCGAATTTTCGGCGCTCGCCTGCTGGGCGCTGCGCCGCGGACTGCCGCACCGTCCCGCGGGCGACAATGTCGATGTGCCGTGCGACCATGTCGACCGCAGCGATGCCGCGGCGCCCGTCGACACGCTGTGCCTGCCGCTCACCGCGCAGCGCGAGACGCTGGGCCTCCTTTATTTCGAAGCGCCGGCGGGTAACCCCGGCGCGCTGTCCGGTCCCGAAATCTATCTCGACATGCTGGCGGAGAATATCGGGCTGGCGATCGCCAATCTGCAATTGCGCGAAACGCTGCGCGAAATGGCGCTCGCCGACCCGCTGACCGGTCTGTCGAACCGTCGCCAGCTCGACCAGCTGCTCGGTATCCAGATCGCGCAAGCCGAACGGCTGGGGCAGGATCTGGGCTGCCTGATGATCGATGTCGATCATTTCAAGCGCTTCAACGACGTCCACGGCCACGACGCGGGCGATATGGTGCTGCGCGAAGTCGGCAAGGTGCTGGCGGGCGTGACGCGCGATGCGGGCCTCGCCTTTCGCTATGGCGGCGAGGAGTTCATGCTGCTGCTCCCCGGCCTGTCGGTCGAGGGCGCGACCGAGCGCGCCGAGGAAATCCGCACCCGCGTCGCGGCGCTGGCGCTGGGATCGGAGGCCGGAAATATGGGGCCGGTTACGGTTTCGATCGGCGTTGCGATCACCCCCCTGCACTGCCCGCCCGACCGGCTGGTCCGCACCGCCGACGCCGCCTTGCTGCGTGCGAAAGCGATGGGCCGCGACCGGGCCGAGGTGGCGCAGCAGCGCGATTCCTTCGCCGCGGTCTGACGGGCCGCGCCGCCAGGACGCAGCCCGCCGATCGCAAGGTCAGGCAATGATGCGCTTAAGCTTTTCGAGCGCCGTCTTGTCATTCTCGTGATAGTCGATGGTGGTGACGAAGCGGCCGTCCTTGCCCATCAGATAGATGGCGGCGGTGTGATCGACCGTATAGTCGCCGCCCTCGATCGGCACCTTGCGGACATAGACGCCATATTCCTTCTGGATTTGGGCAAGCTGGGCATCGGTTCCGGTCGCCCCGGTGATCGGCGTCTTGAACAGCGCGACATAGCTGCCGATGTCGGCGGGCCGATCGTGCTGCGGATCGACCGAGACGAAGACGATGTCGAACTTCATCCCGTCGGGACCGAGCTGCTCGCGGAGCTGCGCCATGCGCGCGAGGCTGGTCGGGCAGACGTCGGGGCAGCGGGTGAAACCGAAGAAGATCGCGAAGGGCCGGCCCTTCAGCGTCCGGTCGGTGAGCGTCGAGCCATCGGCCGCGGTGAGCGTGAACGGGCCGCCGATCGCGGCGCCGGCGGAGGCGGCCGGCGCGCTCTTGCTGCCGTCTCCGCCACCAACCGCCAATATGACGCCGAAGACCGCGGCGACCGCGACGAGCACCCACAGGATGCGGCGAACGACGACCATCGGCGGGGTGCCACCCTCAATGTCCGCCATGACCGCCCTCCATCGGCGCGGTCGATGCGATCGGTTGCACCTTGAAGCGCACGGCGACCTTCCCCTGCCGCGCGAAGACCAGCGTCGCGGGGATCATGTCGCCCTGCTTGAACGGCTTTTTGAGACCCATGAACATGATGTGATAGCCGCCGGGCTTGAGTTCGAGCGTGCCACCCGCCGGGATGGCGAGGCCGCCGGTGACCTGGCGCATCCGCATCACCCCGTCCTCGACCTTCATCATGTGGATCTGGACGTCGGCGGCGGCGGGCGAAGTCGCCGAGAGGAGCCGGTCCTCGGTTTTACCCTTGTTCGTTATGGTCAGAAAGCCGCCGCCGGCCTTTTGCCCCGGCGCGGTTTCGCGCGACCAGGGGTGGCCGATGGCGAGCGCGCCGGCGGCGACGCCGTGCGCGAGCAGCGGCGGCGCGGCGACCAGCGCCGTTGCCGCGAACATGATGCGGATTGAAGATTTCATCGAACGATCTCCTGTTGAAAAAATATTGTCTGCGCGGGATGCGCGGCGGCCCAGTTTTGAGCGGCCGCCGATCCGACCTGCATCAGCAGGCACAAACCGACAGCCGCCCAGCAGCGGCGGCGAAACCGGCGCAAGGCGGCAATGCGGCGAGGCGGAGATGGGGCCATGTCCTACCTCATGTGGTTGCTTGCCGCGAGCGCACGGGCGAGGATCGGGGCGATCTCGCGCCGCTCGTCGAGGTTCAGACAATGCCCGACCTCGAAGCGCTGCATTCGGTGGTGGAATACGAGCCGGCAGTCGGTCGGCCCGCGCCGCTCCAGCTCGAAGCGAAGCCAATAGGACGGCAGGTCGATGGCCGCCCTGCTGCGCCCGCGCCAGAGGAACCGCCCATCCGACAGTTCGAGCCATTCCTCGGGCGGCGGATTGCGCTGGTGCCATTCGAGCGCCAGCACCAGCGCCGCCATGGTCGATAGCGCAAACAGCGGCACGAGCCAGCGCCCCTGCAGCGCGGGCAGGATCGCCATCGCCATGAACAGCAGGATCAGAACGGTAAAGGTCTCACGCCCGTGCTGCGTCAGGCGCGACCGGTTCTCGCGCATGCGCAGGCGGATGCCATCGGGCGCATCGAACGCGGACGCTTCATCGTCCGCATGCCGCCCCTCAGGACGGCGCATTATTTCGTACATGGACAATCTCCGGCAGGACCGCGCGATCAAAGCGCGCGGCTGTCCGACACAGCGGGTTCAGCGTGTCAGGCGTGCGCCGGAGGGCCGCGCAGCGGCGGGCGGAGACGGGAAAGACGGCGCAGCGGCGGCACCGGAAGCGGCGCGAAACCGAGCGCGAACAGAAACGCGATCGCCGCAAGCAAAAGCGCCGGATCGGCGGCGACGACGGCGCCATGCGCGAGCGCGGTAAAGGCGCATTCGCCCTTGCCGCCATGCTTGGCGGGCACATCTTCGCCGCCCTTTTCGAAGGGAATCACGATCTGCTGCGCGAGCGGCTGGCCGCCGGGATCGGAGCAGAGGATGACGTCGATCGTCCGCGATGCATCATGGCCGGGCATATAGCCCGCGGGAACCAGCGCTTTCGAAAGCAACGCCAGCGCGACCAGCCACATGGCCAGCCCGCGATGGCGTGCAATCCAGGCGCGTACCCCCGTCATTGGTCCCCTTTACGCCGGCGCGCGGTCCCTGTCACCGGCCGCGCGCGCCGCGGCGGCCGGACAAATTGTCTCAGGCCGATCAGCCGATGGTGCGCGCCAGTTCGCGGTTGAGCCACAGGGCGACAAGCGTGCCGACCGCGCCCGACAACAGATAGCCACCCGCGGCGATCAGGCCGAAGCTGCTCGACAGCCAGAGCGCGACCATCGGCGCGAAGCCCGCGCCGAACAGCCAGGCAAGGTCGGAGGTGAAGGCCGATCCGGTGTAGCGGTGCCGCGGAAGGAATTCGGACGAGAGCGCGCCCGACGACTGGCCGAACGACAGGCCGAGCAGCGCGAAGCCGAGGATCATGAACACCGCCTCACCCGCTTCGCCCGCGTCGAGGAGTTGCGGCGCGAAGCCGCTGAACGCGGCGATGGCGGCGGCGGTCGCGCCAAGCACGGTGCGGCGGCCGAAGCTGTCGGCGAGCCGGCCCGACGCGATGATCGCGAGCACGCCGACGAACGCCGCCACCGCTTCAATCATCAGGAAGCGCGCCGGCGTTTCCTCGGTAAACAGGAACACCCACGACAGCGGGAAAACCGTGACCATGTGGAAGAGCGCAAAGCTGGCGAGCGGCGCGAAGGCGCCGGTCAGGATGACTTTCCATTCCGACCGCACCGTTTCGGTGAGCGGCGCGGGTTCGAGCGACTTGTCCTCGAACAACGCGGCATATTCGGGCGTGACGACGATGCGCAGCCGGGCGAAGAGCGCGACGACATTGATCGCGAAGGCGACGAAGAAGGGATAGCGCCAGCCCCAGTCGAGGAAATCCTGCGCGGGCAGCGCCGAGATGAGGAACATGAAGAGCAGGCTGGCGACGATCAGGCCGAGCGGCGCGCCGAGCTGCGGGATCATCGCATACCAGCCCCGCTTGCCCGCGGGCGCATTGATCGCGAGCAGCGAGGCAAGCCCATCCCACGACCCGCCGAGCGCCACGCCCTGGCCCATGCGGAACAGCGCGAGGAGCAGCGCGGCGCCTATACCGATCGATTCATAGCCGGGCAGGAAGGCGATCGCCGCGGTCGATCCGCCGAGCAGGAACAGCGCGGTCGTCAGCTTTGCGCCGCGGCCATAGGCGCGGTCGATCGCGGTGAAGATCACCGTGCCGACGGGACGCGCGACGAAGGCGAGCGCGAAGATCGCGAAGGACCAGAGCGTCCCCTGCAGCGGATCGAGCTGCGGAAAAATCAGCTTCGGGAACACGAGCACCGATGCGATCGCATAGACGAAGAAGTCGAAAAATTCCGACGTGCGCCCGATGACCACGCCGATGGCGATCTCTCCCGGCGCGATCGGATGGCCGTCGTCGTGAAGCGCGCGGGCGTCCCGTTCGGCCTGGGTGGTGGTGGGCGCGGTATCGGCAGACATGGGTAGGCGGTCCTGCATCGGGCGCCGCCGCCGGCATGCGCGGCGGGCATGCACGGAGGGATGGCGCGAGTCGGGTTATAGGGCGCGGCGCCCCTTCATGAAAATGCCCCTGCGTCATTGATCGCGATCAAGGGATTGGACAAAATGTCCTATGTGCGGTGCAGCAAAGCGGGCCTAGGCGCGCCGCCATGCCAGAAAAGCTCTCCCGTCCGTCCACCCGATTCCGGTTGTTGCCGCTGCTCGCGGCGTTTCCGCTGCTCGCCGGTTGCAACATGGTCGTGCTCGATCCTGCGGGCGACGTCGCCCAGCAGCAGGGCAATCTGATCCTGGTTTCGACCGTGCTGATGCTGCTCATCATCGTGCCGGTGATGGCGCTGACGATCTTTTTCGCCTGGCGCTATCGCGCCGCGAACAAGGACGCGACCTACAAGCCCGACTGGGACCATTCGACGCAGCTTGAGCTGGTGATCTGGGCAGCGCCGCTGCTCATCATCATCTGTCTGGGGGCGGTGACATGGGTCGCGACCCATTTGCTCGATCCCTATCGCCCGCTGGCGCGCACCGCGCCGGGTCAGCCGGTCGCAGCGGCGACGCAGCCGATCGACGTGCAGGTCGTCGCGCTCGACTGGAAGTGGCTGTTCATCTACCCCGAACAGGGCATTGCGACGGTAAACGAGCTGGCGCTGCCCGCGCATCATCCGGTGCGGTTCCGCATTTCGGCCTCGTCGGTGATGAACAGCTTTTACGTCCCCGCGCTTGCCGGTCAGATTTATGCGATGCCGGGCATGGAGACGAAGCTCCACGGCGTCT
Organism: Sphingopyxis sp. A083; assembly: GCF_001468495.1. Taxonomy (NCBI): domain Bacteria; kingdom Pseudomonadati; phylum Pseudomonadota; class Alphaproteobacteria; order Sphingomonadales; family Sphingopyxidaceae; genus Sphingopyxis; species Sphingopyxis sp. A083. The sequence goes on along the minus strand of NZ_LNSK01000006.1, from coordinate 54,162 downwards.
TCAACCAGACCGGCGACTTCACGGGCTTTTCGGCCAATTATTCGGGCGCCGGCTTTTCGAACATGCGTTTCGCGGTGAAGAGCCTCGACGATGCGGGTTTCGCCGCCTGGGTCGCCGCCACAAAGGCCGAGGGCAAGACGCTCGACCGCAACGCCTATCTCGCGCTCGAAAAGCCCAGCGAAAGGGCGCCCGTTCAGCGCTTCGCGGCGGTAGAACCGCAGCTTTTCGACGCCGTGGTCAACATGTGCGTCGAACCCGGCAAGATGTGCATGCACGACATGATGTCGATCGACGCCGCGGGCGGTGCCGGCATTGCGGGCATCCATAATGTTCGCAGCCTGACCTATGACAAGTTCGCCGCGCGCGGCTCCGAGCCCGGATATTGGGGCAAGCGCTATGTCGCCGCGCTGTGCAGTTCGCCGCTGATGGCGAAGGCCGAAACCCCCGACGCCGCCCCGGCGAGCCAAGCGCCGCTGACCGGCGCCGGCCTGCCCAGCCCCGGCAAGCGCGCCGCGCCCGCGCAGACCGCGCTCAACGCCGCCTCGCCCCGCCCGCTTTCCTGATTTTTGTCGCCGAGATCGCCATGACCCCGCACCCCGCCCCCGAAACCGGCCCCTTCCTCGGCCGCCTGTCGCTCGACGCGATTCCGATCCACGAACCGATCCTGATCTTCACTTTCGCCGCGGTGGTGATCGGCGGGATCGCGGTGCTCGGCCTGATCACCAAATATCGCCTCTGGGGCTATTTGTGGAAGGAGTGGTTCACCACCGTCGACCACAAGCGCATCGGCATCATGTACATGATCCTGGGGCTGATCATGTTCCTGCGCGGCTTTGCCGACGCGATCATGATGCGGTTGCAACAGGCGATGGCGTTCGGCGGGTCTGAAGGCTATCTGAACGCGCACCATTATGACCAGATCTTCACCGCGCACGGGGTGATCATGATCTTCTTCGTGGCGATGCCCTTCATCACCGGCCTGATGAACTATATCGTCCCGCTGCAGATCGGCGCGCGCGACGTCAGCTTCCCCTTTCTCAACAATTTCAGCTTCTGGATGACGACCGCGGGCGCCGTGCTTGTCATGATCTCGCTGTTCGTCGGCGAGTTCGCGCAGACGGGCTGGCTGGCCTATCCGCCGCTGTCGGGCATCGCCTACAGCCCCAATGTCGGCGTCGATTATTATATCTGGGCGCTGCAGATCGCGGGGGTCGGCACGACGTTGTCGGGGATCAACCTGATCGTCACCATCCTGAAGCTGCGCGCGCCCGGTATGGGCCTGATGAAGATGCCGGTCTTCACCTGGACCAGCCTGTGCGCGAACATCCTGATCGTCGCGTCCTTCCCCGTGCTGACCGCGGTGCTCGCGCTGCTGACGCTCGACCGCTATCTCGGCACCAATTTTTTCACCAACGACTTCGGCGGATCGCCGATGATGTATGTGAACCTGATCTGGATCTGGGGGCATCCCGAAGTCTATATCCTGATCCTGCCGCTGTTCGGCGTGTTCAGCGAAGTGACCTCGACCTTTTCGGGCAAGAAGCTCTTCGGCTATACCTCGATGGTCTATGCAACGATCGTCATCACGATCCTGAGCTACCTCGTCTGGCTGCACCATTTCTTCACCATGGGATCGGGCGCGAGCGTCAACAGCTTCTTCGGGATCACGACGATGGTGATCTCCATCCCGACGGGCGCCAAGCTCTTCAACTGGCTGTTCACCATGTACCGCGGCCGCATCCGTTTCGACCTGCCGATGATGTGGACGGTGGCCTTCATGCTGACCTTCGTGGTCGGTGGGATGACCGGCGTGCTGCTCGCGGTGCCGCCCGCCGACTTCGTGTTGCACAACTCGCTGTTCCTGATCGCGCATTTCCACAATGTCATCATCGGCGGCGTGCTGTTCGGCCTGTTCGCGGCGATCAACTATTGGTGGCCCAAGGCCTTCGGCTTCAAGCTCGACGTCTTCTGGGGCAAGATCAGCTTCTGGTGCTGGGTCGTCGGCTTCTGGCTCGCCTTCATGCCGCTTTATATCCTGGGCCTGATGGGCGTGACCCGCCGGATGCGCGTGTTCGACGACCCGAGCCTGCAAATCTGGTTCGTGATCGCCGCCATCGGTGCAGCCGTCATCGCGGTGGGGATCGCCGCCATGCTCGTCCAGTTTGCGGTCAGCATCTGGAAGCGCGACGAGCTGCGCGACGAAAGCGGTGATCCGTGGGGCGGCCGCACGCTCGAATGGGCGACCAGTTCGCCGCCGCCCGACTATAATTTCGCTTTCACGCCGGTGATCCACTCGCTCGACGCGTGGCACGACATGAAGACGCGCGGTGCCGAGCGCCCGGTCGGCGGCTTCCGCGACATCCATATGCCGAGCAACACCGGCGCTGGGATCATCCTTGCGGGGATCAGCCTGGTGATGGGTTTCGCGTTCGTCTGGCATATCTGGTGGCTCGCCGCGCTGGGCTTCGTCGGCCTGGTCGGCGGCGCGATCGCCCACACCTTCAACTATAAGCGCGATTTCCATATCCCCGCCGCGACAGTGGCCGAGGTCGAGGATGCGCGCACCCGCCAGCTTGCGGCGGCCGGAGCCTGATCGATGAGCAGCACCACCCTCCCCGCCGCGGGCGAAGCGCCCGCCTTCTACGAACTCGACGAGCATCCCCATCCCGAAGGGCACAGCACGATGCTGGGCTTCTGGATCTATCTGATGAGCGACTGCCTCATCTTCGCGATCCTGTTCGCCTGCTATGCGGTGCTCGGCGGCAATTATGCCGCGGGACCGGCGCCCAAGGATCTGTTCGACCTGAAACTGATCGCGCTCAACACCGCGATGCTGCTCTTTTCGTCGATCACCTATGGCTTCGCCGTGCTCCAGATGCAGCAGGGCAAGGTGAAGGGAACCCAGCTCTGGCTGGCGATCACCGGACTGTTCGGCCTCGCCTTCCTGAGCATCGAGCTTTACGAGTTCCACCATCTGATCGAACTTGGCGCGACGCCGCAGCGCAGCGCCTTTCTGTCGGCCTTCTTCACGCTGGTCGGCACCCACGGGCTGCACGTGACCTTCGGCATCATCTGGCTGGTGACCCTGATGATCCAGCTCGGCAAGCATGGGCTGATCGCCGCGAACAAGCGCCGCGTGATGTGCCTGTCGATGTTCTGGCACTTCCTCGACGTCGTGTGGATCGGCGTCTTCACGATCGTCTATCTGATGGGAATGCTGCGATGAGCGCGAACCACGACCACCACGCCGCCAACCACGCGCATCACGAGATCGAGATGCCGCACGCATCGATGCGCGATTATGCGATCGGTTTCGTCCTGTCGGTGATCCTGACCGCCATCCCCTTCTGGATGGTGATGACGATGCCGCTGTCGGCCGGTGTGACCGCGGCGATCATCATGGGCTTCGCGGTGGTTCAGATCGTCGTCCACATGGTGTATTTCCTGCACATGACGCCGAAGGCGGAGGGCGGCTGGTCGATGACCTCGCTGCTGTTCACGATCATCGTCGTCGTGATCATGCTGGCGGGGTCGCTATGGGTGATGCACCACCTCAACACCAATATGATGCCGATGCCGCACGACATGAGCCAGTTGCCGTGACCCGGCCGCGCCGCGCGGCCTTTGCCGCGGCGGCGCTGGTCGCGGCGGCGCTGCTCGCGGCGCTCGGCGTCTGGCAGCTCGAACGGCGCGAGTGGAAACATGCGCTGGTCGCGGCGGTCGATGCGCGCATCCACGCCGCCCCCGTTCCCGCGCCGCCGCCGGCCGCATGGCGCGGCATCGACGCGGCGCACGACGCCTATCGCCGCGTCACCGCGACCGGCCGCTTCCGTCACGACCGCGAAACGCTGGTTCAGGCGGTCACCGATCGCGGCGCCGGCTATTGGGTGATGACGCCGCTCGAAACGCCCGGCTTCACGCTGCTCGTCAATCGCGGTTTCGTGCCGCGCGAGCGCCGCGATCCGGCAACGCGCGCCGCGGGCAATACGGTCGGACCGACGACGGTGACCGGGCTGCTGCGCATGACCGAGCCCGGCGGCGGCTTTCTGCGCGCCAATGATGCCGCCGCAAACCGCTGGTATTCGCGCGACGTCGCCGCGATCGCAGCGGCGCGCGGCCTGGGCCGCACCGCACCCTATTTCGTCGATGCCGATGCGGCGCCGAACCCCGGCGGCCTGCCCGTGGGCGGGCTGACCGTCGTCAAATTCCCCGACAATCATCTGGTCTATGCGCTGACCTGGTTCGCGCTGATGCTGCTTGCGCTGTTTTTTGCCTGGCGGCTGTGGCGTCCGGGCGCCGATGCGTCCAATATGCCGGACGAATGAGCGAAGCCACGGCCCCACCGATCGCGCTTCCGGCAGCCGACGCCGGCCAGCGGAACATGTCGCTGCTGATCCAGCTGCGCTGGATCGCGGTCGGCGGCCAGCTCGCGACGATCGAGGTCGTCAACGGGCTGATGGGCATCAAGCTGCCGCTTGCGCCGCTGCTCGGCGCGATCATCGTCCTCATCGCGATCAATCTCGCCAGTCTTGCGCGGCTACGCGGCGGCCATTCGGTCGCCAACCGCGAGCTGACGGCCGTGCTGCTGTTCGATGTCGCGGCGCTGGGGTGGCAGCTCCACCATAGCGGCGGCCTCACCAATCCCTTCGCCTCGCTGTTTCTGCTTCAGGTGGTGATGGGCGCGATCCTGCTCACGCCGCGTTCGTCCTGGGCCGTGGTGGCGGGCGCGATCGTTGCGATGGTCGCGCTGCGCATCGATCCGACGCCGCTCGTCCTGCCGCAACCCTATGCCGCCGATCCGCTGGCGCTCTATCTCAAGGGCAGCCTCGTCTGCTTCCTGTTGATCGCGGTGCTGCTCGTCGCCTTCGTCACGCGGATGAGCCGTAACCTGCGCGAGCGCGATGCGGCGCTGGCCACCGCCAGCCAGCGCGCGGCGGAGGAGGATCATATCGTTCGCATGGGCCTGCTCGCCTCGGGCGCCGCGCACGAACTCGGGACGCCGCTGTCGACGCTGTCGGTGCTAATCGGCGACTGGCGCGCGGCACCGCGGCTGGCGGAAGACAGGGAATTGCAGGAGGATCTGGCCGATATGGACGCGGCGGTCGGTCGCTGCAAATCGATCGTCAGCGGCATCCTGATGTCGGCGGGCGAAGCGCGCGGAATCGCACCGCAGCTAACGACTGCGCGCCGTTTCGTCACCGACATAGTCGACGACTGGCGCGCCGGGCGTCTACCGGGCACGCTCGATTTCAGCGACCGGATCGGTCCCGATGTCGATATCGTCTCCGACCCCGCGCTGCGTCAGGTGATCGACAATGTCATCGACAATGCGGCCGAAGTCTCCCCCGACTGGATCGGCCTCACCGCACTGCGCGACGGCGAGATGCTGGTGATCGAGATCGCCGACCGCGGCCCCGGATTCGATCCGGAAATGCTGGAGACGATCGGCCAACCCTATCGGTCGACCAAGGGCCGCCCCGGCGGCGGGCTCGGCCTGTTCCTGCTGGTCAATGTCGTGCGCAAGCTGGGCGGGCTGGTCAGCGCCGATAACCGCGACGCGGGGGGTGCGGTGGTGCGGATCACGCTGCCGATCGCGGCGATCGCGCGGGGCGAAGGGAGAAGGGGATGACCGAACGGCGCCTGCTGATCGTCGAAGATGACGAAGCCTTTGCGCGGACGCTGAAGCGGTCGTTCGAACGGCGCGACTATGATGTGCGGGTGGCGCATGGGCCCGAGGGGCTGGACGAGCTGCTCGCCGGATTCCATCCCGATTTCGCGGTGGTCGACCTGAAGCTCGGCGCCGCTTCGGGCCTCGGCTGCGTCCAGACGCTGAGCGCCTTTGACCCTGCGATGCGCATCGTCGTGCTGACAGGCTTTGCCAGCATCGCCACCGCGGTCGAGGCAATCAAGCTCGGCGCCTCCTATTATCTCGCCAAGCCGTCGAACACCGACGATATCGAAGCCGCCTTCGGCCGCGCCGAGGGCAATGTCGAGGCGCCGCTCGACGGACGCCAATCGTCGATCAAGACCGTCGAATGGGAACATATCCACCAGACGCTGGTCGAAACCGGGTTCAATATTTCCGAAGCCGCCCGCCGGCTCGGCATGCACCGCCGCACGCTGGCGCGAAAGCTGGAAAAGCGGCAGGTTCGCTGAACGCGGGCACCGCCGGTTCGCCGCCGTTTCGAGGCGCCCTACCGGAAAATTTTCGCATTCCTTTGCGGGGTGCGTGTCATCGCGGCGTCTCATCCCTGTAACATAGGGAGATTGGCATGACGCCAGGCGACGAATTCGGAATGATCCGCCAACGGTATCGCGACTGCTTCGCTGCCGAACTGTCCCCCGGCTTTTCAGACTATATTCATCGTCCCGGCACCGGCGGATCGACCGCCGCGCTCGGCTATGCGCGTGCCACCGATGCGCCCCTGTTTCTGGAAGCCTATCTCGATGCGCCCGTCGAAGAGCTGGCGGCAATTGCACTGGGCAGACCCGTTGCGCGCAGCCAGATCGTCGAGATCGGCAATCTGGCAGCCGTCAATCCGCTGGCGATGATCGCGCTTTGGGGCGCGGCGGCGAACGATCTTGCCGCGCTGGGCGATGTCGCGGTCGCGACGCTGACCGCCCCGCTGCGCGCCATGTTTCGCCGCATCGGCATCCCGATCGCCGCCATCGCCCCTGCCCGCGGCGAGCGGCTGGGATCGGCGGCATCGGCGTGGGGACGCTATTACGATCAGGATCCTTGGGTCTGCGCCGGCGTCATCGCCAACGGGCAAGCCGCCATCAACAGCTTCCTCGAACGCCGCGCCGCGCGGCAGGCGGCCTGACATGACCATATTCGACATTCTGACCGCCCAGGCCGCCACGCGCCCCGACGCCGTTGCCATCGACGCGCTTGACGGCCAGCCGCTGTCCTATGCCGCGCTGCGCGATCGCGTCACGGCGCGTATCGCCGACCTCGCGCCGCGACTGCAACCGGGCGTGCCGGTCGCGTTGCAGCGCGACCATGGCCGCGAAAGCGCCGAACTGGAACTCGCGCTGCTCGCGGCGGCGATTCCGGTGCTGTCGCTTCCCGGCTTCTTCACCGCCGACCAATCGCGCCACGCCACCGGCTTGTGCGGGGCCGTACCCGATCCGACGATCCGTTCCGCCGGGTCGGGCAAGCCCCGCCAGTCCGCGCCCGTCCCCCTCCCCGGTGGGACGGCGCGGATCAGCTTCACCTCGGGATCGACTGGCATGCCCAAGGGCATCTGCCTTTCGGCCGACCATATGCTCACCGTCGCCCATGCGATCGTCGCCGCGGTCGGGGCCGAGCACGCCGGACGGCACCTCGCGCTGTTGCCGCCGGGCATCCTGCTGGAAACGGTGGCGGGCTTTTTCCCGACGCTGATCGCGGGCGGCACCTATGTCTGTCCGCCGCAGGCCGAGGTCGGGATGGCCGACCCCTTTCGGCCCGATTTCGCCAGGGCGGTCCGCCTGATCGCCGAACAGCGCATCACCTCGCTGATCTTGGTTCCCGAATATCTCGACGGCATCGTTCGCGTCATGGAGGCGGCGGATATCCGCCTGCCGCTGTTGACGCTGGTCGCGGTCGGCGGTGCGCGCACCCCTGTCCCCTTGGTGGAGCGCGCCCGCCGACTCGGCCTGCCCGTCCGGCAAGGCTATGGCCTGACCGAATGCGCATCGGTCGTGTCCCTGCAGGACGCGGGCGATGACGATCCGACGTCGGTCGGCCGGCCGCTTTCGCATATGCAGGCGCGTGTCGCCGACGATGGCGAGATCGTGCTCGATGGCCCGATCTGCCTCGGCGCGGTCGGCGGCGCGGCACCGTATGCACCGCTCCACACCGGCGACATCGGCACGATCGACGCCGCAGGACGGCTGCACATCGACGGGCGAAAGTCGAACCTGATCATCACCAGTTTCGGCCGCAATATCTCGCCCGAATGGGTCGAAAGCGCGCTCACCCAGCAACCGGCGATCGCACAGGCGATGGTCTGGGGCGAGGGTCGGCCGGCGCCCGAGGCGCTGATCGTGCCGGCCCATGCCGACGCCGATCTGGATGCAGCGGTCGCCGCCGCCAATGCCCTGCTGCCGGCCTATGCCCGCATCGGTGGCTGGCGCGAAGCCGCGCACTTCACGCCGATGAACGGGCAGCTGACCGGCAACGGCCGCCTGCGCCGCGCCGCGATTGCCGCGGCCTATCTGGACGGTACGCCAGACTTTTTCACCGAACTCGAGGCGCAAACGGTGCGCGAGCGCCTGCGCTTCCTGACCATTCCGCAATTGCAGGCGGGACTGACCGGCACGATCACGCGCGACGTGTACCTCGCTTATCTGGCGCAGGCCTATCACCATGTCAGCCACACCGTCCCGCTGATGCGGGCGGCGCGCGCGCGGCTCGGCGGACGCCCTGCGATCGTGGCCGCGCTCGACGATTATATCGCCGAGGAAACCGGCCACGAGGAATGGATATTGTCCGACATCGCGGTAGCGGGCGGCGACGCTGCGGCGGTGCGCGCCAGCGCGCCCGCGCCCGCGACGGCGGCGATGGTCGATCACGCCTATCGCCGGATCGCGACGGGCAATGCCATGGCTTTTTTCGGCATGGTCTATGTCCTTGAAAGCGTCAGCGTCGCGCTGGCGACGCGCGGCGCCTCGGCAGTCGCGAAGAATTTGGGTCTGCCGCCGCAGGCCTTCACCTATCTGACCTCGCACGGGGCGCTCGATCAGGATCATATGGCCTTTTTCGCTGAGCTCGTGAACGGACTCGACGACCCCGCCGACCGCGCGGCGATCCTGGGGATGGCGCGCGAGATGTTCGCGCTGTTCGGCGGGGTTTTCGCGGGCATCGAAATGGAACCGGCGCGTGCGGCGGCTTGACGGACAGCGTGTCGCCATCACCGGCGCCGCGGGCGGGCTCGGCGCCCCCGTCGCCATGCTGCTTGCGCAGGCGGGCGCCCATACGATCGGTATCGACCGCAGCGAAAGCGCGGCATGCCACGACAGCATCGTCACCGATCTTTCCGACGACGATGCGCTCGCCGCGCTGGCCGAACGGCTGACGGGCGACACCCCCGACATATTGGTCAACATCGCCGGGGTCATGCGATTCGGCCTGCACGAAAGCCAGCCCGTCGAGGCGCTGGCGCTGTGTTACCGGATCAATCTGCTCGTTCCCGCGGTGCTCGCCCGGGCAGTCGCGGCGCCCATGCGGCGGCGCGGGAGCGGGCAGATTGTCAATATCGGATCGGTGCTGGGAGCCATCCCCTACCCCTGGTTCGCCGCCTATTCGAGCAGCAAGGCGGGACTCGCCGCGTTCAGCCAGGGATTGCGGCGCGAACTGGGCGGCAGCGGCGTCAGCGTGACGCACGTCAATCCGCGCGCCGCGCGCACCGCCTTCAACAATGCCGAGGTCAACCGCTTCCTCGAAATTACCGGAATGAAGGCCGATGCCCCCGAATGGGTCGCGCAGCGGATCGTCGCCGCGATCCTTGCCCGGCGCCCGACGCTCAGCATCGGCGCGATGGAGCGCGTCTATGCCGCGCTCAATGCCATTTCGCCGCGCCTGATCGACACCGGCCTCGCGCCGCAGATCCGGCGCGCCCGCGCGGAATTTTCGTGAAGCACGACAAAGGAGTAGCCCGATGAAATTGCAAATGACGCGCGCCGCGGCGGTCGCGGCGATGGTGGTTGCGGCCGTGCCGGCCGTGGTGATGGCCGGTGCCGCCGAAGATGTGAAGTCGATCAACGACGGCTGGGCGCACATCGTATACGAGGTGCACGGATCGAGCACCCAGACCAAGGCACTCGACGCGCTTGCCAAGCAGGCCGCCGTGCTGGTCGCCCGCTATCCCGGCCGCGCCGAACCTTTACTGTGGCAGGGCATCGTCACCAGCGAGCAGGCGAACCGCGCCAACATCTTTCACAAGCTGGGCCTTGCGACGCGCGCGCGCGACATCATCGCCCGCGCCTATGCGCTCGATCCGCACGCCGCCAAGGGCGGCGCGGCAATGAGCCTGGGCGTCCTCTATTACAAGGTGCCGGGATCGCCGATCGGCTTCGGCGACACCGACAAGGCGCGCAAGCTGCTGAAGGAAGCGCTTGCGCAAGATCCGGGCGGGCTCGACGCCAATTATTTCTACGGCGACTTCCTGCTCGATCAGGGCGACAAGGCTGGCGCCCGCGCCTTTCTGCAAAAGGCTTTGCGCGCGCCGCACGACGGCACGCGGCCCGTGTGGGATGCCGGTCGTCGCCGCGAGGTGCAGGCGCTGCTCGCCAAGGCGCGCTGACTTGGCGGCCAGCATGGCCGCCGCCTTCGCGGGACAGCTCGCGCGCCCGCGCGGCATCGCAGGGCGGCTGCTCGGCCGGGCAATGGATCTGGCGAACCGCCGGCCGACGCGGCTCGCGATCGACCTGCTGGCGCCGCGTGCGGGCGAATGCGTCATCGACATCGGGTGCGGGACCGGCGCCGCGTTAGCAGCGGTGCGGCGCCGCGCCGACGTGGACGCTGCCGGGATAGACCCGTCACCCGTCATGGCCGCGATGGCCGCGACCCGGCTGGGGGTGGGCGCCGATATACGCTGCGCCGAGCTTGCCGCGATGCCCTTTCCGCCGGCCTCGTTCGACGCCGCGCTACTGCTTAACATGCTTTATTTCTGCGATCCCGACGGCCGCGACCTTGCGCCTCTCCACCGGATATTGCGCCCCGGCGGCCGCGCGGTCGCCTATGTCACCCACCGCGACACGATGCGCGACTGGTCTTTCACACGCGTCGGCTTGCACCAGCTTTATGACGAGGCAGCGCTGGAGCGCATCTTCACGCGCGCGGGCTTTGCTCAGGATCGCATCACGATCGCGCGCGTCTCAATCACCCGCTCGATTACGGGCTTGCTCGCGCAGGCCGTGCGCTAGGATCAAAGCCGCTTGCGTGCCGACGGCAATCTGGGTGAATAGGCGCATGACGCTTGTCCATCAGCTCATGCTCGCCACGCTCGTCGTCGGGACGACGGTCATCGTGCACCTTGTCGGGCTGGCGATCCTGCTCGCGGTCCTGCGCCGCTATCGCCGCGCCGAGCGCCGTATCCTGATCGTCCTGCTGAACGGTGCCGCGATCCTGGTCGCCGCTTTCGGGCTGTTCGCGCTGCATTCGGTCGAGATATGGATATGGGCGGGGGTGTTCCAGTGGCTCGGCGCCTTCGCCGATTTCGAGCATGCGCTCTACTTTTCAACCTCGACCTATGTGACGATCGGATATGGCGACATCGTCCTGCCGCCCGGTCTCCGCATCCTGGGCGCGATCGAGGGGGCGAGCGGCATCATCCTGATCGGCTGGTCGACCGCCTTCTTCTTCTCGATCGTCGACCGCATGAAACTGCTCGAACGCCATTTCGACGCCGACCATCCCCGCTGAGCGCTCAGGACGCCGGAAAGGCCGGCGCCTTGCTGACCATCGCGGGCAGCGGACGTCCCATCACTCCGGTAAACCATGCCGCCGCCTCGACGAGGTCCAAGAGCGCGAGACCGGTCGCGATGCCGCTGCGTTCGAGCATATAGACGACATCCTCGGTCGCCACATTGCCCGCCGCGCCCGGCGCGAAGGGGCAGCCGCCGAGGCCGCCGAGCGACGCATCGACGATCGTCGCCCCTGCCGCGACCGCCGCCCAGACATTGGCAAGCCCCGCCCCGCGTGTGTTGTGAAAATGCACGCGCACCGGCAGCGGCCCGACCGCTTCGCGCACGCGCGCGACCGTTTCGGCGACCTGCGCCGGCACCGCGACGCCGATGGTGTCGGCGAGCGCGACCTCGCGCGGCTGCGCATCGGCGGCGCGCTTCGCCATGTCGATAACGCGCGCCATAGGCACCTCGCCCGCGAATGGGCAACCAAAGGCGGTCGCGATGGTGATCTGTGCGCTGCGTCCGGCGGCATGGGCAAGCTCGACGATCTCGATCGCCGCCGCGAGCGATTCGTCGGAGCTTTGCCCCTGATTGCGGATGCCGAAAGCGTCGCTGGTGACGCAGACCGCGCCCAGCTCGTCGATCCGCCCCGTCGCCAGCGCGCGCTCGGCGCCGCGCCGGTTCAACACCAGCCCGATATAGGTCACATCATCGCGATCGGGCAGCATTGCGGCCAGCTGCTCGGCATCGGCAAGCTGCGGAACGCGGCTGGGATTGACGAAGCTCGTCACCTCGATCCGCCGCGCGCCATAGGCGATGGCGCGGCGGATCAGCTCGGCCTTGTCGGCCGTCGAAACGACCGCCTTTTCATTCTGCAGCCCGTCGCGCGGTCCGACTTCGACCATTTCGATGCGGGTTTTGCTGGCCATTTTCGCGCCTCGGTTCAAATGCTGTTCAAGCGGGGTTGAAAATTACATAGTATTCTAAGTATAAAGAGTCCATGGGCTGCGTTCGATGGGTCGCCAGCAAGGGCGACATAGAGGATCGGGGCCGCGAAAGGAACGACATGACAGACAGCAACAGCGGCGGGGGAGCGCTGGACGGCCTTCGGGTGGTCGAAATGGGCCAATTGATCGCGGGCCCGTTCTGCGGCCAGCTTCTCGGCGACATGGGCGCCGAAATCGTCAAGCTGGAGCCGCCCGAAACCGGCGACCAGATGCGCCATTGGGGCCAGGGCGACCGCCCGAGCTGGTGGCGCGTGATCGCGCGCAACAAATATTCGGTCGCCGTCGACCTGCGCAGTGCGGAAGGGCAACAGCTTGCCCGCGACCTCATTGCCAAAGCCGACATATTGATCGAGAATTTTCGTCCCGGCACGCTCGAAAAATGGAACCTCGACCCCGCAGAGCTGCGCAAGACCGATCCGGGCCTGATCGTCGTGCGCGTATCGGGCTATGGCCAGACCGGCCCCTATTCGGCGCGCGCCGGATTCGGCGGCATCGGCGAAGCGATGGGCGGCTGGCGCGGGATCGTCGGCTATCCCGACCTGCCGCCGGCACGCATGGGCGTGTCGATCGGCGACACGCTGGCCGCGACCTATGGCTGCCTCGGCGCGCTCGCGGCGCTCCATCACCGCAGCAAGACCGGCGAGGGCCAGATCGTCGACTCGGCACTTTACGAGGCGGTGTTGCAGGTGATGGAATCGACCGTCGCCGATTATTCGGCGAGCGGCACCAAGCGGCGGCGCACCGGATCGACCCTGCCGGGCATCGCGCCGTCGAACGTCTATCCCTGCAAGGACGGCGAATATCTGATCGGCGCCAATCAGGATGCGGTCTTCGCGCGGCTGGCTGCGGCGATGGGCCGCCCCGAACTTGCGAGCGACGAGCGCTATGCGACCCACCGCGCGCGGGGTGCGCGGCAGGAGGAACTCGACGCGCTGATCGGCGAATGGACGCGCACGATGACGATCGCCGAACTGGAGGCGAAGATGATCGACGCGAGCGTCCCCGCCGGCCGCGTCTATGATGCCGAGGATATGCTCGCCGACCCGCATTTCGCGGCGCGCGAGGCGCTCGTCACCGTTCCCGACGCCGAATTGGGCGAGGTGACGATGCAGGGCGTCTTTCCCAAATTGTCCGCTACGCCGGGCAGCGTGCGGCGGCCCGCGCCACTGGCCGTCGGTCAGGACAGCGCCGAGGTTCTCGAGCGCTGGCTCGGCCGCCCGGCCTAGGGTCGGAACAAACATCAGAAACGGGCGCGCGAGCGCTTCGACGCCCCAGACACGGGTAGCATAAGTGTTCCCCCGCGAAGGCGGGGGTCCAGTTTCGACACGCAGCGTCGGAGGTCGCGCTGCCGCGCGTCTCTTCGTTGGAACTGGGCCCCCGCCTTCGCGGGGGAACGCATATTCTTTGTCGCAAAGGGATAATGTCGCAAAGGGGTAACCCCCGACGCTGGCCTGCGGCGCGACCGGCCGCGTGCCGAGCCGGCTGGCCGAGGCGCCCTGCGCAAATCCCCTTGCCCGCCCACAAGCGATGCTTACAGTGGCGCGCACGATTATTACCCGAACGATGAGGATCGCCTTGCCATGCCCCGTAGAAAATTTCGCGCGCCGCTCGCGCTGGTCGCCCTGTTCATGACGCCCGCGGCGGCACAGGCGGCCGAAGATGCCGCGGCGGCGGCGTCTGCGGCTGCGCTGGCCTATCCGGCGACCGAGCGCGGCGACACCGTCGATCCGCAATTCGGCGTCGATGTCGCCGACCCCTATCGGTGGCTGGAAGACGATGTTCGCGTCAATCCGAAGGTCGCAGCCTGGGTCGCCGAGCAGAATAAGGTCACCGACGCCTATCTGGCGACGCTGCCCGGCCGCGATGCGTTCAAGGCGCGGATGACCGAGCTTTACAATTACGAACGCTTCGGCCTGCCGCGCAAGGCGGGGTCGCGCTATTTCTACACGCGCAACGACGGGTTGCAGCCGCAATCGGTGCTGACAGTGCGCGAGGGCCTGACCGGCGAAGGCCGCGTGCTGATCGATCCCAATGCATGGGCCAAGGACGGCGCGACCGCGCTCGCCGAATGGACGCCGTCGGAAGACGGCAAATATCTGCTCTATTCCGTGCAGGATGGCGGCACCGACTGGCGGATCGTGCGCGTGATGGACGTGGCGACCGGCAAGGATATCGCCGACGAGATTCGCTGGGTCAAATTCTCGTCGCTCGATTGGGCGAAGGACGGCAGCGGCTTTTATTATTCGCGCTTCCCCGAACCCAAGGAAGGCGAGGCGTTTCAGTCGCTCAACGAAAATCACGCGGTCTATTTCCACAAGCTCGGCACGCCGCAGAGCGCCGACGTGCTGATCCACGCGACGCCCGACCAGCCCGAACTCAATCACGGCGCGCTCGTCACCGATGATGGCCAATATGTCCTCGTCGTCTCGTCCAAAGGGACCGACGAACGCTTCGGCCTGACACTGCATCCGGTGAAGGGCGGCAAGGCGATCACGCTGGTCGACGAGTATGCGAACAATTGGGAATATGTGACCAACCAGGGCACGCGGTTCACCTTCCTCACCAACAAGGATGCCCCGCGTCAGCGCCTTGTTTCGCTCGACATCCGCAAGCCTGCGGCGCTGACCCAGATCGTCGGCGAACAGGAGGGGACGCTAGTCGGCGCGTCGCGCGTCGGCGACCGCATCATCCTGTCCTACCTCGGCGACGCCAAGTCGGAAGCCCGGATGGTCGCGCTCGACGGCAAGCCGGTGGCGAACATCAATCTGGGCGAAATCGGCACCGCGAGCGGTTTCGGCGGCAAGCCGGGTGATCCTGAAACCTTCTACGCCTTCTCCAGCTTTGCGCAGCCCACGACCATCTATCGCCTTGATACGGTAAGCGGGAAGAGTGAGGTTTTCGAGGCGCCGAAACTGACCTTCGATCCCAAGGATTTCACAGTCGAACAGCGTTTCTACACGTCGAAGGACGGCACCAAGGTGCCAATGTTCCTGGTGATGAAAAAGGGGCTCGACCGGTCGAAGGGATCGCCGACTTTGCTCTATGGCTATGGCGGTTTCAACGTGTCGCTGACCCCCGGCTTTTCGCCGACGCGGCTCGCCTGGGCCGACAAGGGCGGGGTCGTCGCGATCGCGAACCTGCGCGGCGGCGGCGAATATGGCAAGGCGTGGCACGACGCCGGTCGGCTCGCCAACAAGCAGAATGTCTTCGACGATTTCATCGCGGCAGGCGAATATCTGATCGCCGAAGGGATCACCGGCCAGGGCGAACTGGCGATCGAGGGCGGATCGAACGGCGGCCTGCTGGTCGGCGCCGTCACCAACCAGCGCCCCGACCTGTTCGCGGCGGCACTGCCCGCTGTGGGCGTGATGGACATGCTGCGCTTCGATCGCTTCACCGCGGGCCGCTACTGGACCGACGATTATGGCTATCCGTCGAAAGAGGCCGATTTCCGCAATCTGCTGCGCTATTCGCCCTATCATAATATCAAGGGCGGCCGCACCTATCCGGCGATCCTGGTGACGACCGCCGACACCGACGATCGCGTCGTCCCGGGTCACAGCTTCAAATATACCGCCGAGCTGCAGCATGAGGATATCGGTCCGAAGCCGCACCTGATCCGCATCGAGACGCGCGCCGGCCATGGGTCGGGCAAGCCGACCGACAAGATCATCGCCGAGGCGGCGGACAAATATGCCTTCGCTGCCAAATGGACCGGCCTCGACGTCAAATGATCGCGCGGCGGCGGCGGACGATAGCGTTCGCCACCGCCCACCAGCCGAAAGCCATCGCCTTGTCCTACGCCCTATCCTTCACCGCCACCGATCCTGCCGCGCTGTGGGCGGAGGCGGCCGACGCCGCCGCCGCTCTCGTCGCAGGTGAGCCCGATGCGATCGCCAATATGGCCAATGTCGCGGCGCTGATCTGGCAGGCTGTTCCCGATCTCAATTGGGCGGGCTTCTACCGCTTCGACGGCACCGAACTGGTGCTCGGCCCGTTTCAGGGCAAGGCGGCGTGCATCCGCATCCCGCTCGACAAGGGGGTGTGCGGCGCCGCGGCGCGGCTGCGCACGACGCAGCGGGTCGAGGATGTCCACGCCTTTCCCGGGCATATCGCCTGCGATGCGGCCAGCCGCAGCGAACTGGTGGTGCCGATCGTCGCCGAAGGCCGCCTGATCGGCGTGCTCGACCTCGACAGCCCCTCGCCCGCGCGCTTCACCGCCGACGATCAGGCGGGCGCCGAAGCGCTGATCATCCGCATCGCCGCCGCGCTCGCGGGATAAAGCTGCGTCAAAATGGGACGCGATTCGCACGGTTAACGGATTCGCGGAAAAGCGCCGATTTTGCTAACAGACTGTTAACCAAGCCATTGCCCCCACGGGCGATTCCGCTGGAACAGGGAGTTTAGCATGCGCACCGTTCTGTTGTTGGGGGCTGCCGCCGCATCGTTGCTGCTGGCCGGCCATGCGACCAGCGCCGAGGTCACCAAGACCCAGACCACCGTCGTCACGACCACCGACGAAGCGGCCCCGCGGCTCGACTATGAGGCGCCCGCCGCGCCCGACGTGCGCGTCTACACCGGTTATCCCGACCGGATGCCGAGCGAAGTCGAATATCGCCACATCGACGGCTATCAGTCCGAAGGCCGCTGGACGGGCACGTGGAACGGCACCTACGAAGATCGCGACGGCCGCCGGTACGAGGGCAGCTATGAAGGCAGCGTCGAGGGGCGCACCGGCGCCGACTATCCGCCGCCCCCCTATTATCAGGGCGGTTTCGACCCGCGCGAGGACATGGAAATGGGTCGTCGCTGCGGCCATGGCGGCGCGACGACCGGTGCGGTCGTGGGCGGGATCGTCGGCGGTGTCGTCGGCAATCGCGTTGCCGGTCATGGCGACCGTACCGCCGGCACGCTGATCGGCGGCGGCGTCGGGGCGCTCGCCGGCGCGGCGGTCGGTAGCGAGGCCGACAAGCAGAAGTGCGACGAATGGTGGGCGCGCCGTGGCGGTGCCCATGGCGGCTATTACCCCGGCCATCCCGGCTACCCGGGTGGTTATGCCTATAGCTACGGCTATGGTTATGGCTATTACACGCCGGGCGTCGTCGTCACGACGATCATCAACGGCCCGCCGGTCGTCACCGAACGCGTCGTGACCACGACCAAGACCTATTATGAAAATGTGCCGGTGCGGAAACGCTATGTGGCCAAGAGGAAGCCGAAACCCAAAGCCAAGCCGCGCTGCGTCTGCTGACGCGCCCTGAACTGGTCTGGTCGCCAGGCTTGGTTTAGTGAGGCCCGCCGATCCATCAGGGAGCGGCGGGCCTTTCCTTTCGCCGCCCTTTCGCCACGGTTCAGCGGCGCGAAAGCATGGCGCGCCTAGGTAATCGGGCGACGGCGGACGCCCTTGTCCGCGCTCTGGAGTGACTAAAATGCGCAAGATGACCGGCTTCACCGCAGCGGCGGCGGTTCTGGTTACGACGGTCGGGCTCAGCGCGACCCCGGCCGAGGCACGCGGACGCCACGGCGGCTGGCACAATCGCCATGACGACGGGATCGGCGCGGGCGAGATCATCGGCGGCATCCTGATCCTTGGCACGATCGCGGCGGTTGCCAGCGCGGCGAGCAAGCAAAATCGCGAAGCGCGCAACCGCGACTATCGGTACGACCCGCCCTATCGCGACGATCGCGCGCAGGACGCCCCCGATTATCAGCGCCGCGACGATCGCGGTCCGGACGGATATGGCACCGGCGACGCCTATCGCGGCGGCGAGATTGAGCAGCGCGCGGCCGATGCCTGCGGCTGGGCGGCCGAGGGTGAAATGGGCGACGATGCCCGCGTCGAAAGCATCACCGACACGCGGCCTGCGAACGGCGGCGACGGCTGGTACGTCACCGGAAGCATATCGCGTCCGGGCGGCGAATTGCACAGTTTCGGGTGCAGCTATCGCGGCGGGCGCGTGGTCGACGTCAGCATCAACTGACTCCATTGTCATTGGATTTTCGGCCCTTCGCCAGCGATGGCGGAGGGCCTTTTTTTGCGCGCCTCCGTCAAGCTGAACCCACGCCGAACCAAGGCTGAACCGCAGATAAGCGCCGGGTTCAGCACCGCGTCACGGCGCCTTCGCTAGCAAGGGGCATCGCAGGCCGCACGGGTGCCGCCTGCTGAATAGGAGACCGAACCATGGCGAAGAAGCCCATGAACTGGACCAAGGCCGCAATCGGTGCGGCCACCGCCGGCGCGATGTTGAGCGCCACCCCCGCGCTCGCGCGCGACCGGTACGATCACCGCGACCGCGACGGGATCGGCGCAGGCGAAATCATCGCCGGCGCCGTCGTCCTCGGCGGCCTCGCCGCGATCCTGTCGGCCGACAACGATCGTTACGATCGCTATGACCGTAACGATCGTCGCTATCGCGACCGTTACAATGATCCGCGATACGGCTATGGTTATGATTATGGCCGCTATGGCAACAGTCGCGCAGCGGTCGGCCAGTGCGTCCGTGCCGTCGAGCGCGGCACCAGCCGCTATGGCCGCACCGACGTGACGCAGGTCACGAGCATCGATCGCAAGCGCGACGGCTATCGCGTCAAGGGCCGCGTCGTCGTCAACGACGGCTGGCGCGGACGCTGGGGTCGCGGCGGTTCCTATGATCGCGGCAAGTTCAGCTGCGACGTGCGGTATGGCCGCGTCGTCGACGTCGATTATTCGGGTCTGCGGTAACGCGGAGCCCCTTCTCCCGGCCCGCCCACGCTTCGGCGTGCGGCGGGCTGCCTTGCACAAGAGCGTTGCCGGGCGCGGTTAACGCGGCGGTGGGCCGGAGGCGAGCGGCTCGGCCGACGCTCGGCAGGTCGCAGAATATTCCCGCGTCAATTCAGATGCTTCGTATCCGAAGCATATCGATGGAGCCCGCACTCGGTCCGTCGCAAAAGTCGCAAAATCTACATGCGCGCTATACGAAAATTTACCTTCTTTCGTTATGCGCGGAGATGGGACCACAATAACCGCCTGACGTGGGTGACAGGCGGCAGAAGCTTATTGGGTCGCCCATGCCGAATTTCGAGGCCGATTCCGCCTCAACGGCTTCAGCCGAAAAGCGCCAACCGCGCCAGTCGCGACTGGTGAAGGCGTCGCTTGCGTGCGACCGCCTGGGGCGCTTCGATGTGACCCTGCGCAATATTTCCGAAACCGGCGTTGGCGGGCAGTCGCCGCATGTGCTGCAGGTCGGCGAGCGGCTGACCGTCTATCTTCCGGGTCATCAGCCGATGGAAGGCGTCGTCCGCTGGGTCAGCGACAAGCGCTTCGGCCTGCAGACCGAACGGACGATCGAGCCGGCACGGCTGCGCGCGGCGCACGCCGATCAGCTCGTCGCCGCCGACAGCAAGGCCGAATTCCAGATCATGGCGCCGACGCAAATGTCGACCTGGCGCCCCGGACTGCGGCAGGTTTCGTCGCTGCCGGGTCATTACGGCAAACCGAAGATCTGATCCGCGCGTCGCCGCCACACAAAGGAAAACCGGCGCGGATCGCTCCGCGCCGGGTCCCCCGTTTACTGATTTTCGCAGGTAAAGCGCGTCAGGCGACCCGGCGCACTTCATTCCCTTCTTCGTCGATATCGCGCAGCACATAGCCGCGACCCCAGACCGTCTCGATATAATTTTCGCCGCCGCACGCGAGCGCGAGCTTCTTGCGCAGCTTGCAGATGAAGACGTCGATGATCTTCAATTCGGGCTCGTCCATGCCGCCATAAAGGTGGTTCAGGAACATTTCCTTGGTCAGCGTCGTGCCCTTGCGGAGCGAAAGCAGCTCCAGCATCTGATATTCCTTGCCGGTCAGATGGACGCGGACGCCATCGACTTCGACCGTCTTGGTGTCGAGATTGACCGCCAGCTTGCCCGTCTTGATGACGCTCTGGCTATGGCCCTTCGAGCGGCGGACGACGGCGTGGATGCGCGCGACCAGCTCGTCGCGGTGAAAGGGCTTGGTGACATAATCGTCGGCGCCGAAGCCGAACGAGCGCACCTTGGAATCCATTTCCGAAATGCCCGACAGGATCAGCACCGGCGTCTGCACCTTCGCGGTGCGGAGCTTTTTCAGCACGTCATAGCCGTGCATGTCGGGCAGATTCAGGTCGAGCAGAATGATGTCGTAATCATAGAGTTTGCCAAGGTCCAAGCCTTCCTCACCCAGATCGGTGGTATAGACGTTGAAGCCTTCGGTTGTGAGCATCGTGTCGATCGCCTTCGCGGTCGTCGGCTCGTCCTCGATCAGCAGTACGCGCATTAGGCACCCCTTGACTGTTTCCCACGATGGACCCGCAACCCGTCCGCGGCTCCCTCGCAGTGCCACCAACGCCCCCGTTGCAGGGCTGGCGGAACATTAACCATGAAACTTGTGAAGGGAAAAGGTTAATTTTGATTTAACCCGCAGAAATCCACGAGTCGCGGCCCGCGCAGCTGCGTTTCAGCGTGTCGGCGAGATAGTCGGACAAGGCCCGCACCCGCGCCGGGCGGAGGCGCGACGGCGGCGACAACAGGTGCAGATGGGCCTGCGGCAGCGACCAGTCGGTCAGGATCGGAACGAGCCTGCCGGCGCGCAGTTCGGCGTCGATGATGAAGTGCGGCAGCACCGCGATGCCGCCCCCCGCGACCAGCATCGGCACGATCACATCGCCATTGTTCGTGAACAGCGGGCCTGCAGGAACGATCGTCGCCTCCTCGCCTTCGCGGTGGAAACGCAGCGGCCGCGCCTTTTCGCGGTGGCCGTAGCCAGCGAGCCGATGCCCCGCGAGTTCGAGCGGGTGGCGCGGCGTGCCGTGACGATCGAGATAGGCCGGGCTGGCGATCACCGACGTCGGGATCGGCGCGATGGTGCGCGCGAGCAGGCTGCTGTCGTCGAGGCTGGCGACGCGCAGCGCCAGATCGAAGCCTTCGGCGATCAGATCGTGGCGCGCATCGCTGAGCGTCAGTTCGATCTCGACCGCGGGATGCTCGGCCATGAAGGCGGCGAGCGGCGCGCCGAGCACCTTGATCCCGAAACTCATCGGCGCCGCCAGTCGGATCGGCCCGGCGAGGTCGAAGCGGTCGCCATGCGCCGCCTCGGTCGCGGCGGTCGCAGCGGCGACCATCGCCCGCGCCTCTTCGAGCAGCCCGGCGCCCGCCGTCGACACGGTCACCGATCGCGAACTGCGATGGAGCAAGGTGATCCCGAGCGATGCCTCGAGCCGGCTGACCGCCTTCGACACGCTGGCCTTCGACAGGCCAAGCGCGCTTGCCGCGGCGGTGAAGCCGCCGCTGTCGGCCACCGCCACGAAACAGGCCCAGCCTTCATAATCGGGAAGCGCCACAACATCCTCCAATTGGAAACGATAAGTTTCGATCTACGCTATTTCAGAAACGAATGCATCGCCTATCTTGGCCTCAACACGCCGCCCCCGATGTCCGGGAAGGCGGCCAGCAAGGAAATGCCCGATGATCGACATTCGCAAATTCGACACGCTGGGTCACGCCAATCACGGCTGGCTCGACGCCCGCCACCATTTTTCCTTCGCCGGCTATCATGATCCCGACCGCATGGGCTGGGGCGCGCTGCGCGTCTGGAATGACGATGCCATCGGGGCGCAGGCCGGCTTCCCGCCGCACCCGCACCGCGACATGGAAATCATCACCTATGTCCGCACCGGTGCGATCAGCCACCGCGACAGCATGGGCAACAGCGGCCGCACCGCGGCCGGCGATGTCCAGGTGATGAGCGCCGGCACCGGGGTGACGCACAGCGAATTCAACCTCGAGGACGAGGAAACCACGCTGTTCCAGATCTGGATCATCCCCGATCGCGATGGCGGCAATCCCGGCTGGGGCCAGCGCGAATTCCCGCAGGCCGACCGTTCGGGACGCTTCGTGACGTTGGCCAGCGGGATCGAGGGTGACGACGACGCATTGCCGATCCGTGCCGATGCCCGGGTCGCGGCCGCGACCGTGACCGCGGGGAGCCGGGTCGCCTATGATCTGGGCGCCGGCCGCCACGCCTATCTGGTCGCCGCCAAGGGCCGCATCCGCATCAACGGACAGGATGCCGATCCGCGCGACGGCATCGCGATCCGCGACGTCGCAACGATCGAGGTCGAAGCGCTCGACGATGCCGAACTGGTGCTGGTCGACAGCCTCTGATCCCACCCCCTCGGGCCGCCGCCTTCCATCCCCCTCCCTTGCGGCGGCGGCCCACCCCTTCCCTCCCGACTGAAAGGAAACCGAAGATGGCAAAGATTTTGGTGCTCTATTATTCGAGCTATGGACATATCGAGCAGATGGCCGACGCCGTCGCCGAAGGCGCGCGCGCCGCGGGTGCCGAGGTCGATATTCGCCGCGTCGCCGAGACCGCGCCCGAGGCGGTGGTAAAGGCCGCCGGCTTCAAGACCGACACAGCGCATCCGCTGCTCGGCGATCCCAAGCAGCTTGCCGACTATGACGCGATCGTCGTCGGTTCGCCGACCCGCTTCGGCCGCATGGCCAGCCAGATGGCGAGCTTCTGGGACACCGCCGGCGGCGTCTGGGCGCAGGGTCTGCTCACCGGCAAGGTCGGCGCGGCCTTCACCTCGACCGCGTCGCAGCATGGTGGACAGGAAACGACGCTGTTCAGCATCCTCACCAACCTCCTCCACTTCGGCATGACGATCGTCGGGCTGGACTATGGTTATGCCGGGCAGATGGGCGTCGATGAAGTCAAGGGCGGCGCCCCCTATGGTGCGACGACGCTCGCCGATGGCGACGGATCGCGCCAGCCGAGCGAAGCCGATCTCGGCGGTGCCCGCTATCTGGGCGAACGCGTCGCGAAAACCGCGGCGAAGCTCGCGGCCTGACCTCGATGCGCCGTCTGCCGAGCCTCTTTCTCTCCCACGGCTCGCCGATGATGGCGCTCGAGCCCAGCCCGGCGCGGGACTTCCTCGCCGGGCTGGGCGCCCGCTTGCCGCGTCCGCGCGCGATCCTGGTCGTCTCGGCGCATCACGACGCGCAGTTCGAGGGCGACCGGGTGACGGTCACCGCCTCGCCCGCGCCGCCGACGATCCATGATTTCGGCAATTTCCCCCAAGCGCTGTTCGACATGCGCTATCCCGCACCGGGCGATCCGGCGCTCGCGCAGCGGGTCGTGGCCCTGCTCGCCGCTCAGGGCCTCGCCGTCGCCGCCGATCCCGACCGCGGGCTCGATCATGGCGCCTGGGTGCCGCTGTCGCTGGTCTATCCCAAGGCCGATATTCCGGTGGTCCAGCTTTCGATCGCCTCGCATGCGCCACCCGAATGGCATTATGCGCTGGGCCGTGCACTCGCGCCGCTTCGCGATGAGGGTGTGTTGCTGATCGGTTCGGGCAGCATCACGCACAATCTTCGCGCGCTCTTTTCGGCGCGCCTTCCGATCGACGCACCCGCGCCCGCCTGGGTCACCGACTTCACCGACTGGGTGGCCGGACATATGGCGGCGAACGCCGTCGACGATGTGCTACACGCCGTAGAACGCGCGCCGCATGGCCGCGACAATCATCCGACGATGGATCATATCCTGCCCTTGTTCGTCGCGATGGGTGCGGGGACCGAAGCGGATGGCCTGCACGCCGCTCGGCTCCATGCCAGCACGACCTATGGCCTGCTGGCGATGGACGTTTACGCTTTCGGCGAAGGAGCGGCCCGCCTATAGGCAGCCGATGCTTCTTTCTGACCATATTCTGTTCCTCGATGGCGAGGCGCTTGTCGTCGACAAGCCCGAAGGCCTGCCCGTCGATCCGCCGCGCGACGGCAGCCTCAGCCTCGAAAACCATCTCGACAGCCTGCGTTTCGGCTTCAAGCGCTGGCCGCTCGCCGTTCACCGGCTCGACCGCGACACCTCGGGCTGCCTGCTGCTCGCGCGCAATCCCAAGGCGCACGGCCGTTTCACCCGCGCTTTCGAGGGGCGGGAGGTCGAAAAACAATATCTCGCGATCATCGACGGCGTGCCTGATGGCGATGGCGGCACGATCGACCTGCCCCTCGCGAAGACGTCGACCGCGGAGACCGGCTGGCGCATGGTCGTCGATCCGAATGGCAAGCCGTCGGTGTCGCACTGGGAAAAGCTTGCCGTCGTCGACGGGCGGGCGCTGCTGCGTTTCCGTCCCGAAACCGGCCGCACCCACCAGCTTCGCGTCCATGCGCTCGATGGGCTGGGTCTGCCGATCGCTGGCGATCCCGTGTACGGCAACGGCCGCGGCAAGGACCGCACCCTGCTCCACGCCGAGCGGTTGGTGGTAAAACGTGACGTCAAGCCGTCAATAATTGCCGAAGCTCCCTTCCCCGCGCGCTTCGCCGCGCTCGGCTTTTCACCGCCCGAAGGCGCCGCCCCGACCCGTGGCTGACATTCCCGAAGCCGCGATTTCGGAAAAATTCCTCGCTGGTACCGGGCCGGGCGGCCAGAATGTCAACAAGGTCGCGACCGCGTGCCAGCTTCGCGTCGATGTGTTCGCTCTCGGCCTCCCGCCCGACGCCTACCGCCGGCTCAAGACGCTCGCGGGAAGCCGGATGACGGCGGCGGGAGAACTCGTGATTCTCGCGCGCAGCTATCGCACCCAAGAAGCCAACCGCGCCGATGCGCGCGCGCGGCTGAACGAGCTCGTCGATGCGGCGCTGGTCCGGCCTGAAAAGCGGATCAAGACAAAGCCGAGCAAGGCGGCCAGGGCGCGCCGCGTCGACGGTAAAAAAGCGCGCAGCGCGGTCAAATCGATGCGCGGACGCGTGCGATCGACCGACTAGGGCCGGGCGGGCATGCACCTCTATCGCCTCGACGCGACCGCCGAAATCGCCGCGCAGGCGCTCGGTGCCGATGCAGGGCGCGATCCCTGGGCCGGCGGCTATGTCACCCCCGGACGCCCGGCGCCGGTGGTCGTCGGCGACGGAAGCGCGCAGAGCCGCCCGTGGCTGCGCCCCAAGCTGTGGGGCGTCCCGCCGCCGCCGCGCGGCGACCAGCCGGTGACGACGGTGCGCAACCTTTCGAGTCCCTTCTGGATCGGCACGCTGCGTCATCCCGAACTGCGCTGCCTGATCCCCGCGACCCGTTTCGCCCTGTGGTCGGGGACGGCCGGTGCGCGGCAACAACTGTGGGCCGCGCCCGCCGACCAGACGGTTTTCGCCTTTGCCGGCATCCATCGTCAGGGCGAGGATTGGCCGAGCTTTGCGATCCTGACCGTCGAACCGAACCGCCTGCTTAGCCATCACGGCGCGCAAGCGATGCCGGTCATCCTCCGTCCCGGCGATTATGCGCGCTGGCTGACCGCCGACTGGCGCGACGCGGCCGGCCTCGCCCGTCCCTTTCCGGGGCAGGAGATGACGCTGGCCGAAGACCCCATGGTATAGGCGATTTTCACCAATTCCGTCGAGTTTGCGTTCACCAGCGCGGCGCTAAAAATGCGAATCGATAATCCGACCAGTGGGATTGAATACAGTGGCCAACGCCTGCACGACCGACACCGAAGACCTTTCGCCGCAAGGGCGCCGCGCCGAACGCGCCACCGTCCGCGGGCGCGCGCGCTATCGCGAAGCGGGCTTCAACCCGTTCGACGTCGAACTGTTCGACCTGTCGTCGACGGGCTTTCGCATGATCACCTTTTCGCGGCCGCAGATCGGCAAGCAGATATGGGTCAACCTGCCGGGCCTGCAGCCGCTCGAAGCGGTGATCCGGCGCGCCGACGGCAACAGCTTCGGCTGCGAATTCGTCTATCCGCTCCACCCCTCGGTGGCGGCGCACATGCAGTCGAAACTGCGCTAGGCTTCGGGCTTTTCCGACTTTTTCAATATATGCTTCCACTCGTCGGGCGTCACGCGCCCGACCGACAGGCGCGACAGGCGGATAAGGTCCATGTCGGCAAGCTTGGGATCGGCCTTGATCGCCGCCAGCGTCACCGGATGCGCGAGCGGGCGCACGGGCGCGACGCGCACGATGACCCACGGCGATCCTTCCTCGGCGGTCGGATCGGGCGCGCTTTCCTGGGTAATGCGCATGATCCCCACGCATTCCTTGCCGATATTGCTGTGATAGAACAGCGCCTCGTCGCCGACCTTCATCGCCATCATGTTCAGCTTGGCGCTGTGGTTGCGCACGCCGTCCCACATGCCCGTGCCGTCCTTGACCAGGTCGTCCCAGCCATAGACGTCGGGTTCGGATTTCATCAGCCAATATTGCTTGCCCATGGCGGGGGCCTAGCCCAGCGCGCGCCGACGCGAAAGCATCCTTTTCCTCTTTCGCAACCGCGCCGACCCGCCTAAATCCTGATTCATGTCAAAGACGCGCCCCGGCGGGACCGGCATGGCGTGCCACAGCACCAACAAATGGACACACCCCTTATGACCGCTGCCGTTCCCGTTATTTCCATGTCGCTGCCCGACGATCGCTTCGCCCAGGATTTCGGCGGATCGTTCGAACGCTTCGGGTTCGCGATGATTACCGATCACGGCATCGATCCAGCGCTGATCGACGACGCCTGGACAAAAGCGAAGGAATTTTTCGCACTCCCCGAAGCGGCGAAGCGCGCCTATCATATCGCGGGCGGCGGCGGCGCGCGCGGCTACACTCCTTTCGGCACCGAAATCGCGAAGGGCGCGAAGGAAGTCGACCTCAAGGAATTCTGGCACGTGGGCCGCGACCTGCCCGCCGGCCACCCGCTTGCCGCGCAACAGCCGAACAATGTCTGGCCGGCCGAAGTCGCGGGCTTTCGCGAAACCTATGACCGGCTGTTCGCCGAATTCGACCGCGTCGGCGGCAAGCTGCTCTCCGGGATCGCGCGCTACCTTGGCCTCGCACCCGATTTCTTTGACGACACGGTGAAGGACGGCAACAGCGTGATGCGCCTGCTGCATTACCCGCCCGTCGAAGGCCCGGCGAAGGGCATCCGCGCCGAGGCGCACGAAGATATCAATACGATCACCCTGCTGCTCGGTGCCGAAGAAGCGGGCCTCGAAATCCTCGACAAGGATGGGAGTTGGCTTCCGGTATCGCCGCCTGCGGGCGCCATGGCGGTGAACGTCGGCGACATGTTGCAACGGCTGACCAACAACCGCCTGCCCTCGACCACACACCGCGTGCGCAATCCCGACGCCGGCCGCGCCAGCGTTGCGCGCTATTCGATGCCCTTCTTCCTGCACTTCCGTTCGGATTATCCGATCGTGACGCTGGATAATTGCATCGATGCCGAGCATCCGAACCTGTATCCGACGCCGATCACCGCCGACGAATATCTGCAGGAACGGCTCCGCGAAATCGGGCTCAAGAAATAGAACCGGGCCGCGGCCGCCCCGTCGGGCCGGCCGCGCGTCCCGCTATTTTCCGGCCTTGTCGCTGATCGCCCGGATCACCAGCGCCTTGTCGTCGACAAGATAGCGTTTGGCGAGCGCTTCAAGCTCGGCCGGCGTCGCAGCCTCGACTGCCGCGATGCCGTTGCGGCTGCGGTCGAGCCGGTCGGCGCGGCTCGTCGCCTCGGCGACATAGGCCAGCCAATAGGCATTTTCGCGCCGCGCCTTGGTCATCGCCTCGACCAGCGGCTTGCGCGCGCGATCGAGCGTGTCGGCATCGACGGGTTTGTCGCGCAATTCCTTGGCGATCGCGAAGATCGCGGCGCGCGTCGTCGCCAGATCCTTGTAATCGACATTGCTCGCGGCGACGAGCCAGCCATAGCCCGGATATTCGTCCGACAGGCTGGCTCCCGCCGACGGGCTGTAGGTTTCGCCCAGCTTTTCGCGCAGTTCGTCGGTGAGCATGAGCTGCATCACGCGCGACAGCAGGTTGAGGCGCATCGCCTCGGTCAGATCGCTGTCGTCGCGCGCGGGCCAATAGACGCGCAGTTCGGCCTGGTCCGCCGGCCCCTTGTGAATCAGCGTGCGTTCGCTGTGGTCGACCGGATAGTCGCGCTTGCGCGCGTCGCTGTGCGGATCGAACGCCGCGCGGCGTTCGGGCAGCGCGCCGAAGGTTGCCGCGATCGCGTCGATCGCCGCCTGTTCGTCGATGTCGCCGACGACGCCGATCTCGATCGCGCCATGATCAAAGCTGTCGGCGACCGCCGCTTTCAATTTGCTCCAGTCGAGCGACATCATCGTCGCAAGCGGCGGCGTCTCCTCGCGCGGGTCGCCATTGGCAAGGATGCCGCCGCTGTCGCGCGCCAGCACCGCGCCGGGCGTCGCATCATTGGCGGCATATTGCTGCGGCAGATAGCGACGGATCAGCGCGAGCCCGTCGGCGCGGTAGCCGGGATGCGTCAGATAGGCCGCCATCAGTTCGGCCTGCGCGGCGAAATCGTCGGGCGAGGTGATCGCCTTGCTGCCGAAAGCGTCGATATCGGCCATGCCGAAACTGGGACTGACCGTCTTGCCGGCAAAAATGGTGCGCAGATCGTCGAGGCTGTGCGCTTCCAGCCCGCCAAGGCTGAGCGACCCCGCAAGCGCGACCTTGGTGGGGTCGTCGCGCGTCGCAAGCAGCGTCCCGCCGTCGACGCGCACCGACAGATAGACCTTGTCCTTCTGGAAATCGGTCTTCTTGATGTTGAGCATCACATTGTTGGCGAAGCGGATGCGCCGGATGCCGAGGTCGTCGATGCGGTCATCGCTGACGATCGCGCCGGGCGTGCCGAAATTGTCGTAGGCAAAGGCCGCGCTCTGCGCCTGCGCCGGGGGCGTCACCGCGACCGCGCGCGCCGTGTCGAGCGCGGCAAGGATCGCCTTGTCGCCGCCCTCGACCGGCGTCTTGGCGGTGACGCGCGCGAGCGGCGGGCTGAAGCCCTCCATCCGTTTGCGGAAAGCCGCACTCACCGCATCGGCCGACAGCTGCGGCGCGATTGCATCGAACAGCCCCTGCGAGGTTTCGGGACGCACGACGACATAATCGCCTTCGGACGCGTCGACCAGCACATCGGCGAGCGCGTCGCTGCGCCGGGTCGTCACGCCGGCGACGGCATTCTTGAGCGCGGTGCGCCGATTGGCGATCTGTTCGTTGACCTCGGCCTGGGTGAAGCCGAACTGGACGGCGCGGCGCAGCTCGCGCTCGATCAGGCCGAGCGCCTCCGTCCACGCCCCTTCCTTGGCGACCGCGCCGACGGTGACCTGATCGAAGACCTTCCACCCGTCGGCTTCGCTGAAATAGCCCGCCAGGATCGGGGAATCCTCGTCGAGCGCAATCTTGGCAAGACGGCGGCTCAGGATCGCTTCGCCAATGTCTTCGGCGAGCTTGCGCGCGCGCTTAGCCTTGGTGTCGGCTTCCTGCACCCAGGGTTTGAAGCTGGCGATCGTCACCGAATCCTGGA
Source organism: Sphingopyxis sp. A083 (assembly GCF_001468495.1). Lineage (NCBI taxonomy): Bacteria > Pseudomonadati > Pseudomonadota > Alphaproteobacteria > Sphingomonadales > Sphingopyxidaceae > Sphingopyxis > Sphingopyxis sp. A083. The sequence continues at coordinate 24,458 of NZ_LNSK01000006.1, read as the reverse complement.
TCGCAGGGTCGACGAAGGATTCGGCGGCGGCGGGGCGCTTGAAATCGAGCGTGCCGATGTCGGGATCGGCACCGGCCGGGCCGCGGCCCTGCCAGTCGGCGAAGCGCGCCTTGATCTTCGCTTCGACCGCGGCAGGATCGAAATCGCCGACCATCACCAGCGTCGCGCGTTCGGGCCGGTAATAGCGATCGTAAAGGTCGCGCAGGCGCGATGCGGGCGCGGTGCGGATGACCTCTTCGGTTCCGATCGGCATCCGGTCCGCGACCGTCATCCCCTTCATCTGGAAACCGAGCTGATCGACGATATTGCGCAGCTGATAGGTATCGCGCGCGCGGCGCTCCGACAGGATGACCCCGCGTTCGCGGTCGACCGCGGCGGGGTCGATCGTCAGTTCGCTCGCGGTTTCCCGCATCAACATCAGACCGGTGTCGATCAGATCGTCCGACGCGTTGGGCAGGTCGAGCTGGTAGACCGTCTGATCGAAGCCGGTCGAGGCGTTGGTATCGGCGCCGAAAGCCAGCCCCTTCCTTTCGAGCAGCTTGATCATCTCGCCCTCGGGCACATGGGTCGATCCGTTGAACGCCATATGCTCGATGAAATGCGCCAGCCCGCGCTGATCCTCGGCTTCGGCAAAGCTGCCGACGTCGAAACGCATGCGCAGGACGACGCTGTCCTTCGGGGTGCTGTTCTTCAACAGCGCATATTTCATCCCGTTGGGGAGCACGCCGAAGACGATGTTTGAATCGACGGGCACATCGCTGGCCGCGAAATTCCAGGCCTTGGCGGCGGCGGTCTGCGGATTGACCGGCACGACCTGCGCTGCGGCGGGGGCGGCGGCGGGTTTCGCGAGAACCGGCGATATGCTGACGGCGATGAGGGCAAGGGGCGAGAGCGCGGTCGAGACGCGCCAGAAAATGGTCCGCTTCATGGCGACCGGTCTGACCGCCCCATATGGGGCGGTCAAGCCCGCATCAGCTTGCGATGCCGATGCTTTCGACCGGCGACATGTCGGGTCGACCAGCCGCCTTCGCCGCATAGAGGGCGCGGTCGGCGGTGTCGAAAAGCCGGCGCGCGCTGCCACCGTCGCCGGGCCAGTTGGCGACCCCGACGCTCGCGCCGACGCGCAATGGCTGGCCGCCGATGCGGTAGGGCGCGACGAGCGCGGCGAGCAGATGATCGGCAAGCGCGGTGGCAAGCAGCGGTGAACGGCGCGGCACCAGAATGGCGAATTCGTCACCCCCCTGCCGCGCGACCAGCGCATGATCGCCGCACGCCCGGCGCAGCCGCGCCGCGACTTCGCACAGCAGTTGATCGCCGGCGGCATGGCCGTGCCGGTCGTTCACCGGCTTGAAGCCGTCGAGATCGAGCAGCGCGATCGCGAATATCTCGTCATCCGCCGCGCGCGCGATTTCTTCCTCCAGCCGCAGGTCGAACGCACGCCGGTTGGGCAGCCCGGTCAGCGCGTCGCTATGCGCCAGATCGCGCATCTGCCGCTGCAATTCCAGCAGGTCGACAAGCTGGCCATGCTGCTGAAGGATCATGCGCACCAGGAACATCGTCGCGACGACCAGGCTGGTGCCCGCCGCAATCTCGGGCGCGTGGCCGGAGGTCAGCATCAGATAGGCGATCGGCACCATCCCGATGCCCAGATTGAGCAACGCCGCGAAGCGCGTCGACGACAGGCAATAGGCGGTCGCCAGCGACCCCATCGCCATGATCATCGCATAATAGCTGTGATTTTCGGGCGGCGCGGCGAGCCAGTTGACCACCGTCCAGCTGCTGCACATCGCGCCCATCATGCCCGACACCCACGCTGCCTCGACGATCACCCGCCGCGCGCGCCGCGGGCTCATGCGCCGGCCACGATAATGCATCTGCGCAGCGAAGCCGAGCAGGCACACCGCCGCCAGAACGACCGGAAAGCCGATCCGGATGATCGGATGGACGCTCGGCATGCCGCCATAAATGGCGGTCGGCGTTGTCGCCGCGAGCATCAGAAAAAGCATCGGGGTCAGCGTCTCGATACGATTGGCGCGCAGAATCGCGACATCGTCCCGGATATCCTCCGGCAATGGCGGAAAAAAGCGCCGCCGCATCCATGCTATAACCCCCGTCATTCCGGCTGGGTATCAAGCGGGGGTAAAGCATGCGTTAAACAAAGGAAGGATTGTTTTTCATCGCCCTAACCGGGCCGCCCCCTCCCTGCGGCATGCCAAAAATTAACCATGTTCTGCGATCCCTCGCGCCGCGTTCATGTCGCAGGAGCTTTCGCATGTCCTTCCCTTCGCCCGATTTCACCGCCCCCAGCCAGATCGACGGCGCAATCCTTCCGCCCGCCGCGCCCAGTCTGCCGCAGCAGGACACGCCGGCGGAGCAGGCCGCGCGCGCCGCGCAACTCGCTGCGACGCGGCAGGTCTATATGTGGACGACCGACGAGCCGTCGCTTCCCGGCGTTCCGCTCGCAACCGACGTGCCCAAACAGGATATGCCGACGATCGCCTGGTTCGCGATCCTGATCGGCGTCGGGCTGGCGATCGTGCGCAATGCACTCGCGGTGAAGCTGGACGGCGTCGACAAGGGCGAACTCGATACGCCGCGCAGCACCTATGAAGCCGCGCTGGCCGAATGCGACGCGATCGAGCAATCGACCGCGCGGATCGCGGCGGGCCATGCGATGAAGGATGGCACGTCGCTCCTCGGCCATTTCGTCGATGAGGTCGAACATGTTGTGGCTGCGGTCGAAGCCGACACGCAGCTTGCGAAGCTGGAGGCGCATCGCCAGCGGATCGAAGCGCTGATCAAGGTCAGCGCGGCCGAAGTGGCCGGCCTCGGCAGCAGCGCGCCGCGCAGCCTCGACGCTTATCGCGCCCTGTTCCGGACGCTGCCCGTTCCCGGTGTCGCCTATGATTTTCAGGACGATGCCTGTTTCGCGCGGCTGCGCGTTCAGGGGCCGAACAATATGCTGATCGCCGCGGCGGGCGACGCGCTCCCGACCAATTTCCCGCTCAGCCCCGCGCGCTATGCCGCGGTGGTCAATGGCGACACGCTGGACGCCGCGCTTGCCGAGCGCCGGCTGTTCCTGCTCGACTATGCCGAACTCGCGGTGCTGACGCCGGGCACCTACGGCAGCCTTGCCAAATATGTCTGGCAGCCGATTGCGCTGTTCGCGGTGCCGCCGGGCGGATCGGCACTCGTTCCGGTCGCGATCCAGTGCGGGCAGGATCCCGCGCTGCACCCCATCTTCACGCCCTCGGCCGCCGCCGATGCGCAATGGGGCTGGGAGATGGCGAAGCTGGTCGTTCAGGTCGCCGACGGCAATTATCACGAACTCTTCACGCATCTGGCGCGCACCCATCTGGTGATCGAGGCTTTCGCGGTCGCCACACACCGCCATCTGGCCCAGGCGCATCCGCTATGGGCGCTGCTCGTCCCGCATTTCGAAGGGACACTGTTCATCAACGATCAGGCCGCGACCTCGCTGATCGCCGCGAACGGGCCGATCGACCATATTTTCGCAGGCACTATCGCATCCAGCCAGGCCGCGGCGGCCGACGACCGGCTGGCCTTCGACTTTTACGGCAAGATGCTGCCGGCCGATCTGGCCGCACGCGGGGTCGGGACCGGATCGACGCTCGCCGACTATCCCTATCGCGACGACGCGCTGCTGGTGTGGAATGCGATCCGCGAATGGGCGCGCCAATATGTCTGGCTCTATTATGCCGACGATGACGCGGTTGTCGGCGACACCGAACTCGCCGCCTGGGCCGACAGCCTGGCCGGCGAAGCGCGGATCACGGGTTTCGGCCCGATCGCCACGCGCGACCAGCTTGCCGATGTCTGCACTATGGTGATGTTCACCGCGAGCGCACAGCATGCCGCGGTGAATTTCCCGCAAAAGGACATCATGGCCTTTGCGCCCGCCGTCACCGGCGCGGCGTGGCAGGCCGCGCCAGATTGCGAGCGTGGGCAGGACAAGCCGGGCTGGCTCGCGATGATGCCACCGATGGCGCTGGCGCTCGAACAGCTCAACGTGCTCGAACTGTTGGGTTCGGTGCATTACCGCCCGCTCGGCGACTATCGCAGCAACAGCTTCCCCTACCCGCCCTGGTTCCAGGATCCGCGTGTCACCGCGCCCGAGGGGCCGCTCGCGTGGTTCAAGGGGGCGCTGGCCAATGTCGAAACCGCGATCGCCGCGCGCAACGCGCAGCGGCGGCAGCCCTATCCCTATCTGCAGCCCAGCCTGATTCCGACGAGCATCAATATCTGAGGCAGCTTCAGCGACGAAACTTCGTCATGGCGAGCCCGGCAAGGCCGAGTGAAGCAATCCAGAGCGGTTTACGCGCGCTCTGGATTGCCGCGTCGACTTCGGCTTCTCGCTATGACGCCGCTGTAAACGCTCAGACGCGTGCGGGGTCGGGGCGGCCTTAGCTGCCCTTCTTCTTGCGGTGCGTTTCGAGGTCGAGCACCGCATTGTCGCCGCCTTCGGGCATCAGGCCAAGGCGCCGTGCGACCTCCTGATAGGCTTCGACTTCGCCGCCAAGGTCGCGGCGGAAGCGATCCTTGTCGAGCTTTTCATTGGTGTTCATGTCCCACAGGCGGCAACCGTCGGGGCTGATTTCGTCGGCCAGGATGATGCGGCTGTAATCGCCGTCGTAGAGCCGTCCGAATTCGAGCTTGAAGTCGACGAGGCGGATGCCGACCGCCGCGAACATGCCGCTCATGAAATCATTGATGCGGATCGCCATGTCCTGAATGTCGTGCAGTTCGTCCTGGCTGCACCAGTTGAAGCAGGCGATATGTTCTTCGGCGACCAGCGGATCGCCAAGCGCATCGTCCTTGTAGCAATATTCGATCAGCGTGCGCGGCAGCGGTGTGCCTTCCTCCAGCCCGAGGCGCTTCGACAGCGTGCCCGCCGCGACATTGCGCACGATCACCTCGATCGGCACGATCTCGACCTGACGGATCAGCTGTTCGCGCATGTTGAGGCGGCGGATGAAGTGCGTCGGCACGCCGATATTGCCCAGCAGCGTGAAGACATGCTCCGAAATCCGGTTGTTGAGCACGCCCTTGCCGTTGATCGTGCCGCGCTTTTGCGCGTTGAATGCAGTCGCATCATCCTTGAAATACTGGATCAGCGTGCCCGGTTCGGGGCCTTCGTAGAGGATCTTCGCTTTGCCTTCGTAGATCTGGCGGCGACGGGCCATGGCGGTCAACTTTCTGTCGGAACCAAATGAATGGCCCCGGCAAAGCGACTCAAATGTGAGCGCGACGCCGGGGCGGTCGGGGCGCCTATAGCGACAAAGCGAGGGCGCGTCATCCCCGGGTTGAAAGCGATCCTCCCTGTCGCGCAGCGATGGGGAGGCGGCAGCGGCGCAGCCGCTGACGGAGGGGCCTTTGCGCAACGCCGCTGCCCCGCCACCATCCTTCGGATGGCCCCTCCCCATCGCTGCGCGACAGAGAGGATCTTTCTTTACGTTTACGTAAAGTGCTTGCACTCGACGCCGTCGCTTGCAACGCTGCGGCCAAAGCCAAGGAGAGAGAAGATGAGTTTCGAACAGATTCGTCTCGACAAGCATGAGGGTATCGCGCTGCTGACCCTCTATCGCCCCGACCGCATGAATGCCTTCACCGGCGAGATGATGCAGGAAATCATTACCGCGCTCGACGAATGCGATGCCGACGACGGCGTCCGCGCGGTGATCTTCACCGGTCATGGCGAAAAGGCCTATTGCGCGGGCGCCGATCTGGGCGCGGGCGCCGCGACCTTCGATTATGACAAGCGCGCCGACAAGCAGGCGCTGCTGCCCGACGGCACCCCGGCCAGCCCGATCGGCGAAGACGGCACGATCAACTGGTCGCACCCGCTGATCCGCGATGGCGGCGGCCGCGTGTCGATGCGCATCTTCGAAGCGAAAAAGCCCGTCCTGGGTGCCATCAATGGCGCCGCGGTCGGCATCGGCGCGACGATGACGCTATCGATGGATGCCCGGCTGGCGAGCGACAACGCCCGCTACGGCTTCGTCTTCGCGCGCCGCGGGATCGTTCCCGAAGCGGCATCGAGCTGGTTCCTGCCGCGACTGGTCGGCATCCAGACCGCGCTCGACTGGTGCTATTCGGGCCGGCTGATCCCCGCCGCCGAAGCGCATGAAAAGGGGCTGGTACAGTCGGTCCATACGCAAGGCGAGCTGGTCGACGCCGCGATCGCCAAAGCGCGTGAGCTGACCGGCGACAGCGCTCCGGTATCGGTCGCGCTGACGCGGCACATGATGTGGCGGATGCTCGGCGCCCCGCACCCGATGAGCGCCCACCGCTGGGACAGCCGCGTGATCTTCGCTCGCGGCCGCAGCCCCGACGCGGCCGAAGGCGTAACCAGCTTCCTCGAAAAGCGCGCGCCCAACTTCACCGCCAGCGTCGCCAACGACTATCCGGCGTTCGGAGAGTTCGAGGACGCTCCGCCCTATAGCTGAGGCGATGGGCAATGCTGCGGGTCAGGGCCGTCCGGGCTCTGACCCCGGCGTTCCGGCGCTAGCCCCAGCACGCGTACCATCGAGATTTGATGCCGCCGACCGGCTGCAGAATGTCGGGGAGATTCATGCAAATTCTCCCACCGCGGCGCGGGATCGAACTCAGCCGATGGGGGTTGGTATAGCAGCGCGGGCACCGCGGGGGAGCGGTTCATTCTCCTGTCATCCACCCGCCGCATAAATGAGTCTGGCGCGCTTCGTCCGAAGCGCCGGACCAAAGTGGGAGCATGAACATGAGCATTTTCAGCAAGATAAAAGACGCGATCTTCGGCAAGAAGGCGGAAGCCGCCACTCCCGCTCCAGCGGCACCGGCTGCTCCTCCCGAGGTCCCCGCTGGTCCGGCCGCGGTCGCAGTGCCCACTGCCGCAATCAGCGAAGTCGATGTCGAGGCTATCCTCGCCGCAGAAGCTGCCAAGGTGACGCAGCCGCTCAACTGGCGCACCTCGATCGTCGATCTGATGAAGCTGCTCGACATCGATTCGAGCCTTGCCAATCGCAAGGAGCTGGCGCAGGAACTGGGCTATACCGGCGAACTCAACGGCAGCGCCGAAATGAATATCTGGCTGCATAAAGCGGTGATGCGCGAGCTTGCCGCAAACGGCGGCAAGGTTCCCGCCGACCTGACCGACTGATCCTTTTCTTGCTCCTCCCCGTCGCGACGCGATGGGGAGGTGGCAGCGGCAAGGCCGCTGACGGAGGGGCGATAGCGCCACGTTGCCGCCCCTCCACCATCCTTCGGATGGTCCCCCTCCCCACCGCCTTGCGGCAGGGAGGAACGGGTTCCGGTTGACCCCCGCGCCGCGGTGCCTAGACAGGTTTCAACAGAAACAAGTCGCGAGGGAGCCGTCCGTGTCCGATCCATTCCATACGCCCGTCAGCCGCCGTCAGACGATCGCCACCCTCGGTGCCGGAGTCGCGGGGCTGGCCTTGACCGCGCCGGCCCGCGCCTTCGCGCCCGCGACCAGCGGCGACGGCACGGCGGGCGCCGACGCGCTGCTGACCTCGATCGCCGACAATCTCCTCGCCCATTCGCCCGAGGGAGCGACCTCGCTCGGCATCGATACCGGCGCGCGCGCGGCGATGCGGGCGCAGCTCGGCGATCGGTCGGCGGCGGGGCAGCAGGCACTGGCGGCGACGCTGAAGGCCGACCTGGCGCGCGTCCGCGCCTTCGACACGGCGGGGCTCGACCATGCGACGCGAACCAGTCTTGCGGTCGTCGACAGCGCCTATGACGTCGCGCTCGCCGGCTTTGCGCAGCCCTATGGCGATGTTGCGGTGGGCGGTTGGCGCAACACGCCCTATGTCGTCATCCAGAATGTCGGCGCCTATCTCGACGTGCCGAAATTTCTCGACAGCGATCATCCGGTCAAGACGAGCGCCGACGCCGAGGCCTATCTTGCGCGCCTCGCCGCCTATCCTGCCGCGCTCGACGGCGAAACCGAACGGCTCAAGGCCGCCGCCGCCCAAGGCCTCATCGCCCCGGCCTTCCTGATCGACAAGGCGGTCAAGCAGATGGAGGCGAGCCTTGCCGACGCCCGCGACGGCGGCGGACTGGTCGAGAGCCTCGCGTCCCGGACGCGCGAACAGAATATTGCGGGGAACTGGGGTCCGCGCGCCGAAACGATCACGCGCGAGACGGTGGTACCGGCGCTCGAACGCCAGCTTGCCGAACTCAAGGCGCAACGGCCGAAGGCGACGATGGACGCGGGCATGTGGGCACGCCCGCACGGCGACGAATTCTATGCCTGGGCGCTGCGCGCATCGACCACGACGCGGATGACCCCCGACGAGGTTCACAAAATGGGTCTGGAGCAGCTCGAAGAGTTGCACGGGCGGATGGACCCGATCCTTCAGAAGCTCGGCTATACGCAAGGGTCCGTCGGCGACCGGATGAACGCGCTGGCGAAAGACCCGCGCTTCAAATTCCCCGACAATGACCAAGGCCGGGCCGAGATCGTCGCCTATATCCAGAGCTGGCTGAACAAGATTCGCGCCCAGTTGCCGCGCGCCTTCCGCACGATGATGAAGGGCAATGTCGAGGTGAAGCGCCTGCCGCTCGCCGAAGAACCCGGCGCGCCCGCGGCCTATGGCGGCGCCGGATCGATCGACGGATCGATCCCCGGCCGTTTCTGGATCAACCTGCGCACGACCGATCTGCACAGCAAATATTCGCTCCCCGACCTCGCGATGCACGAGGCGATCCCGGGCCATGCCTGGCAGGGCGAATATGCCAACAAGATGCCGCTGATCCGCTCGATGCTCGCCTTCAACGCCTATTCCGAGGGCTGGGCGCTCTATGCCGAGCAGCTTGCCGACGAGCTGGGGCTTTACGACGATTTCGAGGTCGGACGGCTCGGCTATCTTCAGTCGATCGCCTTTCGCGCCTGCCGCCTCGTCGTCGATACGGGGATCCACGCGAAGCGCTGGACGCGCGAGGAGGGCGTGCGCTTCTTCGTCGAACGCAACGGATCGAACCCGCTGGAGGTCGCGAGCGAAGTCGATCGTTATTGCAGCTGGGTCGGGCAGGCCTGCGGCTACAAGGTCGGCCACAGCGAAATCGTCCGCCAGCGCGGCCGCGCGCAGACCGCGCGCGGTGCCAAATATGACCTGCGCGATTTCGACGATACGGTCGTGCTGGGCGGCAATGTGCCGCTCGACGTGCTCGCGAAGAATGTCGACGAATATATCGCGGAAACGAGAGGATAGCGCCCGGAAAAAGGCAAGGCGATCCTTCGCTGACGCTATCGTCGACGGTAGGCGGACCTGACGGGTTTGCCTATTTCTTCCCGAACAGCGAGCCCGCGATGCCGCCCAGGTCGTTGAGCGGGTTGCCGTCGCCATCGCGGTCGAGCGCACCGAGAATGCCCGCGCCGCCGTCCTGCTGGACCATCTGCGCAAAGCGGCCGAGCGAGCCTTCGCCGCCGATCTGGCCGATGATCTCCTGCAACTTGTCGAGCGGCAGACCGGTGGTCGCGGCAGCGCCTTCGGCGGTGTCACCCTGCATCGGGTGATGCTTGGCGAGCGCGGCAATTGCCGATTCGACATGCTCGGGCGACAGGCCGACCTTGGCGGCAAGGTTAGCCACCGTGTCGTTTCCGGAAATCTGTCCGAGAATATTGTCCAAGATGCTCATGGCTGCGCTCCTTCGCTTCGAGTCGGAACCGACGCTATCACGGCGCAGGCAGCGGCGCGAGGTCCGGCGGGACGAACCCGCGCCGCGCCGGCACCGAAAAGAGCAGATCGCGGCTGTAGAAGCGCAGCGGCCAGTCGCGCGCGCCCACGGGCGATCGCAGCAACGCATTGACGCGGCTGGTCAGGTCCGTCTCCGCCGTTTCAGCGAGGAACAGCCGCACCCCCGCGACATAGGCGCGGGTGATGCTGTCGTGATAGCCCTGCGTGTCGTCGTTCACGCCGCCCACGCTTTCGTTGAAGCGGCGGATGATCGGCCCAATTTCGGCATCGACGTCGATGTCGGGGCGCTCGCTCAGCAGCCAGAGGCACGCCGCCAGATGCGCCTCGTGCGTCCACGCCTCGCGCGGCAGGGTGCAGGCGAGCAAGCCTGCACCGATCGCGCGAATATCGGCATCGCGCTCGAACAGGCGCGGGGTCATGTCGGTGGTCATGGGTCCGGTCCTTCCGGGTGAATGAGCACCCGGAAGTTTCCGGGTTGGGGTTAGAACCCGCCCAATACACCGCTGAGGTTTGAAGCGATTTCGTTCAGTGCAAGGAGAAGAGACGCCCGGATATAGATATATCCCAAGGCTCTTCGACGCGGCAATGGACGAAATCGGTCAAATCCCGAAGGGACGCCCAAATGGCTTCGCCCACGAGCCAAATTGCTCTTGGAAACAGAACCACTGTTCCCGGCGAGCAATTTGGCTCGTGAGCATTGCCATTTGGGCGCCTCAGCGGCGTATTGGGCGGGTTCTAACCCTTAGGCCGCGACGGCGGCCTGTGGTGCGGCGTTGCGGACGCCTTCGTCGACATGGTCCGCAAATTGCGCGAAATTGTCGATGAATTGCTGCACCAGCGTTTGCGCCGTGCGGTCATAGGCCGCCTTGTCGGCCCAGGCTTCGCGCGGATCGAGCAGGCCCGAATCGACGCCGGGCACCGCAACGGGAACCATGAAGCCGAAATTCGGATCCTTGCGGAATTCCGCATTGTTCAGGCTGCCGTCGAGCGCCGCGTTGAGCAGTGCGCGGGTCGCCTTGATCGGCATGCGGCTGATCCCCTCCATCGTCGCCATGCCGCCGGTCCAGCCGGTGTTGACGAGCCAGCATTCGACGCCGCCCTTGGCGATGCGCTCCTTGAGGAGGTTGCCGTAAACCGACGGATGGCGCGGCATGAACGGCGCGCCGAAGCAGGTCGAGAAGGTCGCCTCGGGCTCGGTCACGCCGATTTCGGTGCCCGCAACGCGCGCAGTATAGCCCGACAGGAAGTGATACATCGCCTGATCGGGGGTCAGCTTCGCGATCGGCGGCAGCACACCATAGGCATCGGCGGTGAGCATAATGATATTCTTGGGCACCGGGCCCATATTCTTTTCCGACGCATTCGGGATGAAGTCGATCGGATAGGACCCGCGGCTGTTTTCGGCGAGGCTGTTGTCGTCGAGGTCGAGTTCGCGCGTCGCGGGGTCGATCACCACATTTTCGAGCACCGTGCCAAAACGCTTCGTCGTCGCATAGATTTCGGGTTCGGCCTCCGCCGACAGGCGGATCATCTTGGCGTAGCAGCCGCCTTCGAAGTTGAAGACCGCGGTGTCCGACCAGCCATGTTCATCGTCGCCGATCAGCGTGCGCGAGGCGTCGGCCGACAGCGTCGTCTTGCCGGTGCCCGACAGGCCGAAGAAAACCGCCGTATCGCCGTCGGCGCCGATGTTCGCCGAGCAATGCATCGGCATCACGCCCTGCACCGGAAGGAGATAGTTGAGGATGCCGAACACCGACTTCTTCATCTCGCCGGCATATTGCGTGCCGCCGATCAGGATCAGCTTTTCGGAGAAGTTCACCGCGATCACCGTTTCGGTGCGCGAACCATGTTTCGCCGGGTCGGCGCGGAAGCTCGGCAGGTCGATGATCGTATATTCGGTCGCGAAGGACGCCAGTTCCTCGGCCGTCGGACGGCAGAGCAGCGTGCGAATGAACTGGCTGTGCCAGGCGAATTCGGTGATGACCTGCACCCCGACGCGATATTCGGGCTGCGAACCGCCGAACAGCTGCTGGCGATAGACGCGGTCGCGCGATGCGAGATGGGCAAAGAAATCGGCCTTGAGCGCGGCGAAATGATCGGGGGTCATCGGCACATTGGTCTTGCCCCACCAGATGGTATCTGCCGTTTCGGCATCCTGGACGATGAACTTGTCCTTGGCGCTGCGCCCGGTGTGCTTGCCGGTGGCGACGACGAGCGGGCCGTCCTTCGCGAGCAGGCCTTCGCCATTGCGCACGGCATCCTCGACGAGCTGCGCGGTGCCCCAGTTTTCGGCCACATCCGCTTTGGTTTCGACGGTGTCGGTGCCGATCACAACCTTGGTCATTTGCTTCGCCTTTCCTCTGCGCCGCGCGCACCTTTGCATAGGTATGCAGGACATGCCATGCGAAAGCGATGGGCCCGCATGAACATGGGGTGCCGACGTCACGCCGATTCCGAAATCCCGGCCGCGTTAGCGATAGCCGAGGCCGAGGTCAAAAGATTAAAAGGTGAATCGCGGTCCGGCTGTGCGCAGTTGTCGCTGGGCGGCAGATCGGCTAGTCCGGCGCCGGGTCCGCCCAATGGAAAGAGCATGACGGCAACCATCGCGCTGGTCGACGACGACCGCAACATCCTGCAATCCCTGTCGATCGCGCTTCAGGCCGAAGGCTTTGTCACGCGCGTCTATTCGGACGGCGAAGCCGCGCTGAAGCCGCTCATCGACAATCCGCCCGATCTGGCCGTCTTCGACGTCAAGATGCCGCGCATGGACGGGCTCGAGCTGCTGCGCCGCCTGCGCGAGAAAAGCCAGCTTCCGGTGATCTTCCTCACCAGCAAGGACGACGAGATCGACGAGGCGCTGGGACTCGCGATGGGTGCCGACGACTATATCTCCAAACCCTTTTCGCAGCGGCTGCTGATCGCCCGCATCCGCGCGATCCTGCGCCGCGTCGACCTCAACCGCAATGCCGCGGCCGCCGACGACGAGCCTGCGGCCGAACCGATCGTGCGGGGCCGGCTCGCGATGGACCCGGCGCGGCACAAGGTGAGCTGGGGCGGCAGGGATGTGACGCTGACCGTCACCGAATTCCTGATTCTGGAGACGCTTGCCAGCCGCCCGGGCATCGTGCGCAGCCGCAACCAGCTTCTCGACGCGGCCTATCAGGACGATGTCTATATCGACGATCGCACCATCGACAGCCACATCAAGCGCCTGCGCCGCAAGTTCCGCGAGGTCGATTCGGACTTCGACGCGATCGAGACGCTCTATGGTGCGGGGTATCGTTTCTCCGATGATGGCTGACGCGTCGATTGCCGAACAGGAAGAGGCGCCGCTCGTCTGGTCGGCGCGCTGGTCGCTGACGACGCGCATCCTGGCCGTCAACATCCTGGCGATCGCGCTGCTGGCGGGCGGATTCTTCTATCTCGATACCTATCGCACCCGCCTCGTCGATACGCGCATTTCCGAAATGCAGGACCAGCTCGGCCTGCTCGACAGCGCGCTCGAGGCGGCGCGCCCCGACCAGCGTGCGCGGCTGATCGGCGAATTCACGCGCGCGACCGAATCGCGGCTGCGCTTCTATGCTGCCGATGGCCGCAAGCTGTCCGACAGTTTCGATCATGGGCCGCCGACCTATACGCTTCGCGATCCCGATTTGCAGGCGTGGCAGCGCGATGCGGCGCGCGCGATGGACCGCGGCATCGACTGGATCGTCGGCGCGCCGAGCTACCCCGAATTTACCGAACCGGCCCAAGACACGCTCGCCGCCTGGCCCGAGGCCGAAGCGACATTGCGCAGCGGCGAAGCGCAAGCGCGATTCCGCTATGCCCCCGAACGCACCCCGCTGCTCAGCGCCACCCGCGTCGTCGATCTGGAGACACCCGAGGTGATGCTGATGACGCTCAACGCGCGCGACATCACGCGCACGGTGCGCGCCGAGCGCTTCCGCCTCGCGATCGTCATCGCGATGGTCGTGATCGCATCGGTCCTGCTGTCGCTGTTTCTGGCGCGCACGATCGTTCGCCCTCTGCGCCGACTGGCACGCGCCGCCGTTCGCGTCCGGCTGGGCCGCGCGCGCGAGGTGGTCGTCCCCCGCCTGCCGAGCCGCCGCGACGAGATCGGCACGCTGGCACGCGCGCTGAGCGACATGACGCAGGCGCTGCGCGAGCGCATCGACGCGGGCGAACATTTCGCCGCCGATGTGACCCACGAGCTTAAAAATCCCATCGCATCGGTGCGATCGGCGATCGAAGGGCTGGGGCGCGTCACGTCCGACGCGCAGCGCACCCAGTTGCTCGCTATCGCCGACGAGGATGTCCGCCGGCTCGACCGCCTCGTCACCGACATCAGCGACGCAAGCCGGATCGACGCGCAATTGTCGCGCGCGTCTTTTGAACCCGTCGATGTCGGGCTGATGATCGAATCGATGCTCGCCGCGCGCTGCGCCCGCAACAGCCAGAACGAAGATCGACCGCGCATCGCCTTTGCGCGGCCGCGCAAGGGGACGACTGCGGTGATGGGCGACGGCCATCGGATCGAGCGGGCGATCGACAATGTCATCGACAATGCGATCAGCTTCTCGCCCGCAGGCGGCCTCGTCTGCATCGCCGCCACGCGGCTGGGCGACGAGGTTCACGTGCGGGTCGACGACGACGGGCCGGGGATCGAACCGTCGCAACGCGAAGCAATTTTTCGCCGTTTCCATAGCGAACGGCCGTCGGGGGAAGCGTTCGGCAAGCATAGCGGGCTGGGCCTCGCCATCGCGCGAACGATCATCGAGGGGCATGGCGGCACCATCTCGGCGCGCGACCGCGACGACGGCCGGCCCGGCGCCAGCCTGCTGATCACCCTGCCCGCGCGCGAAGGCTCCGATCCCACAGGCTGAACTTGCCGCGGGCGCCTATCGCCTTGCAGCCCCGCTTCGTCGCCGGTAAGCCTGCACCCATGTTCCCGAGCAGGACCAGGGCCGAGATCCACAATATCCATGCGAGCTGCGTGGCAGCGGGCAATGGCGGCGTCCTGATTCTCGGCAATTCGGGTCAAGGCAAGTCGGATCTTGCGCTCCGCCTGCTCGACCGGGGCGCGCGGCTCGTCGCCGACGACCGCTGCGACATATGGTACGAGCGCGGACGCCTGTGGTGCCGCCCGCCCGAAAATCTGGCCGGAAAGCTGGAAGTGCGCGGCATCGGCATCATCGAGCGACCGTGGACCGCTCCGGTGCCGCTGGCTCTCGCGGTCCGGCTTACCGACCATTATGATCGCATGCCCGCGGTGAATCAGGTCGAAATGGTTGTCGGCCATCCCCTGCCCGCACTGCTGCTTTCGGCCTTCGAAGTATCGGCCCCGATCAAGATATTGCTCGCGCTCGAACGGCTGGCGCCAGCCGCATGAGCGATCCCGCCGCACCGCGTCTCCTGCTCGTCACCGGCCTTTCGGGCGCCGGCAAGTCGACCGTGCTCAAGGTGCTGGAAGATCTGGGTTGGGAGGTTGTCGACAATCTGCCGCTCGCGCTGCTCGACGCGCTGATTGACGCGCCGGTGCAGCGCAGCGCGGCGAACCGGCCGATCGCGGTCGGCATCGACAGTCGCAGCCGTGGTTTCAAGCCGGCGCTGCTCGTCAAACGCATGAAGGAACTGCGCGAAGCGGGCGGGCGCGACATGCAGACGCTGTTCCTCGATTGCGCGGGCGCTGAACTCGAACGGCGCTTTTCGGAGACGCGCCGCCGCCACCCGATGGCGGAGGACCGCCCCGCCGCCGACGGCATCGCGCGCGAACGCGAGATGATGGAGCCGCTCCGCCGCTGGGCGGAGCATGTCATCGACACGACCAACTATACGAGCAACGATCTGCAGCAAGAGGTGCGCCAGCGCTTCGGCGGCGGCGGCGACGATGCGCCGGTGCTCAACATATTGAGCTTCGGCTTCGCGCGCGGGTTGCCTCGCCACGCCGATCTGGTGTTCGACATGCGCTATCTGCGCAATCCGCACTGGGACGCGGCGCTGCGCCCGCACACCGGGCTCGACCCCGACGTCGCCGCCTATATCCGCACCGATCCCGCTTATGAAGCGACGGTGGCGCAGATCGAAACCCTGCTCCTCACCCTGCTGCCGCGCTACCGCGCCGAAGGGAAAAGCTATGTCACCATCGCCTTCGGCTGCACCGGCGGGCGCCACCGTTCGGTCCATGTCGCCGATCGTGTTGCCCGAACGCTACGCGCCGCGGGCCACGAGCCCACGGTGACCCACCGCAACCTTGACTCGGCCCCGCAAGATGGGCTTGAGGGCAAGCCCCCGCCCGCATCTCCCGCACCCGGCGGACAAACATAAGGGTCTCGCTTTTCATGCCCACCGATAAAGCCCTGCCGCTGCTCGGAATGGTTCTCGTCACACACGGCCGCCTCGCCGAGGAAATGGTGACGGCGATGGAACATGTGGTGGGACCGCAGCGCGCGGTGGCGACGGTGTGCATCGGCCCCAATGACAATATGGAAGTGCGCCGCGGCGAAATTGCCGAAGCGATCCAGCGCGTCGACGAAGGGCGCGGGGTCGTCATACTGACCGACCTGTTCGGCGGCACCCCGTCGAACCTTGCCATCAGCCTGCTGGAAAGCGGGCGAACCGAAGTCATTGCCGGCGTCAACCTGCCGATGCTCATCCGGCTGGAAAGCGCGCGCAAGACGATGGACCTGCGTGCCGCGGTGATCGCGGCCAAGGAAGCAGGCCAGAAATATATTTCCGTCGCATCGGAAATGTTGGGGGTGGGGCCATGAACCAGATCAGCGAAACGGTAGAAATCACCAACCAGCGCGGTCTGCACGCCCGCGCCAGCGCCAAGTTCGTTACCTTCGTCAGCCGCCTGCCCGAAACCGTGTCGGTCGAGGTCGAAAAGGGTGGGTCGCGCGTATCGGGATCGTCGATCATGGGATTGATGATGCTGGGCGCGGCGAAGGGTGACAGCATCACCATCCACACCAGCGGCGACGGCGCCGAAGCCGCGATGCTCAAGCTCGTCGGGCTGGTCAAGGACAGCTTCGGCGAGGACTAGATACGCTCCTCCCTTCTGCCGCATCCCCGAGCGAAGACGAGGGGGCATGGCGAGCGAAGTCGAGGCAAGGACATTGCGGGTTCTCGCTTCGCTCGAAGGGGCCCCTCGTCTTCGCTCAGGGAGACGGAATCCCAAGGAACACCAGAGTTGACCCATCGCCGTTCCCGAATCGAAAGCCTGTCGAACCCGCTCGTCAAGCGGATGCGGCTGTTGCGCGAAAAGCGGCATCGCCGGGCCGAAGGGCTGTTCCTGGCCGAAGGGCTGCGTATCGCGACCGAAGCGCGCGAGGCGGGCATATTGCCGCGCTGGCTGTTTCTGGCCGACGAGGGCGCCGCGCATCCGCTCGCGCGGACGCTGATCGACGCGACGCTGGCGAGCGGCGGCGAGGTGATCGACACGACGCCGGCGATCCTCTCCAAATTGTCGGGCAAGGACAATCCGCAGACCGTCGTCGGCATCTATGCCGAGCCGCGGACTGCGCTATCCGACCTCGATCGCGACGCGGCGCCGATCTGGCTGGTTGCCGAACGGCTGCGCGATCCTGGCAATCTGGGCACCATGCTGCGTACCGGCGACGCGGTCGGTGCCGGCGGGTTGATCCTGCTCGGCGAATCGACCGATCCCTATGGCGTCGAGGCGGTGCGCGCGAGCATGGGGGCGATCTTCACCCAGCGGCTGGTGCAGGCCGAATGGGACGAGTTTCTGCCCTGGCTGCGCAGCGGGCGCGGCGAACTGGTCGCAACCTGGCTCGGCGACGACACCAAGGATTATCAGGCGGTGCGTTATGCCGCCCCCACCTTCATCCTGATCGGCAATGAATCGCAGGGCCTGCCGCAAGCCTATGCCGAAGCCGCCGACGTGCGCGTAAAAATGCCGATGATGGGCAAGGCCGACAGCCTGAACGCGGCCGTTGCGGCCGCGGTCATGGCCTATGAAGTGCTGAACCAGCAGCGAAGCTGAACGCTGGCCATGCAACCTGTTCAGCGGCCGGCCATTGGACCCGATGTACCCGCCGCTGCGAAAGGATCTGTCATGAAAATGCTGCTTGTCCCCGCCCTAACCGCCGCAGCGACGCTTGCCGGCTGCGCTGCCACCGGCACCGGACCCGCGACGCCCGCTCCGCCGACCGAGGCCTATATGGCGCTGGGTACCGAGCCGGGCTGGACGCTGGAAATCACGCCCGCGCGCCTCGCCTATAATGGCGATTATGGCGCGACGCGGATCGCGGTCGCCAACCCCGGCGCGCGGCCGAGTTTCAACGGCGAGCGCTATGTGACCGACCGGCTGAACGTCGATGTGACGCACAGCGCGTGCAGCGACGGGATGAGCGACCGCCGGTATCGCGACACGGTGACCGTCACCGCCGACGGCAAGACGGTTAAGGGCTGCGGCGGTGCGATCTTGCCGGCCGCCGATCTTACCGGCACCCGCTGGACCTTCGTGTCGATTGGCGGCACGCCGGTCGCCGCCGATCGCCCCACCGACCTCGCCTTCGAGGGAGAACGGATGAGCGGCAGCGCGGGCTGCAACCGCTTCGGAGGCAGCTATGCCGTCGAGGACGGCGTGCTGACCGCAGGACAGCTTGCGGCGACGCTGATGGCCTGCCCCGGCGCCGGCATGGCGCAGGAACGCGCCTTCTTCGACCTGATGAAGACGCCGGTGCGGCTGAGCTTCCCGTCCGACGGCACGATGGTGCTGATCGGTGAAAGCGGCCAGACGGCGGTGCTGAAGCGCGTGATCTGACGCGCCATATCGCCTCCGCCCGAGCGGGGGCGATAGGTCATTCGCTCGCGTCGTTCACCGCAGCCGGTGCCGCCGCAAGCTTCGCCAGCGGCCGCGCCGCCTGTTCGGCGACGGGCAGCACGGGAATTTCCTTGCCGCCTGTTTCTACGTCGAGCGCCTCGAAACGCTTCGCCTGCGTCAGCACCTGGCTTTCGAAGCTACCCACAAAGGCGTTGTAAGCGCCGGTCGCCTGATCGAGATTCTTGCCAACGCGCGCGATATGCCCGCCCATCGTCGCCATGCGCGCATAAAGCTCCTTGCCGAGCGCGGCGATCTCGCGCGCCTGCCCCGCCAGCTTTTCCTGCCGCCAGACCGCCGCGACGGTGCGCGCGATCGCGATCAGGTTGGTCGGCGTGGCGAGCAGCACCTTGCGGTCGAAGGCATAATCCCAAAGCTCGGCATCATGATCGAGCGCGGCGGCGAGGAAATGTTCGCCGGGGACGAACATCACGACATAGTCGGGCGTGTCGTCGAACTGGTTCCAATAGGCCTTGGCGCTCAGCGTGTTGACGTGCGCCTTCATCGCCGCGGCATGCGCGGCGAGATGCGCGGTCTTTTCGGCTTCGTCGACCGCGCCGAACGCGTCCTGATAGGCGTTGAGCGACACTTTGGCGTCGATGACCAGGCTTTGCCCGCCGGGCACCTTGACCACGACGTCGGGACGCAGCCGCCCGCCTTCGCCATCCGTGACGCTTACTTCGGTCTGGAAATCGGCATGTTCGGACAGGCCGCAGCTTTCGAGCACATTGCGCAGCTGTTGCTCGCCCCAGCGGCCGCGCGCCTTGGGCGCGTTGCGCAACGCGTTGACCAGCTTCGCCGCCTCGCTCGACACCCGCTCGGTGCCTTCGCGCATCGCGGCGATCTGACCGTGCAGCAGCCCGAAGGCGTCGCGGCGTTCGGCCTCGACCTTCTTGACCTCGCTCTCATATCTCTCCAGCCGCTCGTGAACCGGCTGGAGCAGCGCCTTCAGATTCTGCCCCGCGCTTTCCTCGCTCTGGCGGAACCGCTGATCGGCGCGTTCGAGGAAGTTTTTCTGCGCCTCGCCCAGCATCGCCTGCCCGACCTCGCGGAATTGCGCGGTGAGCGCCGCCTGTGCCTCCTTGAGCTGCGCGACCTGCGCGTCGTGTGCCGCGTCGCGCGCCTTTTGTTCGGCGAGCAGCGACGCGAGCTGGATATCGGCGGCCTTGCGTGCCTCCGCTTCGGCGGCGAGATCGGTGACGGCGATCCTGAATCGTTCGGCGAGCCCGTCGCGTTCGGCCTTGAGCCCGCCCGCCTGCCGTCCGGCGAACAGCCAGCCGATCACGGCACCGACGACAAGGGCGGCAACGACGGCGAGGATCAGGGGCAAGGTCATCGGCGGAACATAGGACGAACGCAGCGCGCTTGGCTAGCCGCTAATTTAGCACCCCGATCCGCCGGAGGCTCCTGAAGCGCGACAAAAGCTTTTTGAGTGTCTGACAAGACAAGTTGTAGCACTCGAAAGCGCCTTGCCTCAGTCGATGACCTTCAACCCGACGACGCGCGCGGGGTCCACATAGGCCACCTCTTCATCCGCAACGATGATGGCGACATCGCCTTCAACGGCGATCATAGACACACCTCCGATTCCTTTCGGAAAGCCATCGACGAACACGACGCATCTGGTGCCAGCGCCCTTCTCGCCCGCGATCTTCTCGTTCAGCGTATTGATGAAAGCGACGTCGTTGGTCATTCCGATTCTCCTCTGCCGCCCGAGATAATCAGTTCCCGTGCGGCCGTCACCTGCCCGCTGACACGATAAGTGACGCCGACCTCCTCGATCGCGCATTCGGCGAACAGGTCGCGGATGTCGGGATGGTCGTTGATCGACAAAATGAAGCGCCCTTTCGCGCCCTCTAAGAGGTCTCTCAGACGGGCAAAATCAGCACGTGAGAACACGCCCTGGCCGTAGTCATCCTCGCACCCATGATAGGGCGGATCGCAATAGAAAAGCGCTCCTGGGCGATCGTAGCGCGCGATGAGCTTCTCAAAGGGAAGCCGCTCGATATGAACTGGCGCTAGGCGCTCGTGGACCGCTTCCAGCATCGGCACCAGCTTTGTCAGGTCGAACCGTGCCGGGCCGGTCCGCGTCACGCCGAAATTGCGCCCCTCGACCTTCCCGCCGAACGCGAGGCGCTGAAGATATCCGCCCGCGAGAGCGCGAGCGCGCGAGCTGGGCGAGCCATCGGGCAAGATCGTGGTCACCGTGCTGTTGCGGACGACGAAGGTCAGATCATCCACAACGATCAGATACTCGCTCGCCCCCAGTTCGGCCGCGGCGTGGCCGGCACGATCGAGCGCCGACTCGAGTGTCGCGCGAAGCTGCTCGACTTGCACCCCCGATCGCTCAAGAAAGCGGAGGACGGCCGTATCGGAAAGGCGGGGAGCGCTCATCTATCAGTCTCTCATCATCCAGGGTGCGTTTTCAGGGATCGGGCGCGGCGGCTGATCGGCACCGATCGCGGCGAGCGGAGCGGCGGCGCTGCGGCCGCATTGCCGGACAGCTGCGAGCCTTTCCCGCGCCATCCGGCTGCGCTCGGCCGCGATGGCCTTCTCGGCGTCGCGGAGCGTCAGATTATGCTCACGGGCATATTCGAACGCCTCACGGTGGCGGCGCAGCTCGTCGGCGCGGGAACGCTCAGCCATTCTTCGCGCCCCTGATCTTCGCGCCCAGCGCCCCGATGATCTTGTCGAGCTGCGCGTCGGAGACTTCCGCGCTGTCGCGATAATGTTCGCCCAGGCCGAGCAGGCGATGCTGCGCGGCGATCACCGCAACCTTCATCTCCCGGCCAGTCGCGACCGTCGACTTGGGCCATATGACGCCGGCTTCGCGCGCGATCCAAAGCTTCAGCCCGTCGATCGCCTTGGCGGCATCGCGCGGATCGCGGAGCCACTGGACGTGCGCGATGCCCGTCTGCCGCTCGACGAAGTGGATCAGTGCCTGATCGTCGCGGCTATGAACGATCCCGAGGTTCCAGCCCGACAGCCAGAGCGCGAGCAGCTTGGGCGCGAACGGCCCTTTGACCTTGCGGCTCGTGCCCGTGGGCGACGACGGAACAAAGCCGAGCTTCTTCATCTCGCCAATGACCAACTGGAGCTGCCCGTCGGTCATCGCGCGCAGCGATGTCGCGGCGCCGCGCGTCGCGCGGCCGAGGACGGCGCGATAGTCGTCGTCATCCATCCCCAGCTCGCGCTTGGCGACATGGATCATCTTGATGGCGGCGCTCATGATGCCACCCCGCAATGGCCGGGATGGTGCAGGCGGATCGCCGCGAGCAGCGCTGCGCTGCCCTGACGGGCATCTTCTTTCCAGGGTTCCAGGGCGGTGACGGAGAAGCGGTTGGTAATCGCCAGGATCGTCGCCTTCTTCAGCCCGGTGATGAACTCGATATTCTTGATGCCGGCTCCGGCATCGAAAAGGCTCAGTACCTCGCGCTCTGTGGCGTGAAGGCCGTCCTTTCCGATCTGCCGTTCGCAGCGGACCCGTTCCGGTCGTGCATCCATCACATGATCCTCCGGGAAGCGACGATCGCCAGCGGCAAGCCGCATCCGCAGCACTCGGCCGTGATGCGGCCGACGGCGAACGCCTCGTGGCATGCAGTTCTTCGTTGCCGAGCAGGCAGATGCCGAGGCCGGCGATATCGTGCCAGGCGCGAAGCTCCTCATGCGCCTCGAACTCCAGATAATTGGCCTCGTCGACGATCAGAAGCGTCCGGCGCCCCTTGACCATATCGACGACCTGCGCCGACATCTGCCGCGCCCAGCTCGTGCCCGACTTTCCGCCCAAGGCGCGGATGACCTCGCCCATCATCGCCGTGACGCTCTTCGTCGTCGGCTTCATCGTCACCATGTAGGCGTTGGCGACGCAGGCGATATATTGCTCGGCTTCCTTCGTCTTTCCGGTGCCGGGGCCGGTCGCGGCATAGGTGATTTCGCCGCTATGCGCGGTCGTCATCAGGCCGCGCAGACGCCGACCGGTGGCGGTTTCGATGTAGGACGGGGCGTCGGTCAATCCGGCGCTCTGCCGATCGGCGGCGCGCTCGGCCTGGCTGTCGAGCATCTGGCGATAGCGGAAGACCTTGCGGGCGACATTCTCGCCCTTGCCGGCATAGGTGTTGTTCACCCAGTTCGAGAGCGTGCCCGACGGGATGCCGCTTTCGGCTTCGATCGCCTTCCAGGACATACCCGTCGTGGTGCGGCGCTCGGACAGCCACGCCTTGATCTCGGCTTCATCGACGGGAAAATCGTCGGGATTGTTCACTTCTCTCTCCTTTGGACGGGCGGTTAATCGACAGCACGCAGGTGCCGCTCGGCCGCGCGCGCAAGGCGGTCGATGGTGGCTTCACCTGCGGGGGTTCTCAGCGGCTGCTCAGCGGCTTGTGAGAGGGGCTTCAGCGCGGCGGCGGTGTTGCCGCGATGACGGACGGGACGGACCACGGTCGGCGTCGGCGCGGCATCACCTTCGTCATATTCCGGCATGCGCGCGACAAGCTCGTCCGCGCTGAGCAGGTCGAGCGCATCGGTCGCCGCCTTGGTCTTCTTCTTCCAATCGCGTTCGAGGCGCTGGCGCTTCTTGGCTGCCGCCATATCGAGGAAGCCGGTGGCCTCCCACAGCGGCGCGGTGACGAGGAAACGGCCCTGACGGTCATAGACGTGGATCGGCGCGTGGAGCTGCTCGGGGTCGAAGCGCACGGTCACCGGCTGCCCCGCCAGCTCGGCCAGCTCCGCGGACCAATAGCGATTCCCCGCCAGATTGATCGCGCCAGTCTTGCGGTCGGTGCGAACCTGATCGGCCGCGAACAGCGCCATGCGCAGCTGCTCTTCGGTCGCCTTGCCGATCGGCGCCCGCACGTAGCTTTCCTCGAACACCTGATCGAAGCTCAGCCGCCCCATCGCCATTTCGCTGCGACGGCCGAGGCGCTGGTTGTGCGCTTCCATCCCGGCGTTCCACACGCGCAGGAAGGTGTCGAGGTCGATCGCCTTGCTGCCATAATTCTCGGGTTTCGCATCGGGGCGATTGCCGGTGTAGGCGCCCTCGAACGCGGGATGTTTGGCGAGCGCGTCGCACAGGTCACGGAAACCCCGCTCGATCGGCTTCGACTGGCCGCGATAGGGTTTCGCCCAGTGGATATGGATGCCGAGCGCGGTCAGGAGGCCGGTCGGGTCTTCATCGCGCACCTTGAAGCGGAAACGCGTCTTCGCGCCGCCCGTCAGCCACTTCGACGCGAAGGCGCGGCCGTTGTCGGCGAGCAAAGCCTTGGGGATGCCCCATTTCGCGAACAAGTCGGCGAATACGAGCCGCGCGGTGACCATGTCCTCGGTTTCTGCGATGCGCCAGCTCAGGAACTTGCGCGAGTAAACGTCCTGGATCGCGATCATCGTCGGGCGGATGATGCGGCCGTCGGGCCAGCGGACGAACACGTCGCAGCGGTGGCCGTCGATATTGACCAGCTCCATGGCATGCAGTTCGCGCACCGACCGGATTTGCGCGGGTAGCAGCTTGCGCAGCGCTTCCTCGCCCTCGCGGCGGAACACGACGACCTGCTCGGGCACTTCCTTCTGGAACTTGCGCCACAGCGTGCGCGAATGCGCGCGATCCGCGCGTCCATGCCCGCGAGCGCCGCGGCGTGCGTCGCGGGACGCGGCGCCTCGAACGCGAACGCAAGCTGGTCGGTGGAACGCGCCTTGACCATCAGCCTTGGGCCTCCACGGTTTCAAGCGCGGTCACCAGCAACCCCGCTGCAACCGCGAGCGGCTGGCGGTTGATGCGCCGGGCGAGCGACAGCAGCCGCTCGATCACCTCGTCAGGCAGGCCGAGCCGGTGAAACGTCTCGATGATGTAGACCCGGTCACGATGATCGAGCGCCGACAACAGCATGTCGACGCGATGCGGCGTCAGC